>NZ_JBIDAJ010000060.1:0-30397 GCF_043202395.1 Streptomyces sp. NPDC048197
GTGTGGGGTGGGTGGGGTGCGGGGCCGGGGGGGCGGGTTTTGGGGAGGGTTTGGTTTACCCCCCAAACCCCCGCCCCCTCCGGCCCGTCCCCTCCCGTTGGGGGGTGGGATTGGGGTGGGTGGGGGTGGGCGTTGGGGATGCAAGGGGTCGTTGGGACCCGTAGGGGACGGTCGAACAGAACCCGTAAGGGTCGCGCGCGCCCCCTGCAGGGCCTCAACCCAACGGGCAGGGGAGGTATTCCCGCTGCCCACGACGTGAGGTACTTCTGAGACGACGCCCGCCCCCACCCAGCTCACCCCTCCCACTCACGGGAGGGGCTGGACCGGAGGACGAAGTCTGGAGGGCCAGAACCGCACCCGACACCCACCCAGCCCGCCGCAGGCGCAACGGCGACGGAGCCCCGCGGCGGGACAGACAGGTACGTGCGGGGCGCCGCCAAGCGCGCAACGGCGACCAAGCCCGACGGCGGGACAGACGGGTACGTGGGAGGCGCCGCCAAGCGCGCAACGCCGAGCAAGCCCCGCGGCGGGACAGACGGGCACGTGGGAGGCGCCGCAAAGCGCAACCGCAACCCCCACGGCGCTGCAGCCGAGCACGTGGGCGGAAAGCCAAGCGCAGCGCATGGCTCGATCGGGGCGGTTCGGTCGGCGAGTCGGTGGTGGGTACATCTATCTGCGCGTACGGTGATCGTGCCGGCCGTCGGTGGAGTGCGGTGGCCGGCCGCCCACGAAGGAGGAGCCGCCACGATGTGCGGAATCACCGGATGGATCGCCTACGACAACGACCTCACCACCCAGCGCCCCACCGTCGAAGCGATGACGGAGACCATGGCCTGCCGCGGCCCGGACGCCGCCGGGATCTGGCTCGGCGCCCACGCCGCCCTGGGCCACCGCCGGCTCGCCGTCATCGACATCGACGGCGGTAAGCAGCCCATGCCCGTCGACCACGACGGCCGTACCGTGCTCGTCACGACGTACAGCGGCGAGGTCTACAACTACCGCGAACTGCGCACCGAACTGGAGCGGGCGGGTCACTCCTTCCGCACCAGCAGTGACACCGAAGTGGTGCTGCACGCCTACCTCGAATGGGGCGAGGCGTTCGCCGACCGCCTCAACGGCATGTACGCGTTCGCGCTCTGGGACCCGCGCACCGAGGAACTCCTGCTGGTCCGCGACCGGATGGGCATCAAGCCGCTCTACTACCACCCCACCCCCGACGGCGTGCTGTTCGGCTCCGAGCCCAAGGCGATCCTGGCCCACCCCGACGTCCGGCCCGTCGTCGACGCCGAGGGCCTCGCCGAGCTGATCACCTTCACCAAGACCCCCGGCCACGCCGTCTACAAGGGCATGCACGAGGTCCGCCCCGGCCACCTCGTCCGGGTCCGCCGGGGCGGCCTGACCGTCCGCCGCTACTGGGCCCTCGAAGCCCGCGAGCACACCGACGACCGGGCCGCCACCGTCGCGCACATCCGCGAACTGCTCGACGACATCGTCGCCCGCCAGCTGATCGCCGACGTACCGTTGTGCACCCTGCTCTCCGGCGGACTGGACTCCTCCGCCATCACCGCGCTCTCCGCCGGAGCGCTGGCGGAAGCCGGCCGCGGCCCGGTGCGCTCGTTCGCCGTGGACTTCACCGGCTACACCGAGAACTTCCGGCCCGACGATCTGCGCGGCACCCCCGACGGGCCGTACGCGCACGCCCTCGCCACGCACGTCGGGTCCGACCACCACGACATCGTCCTGGACACCACCGCCCTGATGGACCCCGGCCACCGCGCCGCGGTGCTCGCCGCCCGCGACCTGCCCAACGGCTTCGGAGACGGCGACACCTCGCTCTACCTGCTGTTCAAGGCCGTCCGCGAACAGTCCACGGTCGCCCTGTCCGGCGAGTCCGCGGACGAGGTCTTCGGCGGCTACCGCTGGTTCCACGACCCCGCGGCCGTGCACGCCGACACCTTCCCCTGGATCGCCGCGGGCCTCTCCGGCCGCTTCGCCGGCGGCACCGCGGTCCGCGAGGCGCTGCTCGACGCCGGACTGCTCGCCAAGCTCGACCTGCCCGGCTACGAGGCCCGCCGCTACCGCGAGGCGCTCGCCGAAGTGCCGTACCTCGACGGCGACACCGGCCACCAGCGCCGGATGCGCGAGATCAGCTACCTCCACCTCACCCGCTTCGTGCAGATCCTCCTCGACCGCAAGGACCGCGCCAGTATGGCCGTCGGCCTGGAGGTCCGGGTTCCGTTCTGCGACCACCGCCTCGTCGACTACGTCTTCAACACCCCCTGGTCGCTGAAGACCTTCGACGGCCGGGAGAAGTCGCTGCTGCGCGCCGCCACCCGCGACGTCCTGCCCGACGTGGTCGCCGACCGCGTCAAGAGCCCGTACCCCAGCACCCAGGACCCCCGCTACGGCGAGGCGCTGCGCGCCGAACTGAGAGCGCTGGCCGCCGACCACGACGCCCCCGTCCGGCCGTTGCTGGACCCCGGCACGCTCGCCGAGGTCACCGCCGACGGCGCGACCCAGGACATCCGCCCCGGCGCCGAACTGGCCCTCGGCATGAACGCCTGGCTGCGGACCACGGGCACCACACTGGAGGTCTAGGGCGCTTCTGACGGATCTCCGCGACGTCGCGGCGCCTGGGACGCACGCTCGCGGCGTTGCCGAAATGCCCCCATGGCTCCGCTGTGAAGACATCCCGGCGCCTTGCGATCGCACGCACCGGGCGCCGCTCCTTCCCCCACGGAGATCCGTCAGAAGCGCCCTGGCCGGCCCCGGGGAGCCTGCCCCCTACGGGCCTCCCGCCCGCACCGCCCCTGCCGAGCTCCCGGCAGGCCGGGCGCTCCTGGCGCACAATGGGTGCCACAAACACATCACGGCACCACCAGGAGCGCCCCCGTGTCCCCCCAGACCGTGAGCATCACCATCGACCAGGCCTCGGCCGTCGCGCCCTTCGAGCAGGTCCGCACCCAGATCGCGGACCAGGCCCGGGAGGGCACGCTGCCGGTCGGCTACAAGCTCCCCACCGTCCGCGGCCTCGCCGAGGACCTCGGCCTGGCCGCCAACACCGTCGCCAAGGCGTACCGCGCCCTGGAGACCGACGGTGTGATCGAGACCCGCGGCCGCAACGGCAGCTTCGTCGCGGCGGCCGGCGAGGCCGCGGACAAGGAGGCCGCCGCGGCCGCCGAGAGCTACGCCCGGCGCGTCCAGCGCCTCGGCCTGGACCGGCGCGCCGCCCGCACCGCCGTCGAGGACGCCCTGCGCGCCACGTATGGAGCCGACGACTGACGGGCACGACCACGGGGCCCGAGCATGCCCGGCCCCCACGGCAATCACGGCAATCCGCACCGGCCCTCCCGAAAGGACCGCCACCCCCATGCCCAGCAAACAGGCCCTCGTCCGCCGCCCCGGCCCGCGCCTCGCCGAGGGTCTGGTCACCCACATCGCCCGGCGCCCGGTCGACCCCGCGCGCGCCCTGCGCCAGTGGGAGGGCTACGTCCAGGCCCTGCGGGACCACGGCTGGCGGACCACCGAGGTGGCACCCGCCGATGACTGCCCCGACGCGGTGTTCGTCGAGGACACCATGGTCATGTTCCGCAACGTCGCACTGCTCGCCCGCCCCGGTGCCGACCCCCGCAGGCCCGAAACAGCGGCCGCCCGGGAGGCCGTCGAGGCGCTCGGCTGCTCCGTCAACGCGATCCGGTCGCCCGGCACCCTGGACGGCGGCGACGTCCTGAAGATCGGGGACACGGTCTACGTGGGCCGCGGCGGCCGCACCAACGCCGAAGGGGTGCGCCAACTCCGCGCCGCCTTCGAGCCGTTGGGCGCCCGCGTGATCGCCGTACCGGTCAGCCGGGTGCTGCACCTCAAGTCCGCGGTGACCGCACTCCCCGACGGCACCGTCATCGGCCACCCGCCGCTGGTCGACGACCCGGCCGCCTTCCCCCGCTTCCTGCCCGTCCCCGAGGAGGCCGGCGCGCATGTCGTCCACCTCGGCGGCGACGCCCTCCTGATGTCCGCCGGCGCCCCGGGCTCCGCCGCCCTCTTCACCGACCTCGGCTACCGGCCCGTCCCCGTGGACATCTCCGAGTTCGAGAAACTGGAGGGCTGCGTCACCTGCCTCTCCGTGCGCCTGCGAGGCCTCTACGCCTGAGCCCTGCCGCGCGCCGGTCCGTCCGGGCCGCCGCACCCGGGCACCTCGTGCCTGCCGCCGCCCGCCCCCGCACCCGGCCTATCGTGACGCCATGAGCAACCTCGATACCAGACCCGCGCCGAGTCTGTGCGGGGGCACCGGCCGCACCGGCCCGGTCCGCGACCTCCAGCCGGGGAAACAGGTGCCGCTCGGCGAGAGCACCGTCGTCCGCCGGCTGCTGCCCAACCTCGGCCGGCGGATGATCGGCGCCTGGTGCTTCGTCGACCACTACGGCCCCGACGACATCGTCGACCAGCCCGGTATGCAGGTGCCGCCGCACCCGCACATGGGCCTGCAGACCGTCAGCTGGCTGCACGCGGGCGAGGTGCTGCACCGCGACAGCGTGGGCAGCCTGCGGACCATCCGCCCGCGCGAACTCGGCCTGATGACGTCCGGCGGGGCCATCGCCCACTCCGAGGAATCCCCGGGCGGCCACGGCCCGCTGCTGCACGGCGCCCAGCTGTGGGTCGCCCTCCCCGGCGAACACCGCCACACCGCGGCGCACTTCGAGCACCACACCGACCTGCCGCGGGTCACCGGCGGCAACGGCGGCCTCACCGCCACCGTCATCCTCGGCGAACTGGACGGCGCGGCGTCCCCGGGCACCACCTACTCGCCCCTCGTCGGCGCCGACCTCACCCTCGCCGCCACCACGGACACCCGCCTCCCCCTCGACCCCGACTTCGAGTACGCGGCCCTGACCATCTCCGGCGAAACCGAGGTCGACGGCGTCCGCCTCGCCCCCGGCGCCCTCCTCTACCTCGGCTGCGGCCGCACCGACCTTCCGCTCCGCGCCCACTCCGACAGCAGCCTGCTGCTCCTGGGCGGCGTACCGTTCGAGGAGCAGATCGTGATGTGGTGGAACTTCGTCGGCCGCAGCCACGAGGAGATCGCCGAGGCCCGCACCGACTGGATGGACACCACCCGCTTCGGCACCGTCCACGGCTACGCCGGCCCCCGCCTCCCGGCCCCCGACCTGCCCCCGGTGGTCCTGAAGCCACGGGGACGGGAGCGCTGACGGGACGCCCGGCCGGCGCGCCCGACGGCGAGGGCCGCGGACCGTCGCCGGCCGCTTGCCCCGTCCCCCGACGCCCCGGATAGGGTCGCGCGGTCGGAGGGGGGCGGGCGGGCGAAGCGAGGGTTCGGAGTGGTCTGGATAGGTTTGGGCGGGTTGGTCGTTGCGGTGCTCTGCGCGTACGCGGTGCGGGTGGCGCACGCACGGGCGCGGGCCATGGAGAGCACCGAGACCCTGCCGGTGGCGGATCTGCGGGCGTTGCACGAAGCGGCCGCGGAGGCCGCCGGGGCCGGGCACTTCCGGTACCGCTGTGAGGTCGTGGGCCAGGCCCGACCGCACAAGGACGGTGCGCTGCGGTCCGAGCTGGAGGGCGTGGACTGCGTGTGGCACAAACACCGGATCACGCGCAAGTACGAGGAGGTCTACCGCGACGGCAGCGGCAACCGGAGGCGCCGGACGGGTACCGATGTGCTGTCCGAGCACTCCAGCTCCACCGCGTTCTTCGTGACGGACGCGACCGGAAGCATGGTGATCCGCCCCGGGGAGCACGAGGTCGTCGGCGCGGAGAAGGTGCTCGACCGGTTCGACCCGCACACCGGGACAGGCGGCAGGCGCCTGCAGATCGGGCCGCTGAGCCTCGACCTCGGGGGCGGCGACGGGACGATCGGGTACCGGCGCGAGGAGTGGGTCGTCCGGCCCGGCAGCCGGTTCTACGTGCACGGCGAGGCCGCCGACGGGGACGGCCGGCTGGCGGTCGGCGCGCCGGCCGAGGGCGGGGTCTTCGTCATGTCGGTCAAGTCCGAGGAGGAACTGCTCCGCGGCGAGAACAACAAGGTGTGGGCCTTCGGGCTGGGGGCGGGGCTCGCCGCCGTCGCGGGAACGGTGTTCCTGGTCCTGGCGATGGTTCGTTGAGCGCCCGCCCCCACCTCGAAGCGGCTCAGCGGGCCGCGTGGAGCAGGAAGGTGGGGTCCGGCAGGTCGTGGTCGGGGCCGGGACGGGCCGGGGTCCTCAGTTCGAGGGCGCCGGTGCAGGCGACCCGGTCGCCCACCCGGGCGCAGGCCACCGCGCTGTGCAGGTCCTCGGTGGCCAGCATCGGGCTGACGGCGCGTCCCGCGCGGCCGCCCGGATGCGAGGTGAGCCGGGCGTCGCGGCCCACCCAGATCGACACCTTCTCCGCGCCGCCGGAACGCGGCCGCACCTCCGACCAGACCGTGCCGCAGGCCGGGCTGAACAGCAGCCGCACGGTGTAGGTGGCGTCCGTGATCGTGCTCTGGGCCCGGGCGTCGCGGTGGCAGCCGAACCGTCTCGGATAGCGGCCCTGGCACCGGTGGCCGTGGCAGGTGTCGGGCGCCGTCCACTCGGCCCGTACCGCGTGCGCGGGGATGCTCGCGATCGAGGCCGCCGCTCCTACGGTGGCCAGCACGGCCGTCAGGGCCATCAGGACGGCGGCGCCGCGGAGTTTCCGCCGCGCCGGGCCGGTCGCCGGCGCCGGCGGCCCGAACTCCGTGGTGGCCGGCGCGTTCCCGGCGGGTACCGGTGCCGGTGCCGTACGGGCCCGGTGCGCCGCTTCGTACAGCCCCAGCAGCCGGAGCTGGTCCGCCCCGGCCACCCGGCCCAGCGCCTCGACCGCGGCACGCGGCGGCAGCTTCTCGCCGTTGAGGTAGCGGTGCCAGGCGGACTTGCTGTACGGCGTCTTCCGGGCCAGCCCGTCCAGGCTCAGCCCGGTCCGCTCCTTGAGTACGCGCAGCTCCTGGGCCAGGAGCTGCCCGGCCGGATCGAGTGTGTCGGGCAGCGGCCGCCAGCGGGACACCATGTGCGCCTCCCTTACCGCCCTGCCGGTGATGCGGCAGTGGTTCCCCCGCAGAGGCCCCAACCGGTTGCCCGGGGCGTCTGATTCCTCCTGGATGGCGGAATGTGTACCCATGACCAGTGGTTGATGACACACCGTGCGGAAAGGGAGGTAAAGGTCAGTTGAGCGCTTTTTCGTACAGGCGGAAGCTACGGCCGCCCGCCGGGCCCTCGGTGAAGCCCAGACACAGCCGCGGCAGGCCGGCCTCGCCGCCCCGCCATACGGCCAGCCCCTCCGGCTCGCGCGGGACCAACTCCGCCGCCGTCCGGTCGATCTGCTGCCACACCGCCCTGCCGGTGCGCAGATCGATGCGGTAGAGGCGGGCGTTGCCGCCCGAGGACGGCGGATTGCCCACGCCGTACGCGCTGCCGAGCAACTGGTACGCGGATATGCCGTGCAGGGCCATCCCCTGGAAGGGCAGCCCGAGGTGGGCCCCGGGCTGGGCGAAGGTGATCAGCGGCCGGAACCACCCGGCCCGGAACCGGTCGAGATCGTGCAGCGCGAAATGCGGTACTCCCCTCCTCTTGTACCGCAGCAGCAGGCGCCGGTGGACCGGGTCGACGGCGGGGGAGTTGCTGGTGGAGCCGGTGAGCGGCCGGTAGGTCCGCAGGCCGGCGGCGGTCCGCGACAGCACCCGCCCGTCCGTGAACCGGAAGCGGCACAGCCCGCGGCCGTACCCGGAAGCGGGGTTGGCGTCCCACTCGGTCCACAGCGTGACGCCGTCCCAGGACTCCTCCAGGCCGATCGAACCCCCGTGCCCGAAGCCCTTCAGATACATGTACCCGGCCGGCGACCCGTCCAGCTGCAGCCGGTTCAGGCACAGATCGCCCCGCCGGACCCGCGCCGCGTGCGAGACGGCCGCCCGCTCGCCCGCCAACCGGACGCCGCCCGCCACCACCTGCAGCGCATAGACGTGCCCCCGGCGCTCGTCGAAGACGAACGACTGCAGCACGGTGGTGTGCCGCAGCCGCCCGGCGAGGAACTGCCGCCCCGCCGCGGCCAGTGCGGGCAGCGCCCGGTCCGGCGGCGCCCCCACCCGCCCCGCCGCGCTCCGCGACCGACCGGCCGCCGCGAGGGCCCGCTGCCCCGGAACGACCGTGCCGGCGACCGCACCCGCGACCGCAGCACCGCCGAGCCACCCGAGAACCGCTCGGCGCCCCGGCCCCGCCGCGGAGAAGTCCGTGCTCATCAAGCCTCCAGGCAATCGGTCCGGCCGCTCGCCCGCCCACCGCCGTGCACGGGCGGGCGGCCGGAGGTCATCCGGACGCCGCTACCCGCGCGGCGCCCGCCGTGACGGGATCAGCGCTACGGACAGCAGCACCACGGCATTCAGCACCACGGCGTTCAGCACCACGGCACGGTGCCGAACGCATGGACGTGGTGCGCGGAGACATAGCCCGGCCGGTGCGCGAGCTTGTACCAGTACGGGTTGCCGTGCACGCGGCTGCCGGTCGTCGTGCACCGCAGCCCGTGCACGCTCCCCGAACGCAGCGCATCGATCACCCGGTACCTGACACCCGGCCCCGAGCGGACGTTCAGCGGCACACCGGGCGGAGTCACCACCTCCCCCTGCGCATAACGGACATGACGGCCCGCCACCACCGGCACACCACTGCCGTGGTGGACCGCGTCCGTATGCCGCCCGGGATGGCGGCACGGACCGGAGTCGGCCACCGCCACCGCGGGGACCATCGCGAGAGCCGCCACCAGGGCGACCACACCGTTGCGGAACAGGCGTCGGTTCATCGGAACCTCCTCGAACGACCGGCAGCGGCACCGTGCGTGCCCTGCGTCGCTCAGCGTTTCCGACCGGCCGCCCGACGATGCCGTCCCAGCCGTCCCAGGGAGGAAGTGGAACTCCGGATCGCCTCGGGAAGCCCCCACCCCTTGCCCCGAAACAGCACGTACTGGGCAGTTGGCTCGCTAATCTGCCCGTGTGCTACGTCGTGGTGGGGAACGTCAGGGTACGGCCTGGATGATCGTGGCCGGGGCGGTGGTGCTGGGCGTGGGGCTGCTGTTCGTCCTGTGGAGCGCGCCGGGGGGCGTTCAGCGGGACGCCAAGGGGCCGGCGCGGGCACGGGCGGCCGGGCCGGCGGTCGGGTGGGGTTTCACGCACACCCAGTTCAGCGCGGACCGGGGCGCGGACGCGGCGGCGGAACGGGCGGCCCACCTGCTCGCCGGGCAGCCGATGGCACAGAACCAGCACCTCATGGGCTGGGGCGCGGGAAACCCGGAACCGAGCCCCGGACGGTACGCCTTCGACGACCTGGACCGGCGGATGGCGCTGATCCGGCGCACCGGCGGCACGCCCGTACTGACGCTGTGCTGCGCGCCGGACTGGATGAAGGGCGGGACGCCCGGCCGGACGGACTGGAGCCGGCTGGAGAAGGCCCCGGAACCGGAGCACTTCGCGGATTTCGCGGCGCTCGCCGGAAAGGTCGCCCGACGCTATCCGGAGATCCGGCATTTCGTCGTCTGGAACGAATTCAAGGGGTTCTTCGACGACGCCAAGGGACGGTGGGACGCCGAGAATTACACCCGGCTGTACAACCTCGTCTACCAGGAGCTGAAGAAGGTCGACGAGCGCAACCAGGTGGGCGGGCCCTATCTGGTGATGGACAGCTATGTGCCGGGCGACGACCGGTACCCGTCGGCGCTCAAGGGCGCCTGGGGCCATATCGACCAGCGCACGCTGGACGCCTTCGCCTACTGGAACCGGCACAAGGCCGGGGCGGATTTCGTGGTCGTCGACGGGTCCAGCTACAGCAAGGACGACCGGTACGCCCCCGGTGTCTTCACCGCCGCCCGCAAGTTCGCCGAGGTGGGACGGTGGCTGCGGAACAGGACCGGGCTGCCGCTGTGGTGGGCGGAGTGGTACGTCGAAGTCGCGGACGAGAAGGGCGGGCGGCGCGGCTGGAGCGAGCGCAAACGGGTCGCCGCACAGGCCGTCGCGCTGATCGAGATGGCGGAGGGCGGCGCGACCAGCGGCTTCTACTGGAATCCGGAGGGGGACGGAAAGGGGCAGGGCGGGCAGGACTGCCCGGGGTGTCTGTGGAGCAGTACCGAATCGGCGGACGGTGGGCGGGAATTGCCCATGTGGAGCCTGCTGGCGCGGTTTTCCCGGGCCTTTCCGCCGGACGCACAACCCCGGGAAATGGCCACCGGCAGCGTCGGCATCCTGGGGCTGAGCGACGGGCGGACAGCGCTGCTGGTGAACACCGCGGAGCGGCCGGGGTCGGCGCGCGTGGGCGGAAAGGAGCGGGTGGTGGACGGGTACGGGGTGCGGTGGATCTCCCTCACGCAGTGAGTGCTGCCTACGACATCGTCAGGAAACGCTGGACCAGCGACGCCAGGAACGTCACCAGCAGGGGCATCGCGAACCAGAAGAGCGCCTGGACCCGCCGGTGCTGCCGGACAGTGGGGGAGGGCGCCGTCACGCGGAGCAGTTCGCGCAGGGTGAGCACCGCCAGCAGGGCGAGCAGGGACAGCGCGCCCAGCACCGACCAGGGCGTCCAGGTCACCCGGGGGCCGGCCGGACCCGGGTGGGGAGCGGGCACCGGGCCCGGCGGGCGCTGCGCGAGGGCGTAGAGCGCGGCGTGCGGGTTGCCGAGCACCCGCCGGAGGACGGGGCGGCGGTCGAGGGCGGTGCGCAGCCGCTGCTCCCAGCCCCGCGGGTACGCCGAGTCCAGCCGCAGTGACTCCGCCTGCCCGTGATTGACGATCAGATACGACTGCGGACCGGCCTTCCGGAGGGCGGTGACCAATGACGCCACCGCGGCCGGGTCGCGGGGCGCCAGCGTCGGTACGTACTGCACCCGCTCCATGTCCTTGGCGCCCCAGGGCATCGCCGGGGTGACGCTGCCCACCGGGTCGTTGCTCAGCCACAGCAGCCGCACCGTCGGGCGGTCGTGCGCGTAGACGTAGTCCATGGCGGCCACCTCGCCCGGCCGGACCCGCTCGAAGGGCTCGTTGCCCCACCGGGCGACGAGGAAGCCGGCGGTCAGGAGCAGACCGGTCAGCAGCGCGGCGAGCGGACCGAGGGCGCCGCGCCGGGCGGCCGTACCGAGCGGGAAGAGGGCGAGGGCGGCCAGCGTGCAGGCACCGGGCAGGGCGAACAGGAAGACCCGCAGGGCCATTTCGCCGCCGTACGACTGCAGGCCGAAGGCCAGGAACGGGACGGCGGTCAGGGTCAGCAGGGAGCGCTCGGTGAAGCCGGCCGCGCGCCGGCGCAGTACGCCGCAGCCGGCCAGCGCCAGCACCCCGCCGGCCAGCGCCACCCGGGTCAGGAGGACCAGCTGGTGGGTGGGGTCGCCGCCGGTGATCCGGTCCGTGACGGACGAGCTGACGTTGGCGCCGACACCGCCGAGACCGCCGAACAGCTCGTCGAAGTGGCCCGACCAGTAGGGCTCGGCCAGGAACCCCACCCACCCGGCGACCAGCGCCCCGAGCAGCAGCGGCAGCCCCGGCAGGGTGCAGCGGCGGGCCACCACCAGGACGGTGAGCACCCCCAGCATGACGAAGGGGGTGAGCTGATGGCCCGTCACGGACGCGGTGAAGAGGGCGAGGAGGACGGCCAGCAGGATCCCCCGGCGACCGGGGCCGGCCGGCAGGACGGCGGCCTCGCCCGGGCGGCGGCGGCCCGCCGCCCGGGGCGGGGCACGGAACCACACCAGCAGGATCGCGACGAAGCAGAGGTGGAGGAGGTAGGTGAACCCCTGGGGTGAGAAGTAGTCCTGGCCGACCCAGCCGCACAGCACGAACAGCCAGGCCGCGCACCACTTCGCCCGCCATCCGGCCCGTACCGCCTTCAGCAGGAGGAACAGCGGTGCCAGATACAGGAGTTGGAGGGCGAGCGGCCACCAGCGGAGGAGTCCGGTGAGGTCGGTGACGCCGCACGCGCCGGCGAGGAACTGCGCCCCGGCGAAGAAACCGGGCCAGCTCCAGCGCGCGTCCAGGTCCGGTACGGCCGTCCCGGTCCGGGAGAGGTGATCCAGGAATCCCAGGTGCTGCCAGGCGGTGGGGAAGCGCGGTTCGGCCTCCAGTACGGCGGGCAGGGCGTGCAGCGCCACCACCGTCAGCAGCAGGAGGGACGCGAGCAGCGCCCGGTGCTGCCGGGGGAGTTGGAGCGCCGCGGCGAACGCGGCCACCAGGAGGGCCGCCCCGGCGAGGGTCGCACCGGGCAGGACGGAGATCAGGCCGAGGCCGTTCATCCGGTCCAGGGCGGTGTCGTCCAGGCCGCGCAGCGGCAGCCAGAAGAGGGCCACGGCGGTGGCCGCCAGGAGCACGACGAGGGCGGTGGCCGCCCGGCCCGTACGCCGCCGGGGGCGGGTCCGGGCGCGCGGCGGGGGTGCGGTGGGCTGCGGCGGCCCCCGGTGCACGGCGGTCTCCCGCGGCAGTCCGTACGCGCCGTCGCCCAGGTCCCCGTAGGCCGCCAGGTCCGCCAGATCGCCGTCCGGGGCGCGACCGTCCGGGGGGACCCGGCACGCCGGCGCCGGGGCGGTGCCGCCGCGCAGCACCCGCCGGAGCCGCGGGGCGGCCAGCGCGACGATCACCGTCAGGCTGCTGACCTCGGCCATCCCGGCACCGGTCAGCCCCCGGTGCGGCAGCAGCAGCAGGGTCAGCCCGAGCACCAGGACGCACAACAGGCCCTGCAGGGCGGCGAGTCCGGACGTGCGGCTCCGGGCGCGCAACACCGCGAAGTGCACCTCCATCACGACCCGCAGCGCGGCACCGGCCGCGTACCAGCGCAGCAGCGGCGTCGCCGCCCGTGCGTACCCGGGGCCGAAGACGCCCAGGATCCACGGCGCGAAGAGGAACAGGCCGAGGCAGACCGGCAGCATGATGCGGGTCATCCGGCGCAGCGCGGCCCGGGTGTGCCGGGCCAGCTCCGCCGGGTCGTGCGCGCCTTCCACGGTCAGCGAGGCGCCCATGTTGAGGGCCAGCAGATTGACCGTGCCGCCGATGGTGGTGGTGACGTAGAAGTACGCGTTGTCCGCCGCGCCGACCTGCGAGGCGACCAGCACCGGTACGAGGTAGACGACGGCGAGCGAGAACAGCGAGCCGGTGGAGTCGCCGGCCAGGAAGCGGGCCAGTTCGCCGGGCGACGGCGGCCGGGCGGTCCGGTGGGTGGCCCGTACGTGGCGCGGGATCAGCCGCCGGAAGACCAGCCAGCCCAGCGGCAGCACCGACACCGCGATCGCCGCGACCCAGGACACGAAGACCCCGGCGGTCGGGAACGCGGCGGCGAGGGCGACCAGCAGCCCCAGCTTCACGGTGGAGAAGGCGAGGTTGCCGGCCGGGACCCAGCAGGCGCTGCGCAGCCCGGTCAGCACCCCGTCCTGGAGGGTCAGCACCGACCAGGCCACCACCGCCACGACGAAGCCGAGGCCGGCCGCCGGGCCGTTAAGGAAGTGGTAGGAGGGGCCCCAGAGGCCGAGGGTGAGGAGGAAGGCGGTGGCGGCGAGGGCCACCACGACCGCACTGCCGAGGTAGGTGTGCCGCACCAGCCGCCCCGTGGTGTGGCCGGCGACCGGGAGGAAACGGGCCAGCGCACCGGTCAGGGTCACCGCCGTCAGCCCCGCCAGGAGTTTCATCGCGGCGATCGCCGCCGACCCCTGACCGACCGCGGACTCGGTGTACCAGCGGGCCGCGACCAGCCAGAAGCCCAGGCCGAGCAGACCGGAGACACCGGTGTTCAGCATCAGCGCATAGGCGTTGCGGAACAGCGGACTGCCCGGCGCGCGGCCGGCGGACGCCCGCGCCCCCGGTTCCGGGGCGGTGTGCTCCGCGGCCCGGGTGGTCGTGTCAGACACCGGCGTGACTGCTCCTTCTTCCGCCGCGGCGGGGCCACGACGGGCTCGGCGTCAGGGGCCCGGCGGACACGGCCGCACCACCTGACGGGCTCGGCGGACCAGCGCGTACCCCTTGGTGAGCACCCGGTCCGCGGCATAGGCGCGGACCAGCCCGCGGCCCTCGACGAGCCGGGCGAACTCCTCGGTCCCGGTACGGCGCCGCACGGTCAGCCGGGCCAGCGCGTACGGGCCCTGCGCGCGGGCCGCGAGCGCGTTGCCGACCGCGAGCGCCTGCCGGAAGCCGAGCCCGCGCACCATGCCCCGCACCCGCCGGTCGGAGTGGCCGTAGGGATACGCGAAGGACTCCGGCGCCGTGCCCACCTCTTCGGCGATCAGCTCCCGGCAGCGCAGCACCTCGTGCCGCAGCCGGCGGTCGTCGAGGCCGTCCAGCGGCGGGTGGCCGTGGCTGTGCCCGCCGATCTCCACGCCGGCCGCGGCCAGTTCGCGCACCTGCCGCCAGTCGAGCATGGTGTCCGGTGCGTCCCCGGTGTCGTACGGGCCGCGCAGCCAGCCGGTGGAGAGGAAGAGGGTGGCCGGGAAGCCGTACCGGGCGAGGGCGGGCAGGGCGTAGCGGTGGACGCCCTCGTAGCCGTCGTCGAAGGTGATCAGCACCGGCCGGTCCGGGAGCGGGCCGCCGCCCCGCCAGGCCGTGGCGAGGGCGGCGGCCGTCAGCGGGGTGAAGCCGCCGTCGGCGAGCGCGGCGAGCTGCCCGGCGAACGCGTCGGGGGTGACCGAGAGCGCCCGTACGGCCGGGGTCGGGGCGAAGGTCACCGCGTGGTACATGAGGATCGGCACTCTCGGGGGGCGGTCGTCGCTCATACCGCCGCTCCCTCGTGCGCGGCGGTCACGGCGGTCGTGCCGTCGTCGGGGAAGGTATCAACTCCCTTGTCACGTCGCGTACTTGAGGCCGTACGGGAGCGGAGGGCACCCCGGGCGTAGCCGGCCGCGGCGGCCGCCGTGCCGGCCAGGATCGCGCCCGCCCGGCCGGCCCCGCCCGGGCGTCCGAGCAGCGTGTCGCGCAGCCCGCGCAGCACGCCTGCGGGCAGCACCCGGGCGGTGTGGCGCCGCTCGGCCGCCAGCCCGTCCCGGGCGCCGACGCTCCGCGTCACCAGCGCCTTGGACAGGCCCTCCGCGTACGCCCGGCGGCGGAAGTAGCCGAACCGCTGCCGCTCGGCCGGCACCCGGTGGTGGATCACCGCCCGGTCGTCGATCAGCAGCACCGCGTCCGGGAGGGTGCGGCTGATCCGGATGCACAGCTCGGTCTCCTCGCAGCCGAGCGGCCGCCGGTCACCGTCCCGCCCGATCCCTATCGGGAACCCGCCGACGAGGTCGAAGGCGATCCTGCGGAACGAGGCGTTGCCGCCGAGCACGTTGCGCACCCGCACCTTCCCCGGCGGCAGACCGCGGTACGTGCAGCCCACCACCCAGTCGAACTCCTCGGGGAACCACACCGGCCGGCGGCCGGCGGCCCACACCGGCTCGGTGCGCCCGCCGACCGCCAGCACCGCCGGATCCGCGTAGGCCGCGGCGAAGTGGCGCAGCCAGTCCCGCTCGGCGACCGCGTCGTCGTCGAGGAACGCGATGACCTCGCCGTCCGCCGCGGCGATCCCGGTGTTCCGGCCCGCGGACAGCCCGCGGGGGCCGGAATTGGCCATGATCAGCACGGGTACCGGCGGCGCACCGGGAGCGGGCGCGCCCGCGCGGGCGCCCCCGAAGTGCTCCCGGAGCCGGTCCAGCAGCCGCGCATGGTGGTCGACCACCAGCAGCACCTCATGGGCGGGGTGGGACTGGCCGCGGACCGAGGCCACCGCGGCCAGGATGTCGTCCCAGCGGTCCTCCGTGTGCACACAGATGACGACGGAGATCCGCAGCGCCGGTCCCACCGCCGGCCCGGCCACCGGTCTGCCGGGGCTCATCGGGCCTCCCCGGTGAGCAGCGCCGGCCGGGGCACCCGTTTCCGTCCGGCCGCCCGTTCGCGGGCGATGACCTTCAGCACCCGCAGCCCGTCGCGGACCGCCCGCAGATTGCTGTCGCCGTGGATGCGGGGGTACTCGTGACTGGGGATCTCCTGCACCCGCAGCCCGGCCTTGACCACCCGGATGTTCATCAGCGTCTCGACCTCGAACCCTGCGCAGTCCAGGGCGAGTTGACCCAGGCAGCGGCGCCAGAAGGCGTTGTAGCCGTAGCACAGGTCGGTGTAGCGCGCCCCGAATTTGGCGTTGACGAGGGCGGTCAGCAGCCGGTTGCCGAGCCGGCGGATCCACGTCATGTCGTCCGTGCCGCCGCCGTTGGCGAAGCGTGAGCCCTTGGCGAAGTCCGCGCCGGACACCAGCGCCGAGACATAGCTGACGATCTCGCCGCCGTCGGCCGAGCCGTCCGCGTCGACCATCACGATGATCTCGCCGGTGCATGCCGCGAACCCGCTGATCAGCGCGTCCCCCTTGCCCTTGCCGCGCTGCGGTACGACGGTGACGCCCGGCCAGAGCTCGCGGGCGACCCGGACGGTGTCGTCGGTGGAGTTCCCGTCGACCAGGACCACTTCGTGGATCCAGTCCGGGAGGGTCTTGAAGACGTGCGGGAGGTTCGCCGCCTCGTTCATCGCCGGGATGACGACGCTGACGGGCGGAGCGATGGCCAGGTGTGAGGAGACGGGACGGTAGACGGCCTGGTCCGGCAGCAGCGTCAGCGGATCGTCCGCATCGGCCGGGCGAAGGAACGCACTCATGGGATTTCTTTCCCTCTCGTCCGGTGGACCGCCCGCCCCCGGGCGGTCCGTGCTGATATCCGGGTCCGACAGGGGGGTTCGCACCCCGGCCCGCGCGGTGCGGACAGGGCGAGCCGATATGCGTGACCACGAAAGCGCGGCTCGTGACCGGGCCCCGGCGACCGCGGTCGGCCGGCGAGGACCAGATGCACCAGACCCCCCACCGCGCACCGCACCGGACGCCTCCGCCGGCTGTTCCTCCCCCGGAACAGCACGGCGGTCCTCGTCCGGAACGGCTGGAAGTGCGTCGGAAATGAAGTGCGACGGAATGGACGAGGAGGACTCTAAGGCAAGACGTTGCATGTCAAATACCCTTTAGGGCAATTGGCCACTGCGTACTGATGTACGCCTGTATTCATGCACCGGCGTACGCCCTCTTGGATATGCACGAAAGGCCGCGGAATACCGGGCCGAAAGGGCCGTACGGGCGCCGGAATCAGCGTCCGGTCCGGAGCCGCCCGACCTGCTTGAGCAGGCGGTCCGCGGGCTCGAACCACTCGGGGCGGGCGAGCACCGCATTGCGCAGCGCACGCACCGGCGCGCGCCGCGCCCAATGCACCGGTGCGGCCGGATGCCGTCGCATCACCCATCCCTCGGACACCGTGAGTTCACGGGTTTTGAAGGAATCCTTGTATTCCTTCGCGCCGCGCCCCAGATCGAGATATCCGAGCGACTCCGCGGCCGCCGCGCGTGCCATGCCCAGATGCAGCACGAGTCCGGGTGAATACTTCGCGAACTGCGGGTCGTAGGCCGGGAACCAACAGGCGAGGACGGAATCGGAACGCAGCCCGAAGTGTGCCGCGACCGGCCGCTCACCGGCGTACAGCACGGACAGCAGCCCGGTGCAGGATTCCGTGCGCGTGTGGAACAACTGCTGCACCAGCCGCACGATCCAGGGGTGCGCGAAGCGGTCGCCGCGGCCGGTCCTGCGGTACTGCGCGGACTTCCACCGCAGCAGCGTGCGCAGTGCCGCCGGGTCGCGCTCGTCGTGGACGTGGCGCAGCGGACCGACGTCCCGGCCGAGCCGGCGCTCCTTGGCCAGGGTGGTCCGGGCGAACTTCGGCGCCCGCGCCCGCAGTCCGGCCAGATACGCCTCGAAGCCCTGGTCCACATCGATGACCGGCGAGGCGAACCGCCCGAACGAGCGGGTTTCGAAGGCGTCCTGGCCCGCCACGAGGTGGTCGAACTCCAGCACCGACAGCCCGCAGGCCCGGAGCAGTTCCCGGGCGTCCCACCGCAGGCCCGGCCGGTGCACCAGCCCCTGCGCGTCCGACAGGCCCAGCCCGACCGCCCGGCCCACCCCGAGGGCGGACCGCTGGAAGGGCAGGAACCCGGCCGGGCGGCCGTCCTCCCGCAGCACCGCGATCCGTACGCCGCTCCGGCAGCGGCCGACGGCCAGCGCGAAGGCGGGGGAGAGGAACGGGTTCGCCAGCTGCGGCGCCCCGGCCGCCCGCGCCCCGGCCTGCATCTCGGCCCAGGCGTCGCGTTCGGCCCCGGTCAGCTCGCCGGGCCGGTGCACCGTGATCTCCATGTCCGTGCGCTCCCCCTCCGTCCGTACGGCCGGCCCGTACGGTCAGTCCGTACCGCGTGCCCGCGCCCGGCCGGCCCGGCGCCGTACCGCGCAGCCCAGCAGCAGCACCCCGCTGAACGCGGCCACGGCGAGCACCCCGCCGCGCACCGACCACAGATGCAGCGCCAGCATCGCCTGGGCCACCAGCAGGTCGACGGCGAGCGCCCCGGCGCCGGCCACCACCGCCCGGGCGAGCGGATCCATCCGCCCGAGCGCCACCGCGAGCGCCCCGGCCGGCGCCATCAGGAGGAAGAAGAGCGTGAACGGCGCGCGCAACGGCGAATCGAGCCCGGTGAGCGCCAGAACCGCGCCCATCACACCGGCCGAGACCGCGGCACCCAGGGCCAGCGACCGGACCACGCCGCCCGGCGGTGCGTGCGCCGCGGGCGGTGCGACGGGCGGGGACGGCTCGTACGGGCCGTCGCCCCGGATGGTGTCCGTCTGCATGAGCGGCTCTGTCCTCCCCCGGCCGGATGCCGGGCTCAATGTCGCGTAACGCCCGGAGCACCGTCAAGGCATGAAGAAGGCCGGAAACGACCGCAACCCGGGCGGCAGGAGGAGGCCGCCGGGCCGCCCACAGACGGCGCAATGACCGTGGCCGGGGACCGGGCCCGCGGAGACTGGGGGTGAGAGCGCGAGGTGAGGTGCCCGCGGGAAGGAGCCGGGCCCGTGGAGCCGCCGAGCGGAATCGCCCTGACGGTGGTCATGGTGTGTCTGACCGTGGCCACCGGCGTGGTGGACGCGATCACCTTTCTGACGCTCGGCCAGGTCTTCGCCGCCATGCAGACCGGCAATCTGCTCTTCCTCGGCTTCGGTGTGGCGGGCCAGGGCGGACTGCCCGTGCTGGCGACGGCCGTCTCGCTCGGCTCCTTCGCCCTGGGCGCGGCCCTCGGGGCCCGGTGGGAGTCCGGACTGGCCGCGCGGGAGCAGCAGTGGTTCCCGGCCGGGCTGTTCAGCGAGGCGGCCCTGCTGGCCGGCGCGGCGGCGGTCGCCTGGGGGATGGATCCGGCCCCCGGACTGCCACCGGGCCGGCGCTACGCGGTCATCGGGCTGATGGCGCTGGCGATGGGCATGCGCAACGTCACCGCCATGCGGTCCGCCCCGCCCGACCTCACCACCACCGTGGCGACCCGCACGATGACGGCGCTGGTCAGCGGTTCGGTGCTGGGGCACGGCAAGCGGCCGGGACACGGCAGCCGGACGGCGGTCCGGCGTCTGCTCTCGGTGGGCGCGTTGTTCGCGGGCGGTCTGCTCGGGGCCGCGCTGCTCGGCCTGGGTACCCGGCCGGCGCTGGTGATCCTGCTCGTGGCCGCCTTCCTGGCGGGCACCGCGGCGGTGGTGCCCGCACTGGTCCGACGTGAACACCACGGCGAGGGCCAGGGGCAAGGGGCAGGGCAGTGAACATCCGCCCGGATCAGCACATTTACCGTGAACATGAAACAACTTTTGGCATGGACACTTCCGGTTACCGGCGAGTCTTGCTACGACGGATGTGGCAGAGATCCTGCTAAGGGAGGTTCCATGAGACTGTCCCGATTCGCGGCCTTGACGTCCGCCTTCTTCGTCACCACGGCGCTCGCGCTCACCGGCGCGAGCGCCGCCGCGTCCGCCCAACTCCCCACCGCAACCGGCTACGTGGCACTCGGCGACTCCTACTCCTCGGGCGTCGGGGCCGGCAGTTACGACAGCGCCAGCGGCTCCTGCAAGCGCAGCAGCAAGGCGTACCCGGCCCTGTGGGCCGCCGCGCACTCCCCCTCCTCCTTCCAGTTCACCGCCTGTTCCGGCGCCCGAACGGGTGATGTTGTCAGCGGACAGCTCGGCCCGCTCAACAGCTCCACGGGCCTGGTCAGCATCACCATCGGCGGCAACGACGCCGGATTCGCCGACACCATGACGACCTGTGCGCTCCAGGGCGAGAGCGCCTGCCTGGCCCGGGTCGCGCAGGCCAGGACGTACATCGACAACACCCTCCCCGGCAAGCTCGACACCGTGTACAGCGCCATCTCCCAGAAGGCCCCGGCCGCGCACGTGGTGGTCCTGGGGTACCCGCGCTTCTACAAGATCGGCGGAAGCTGCTTCGCGGGCCTCTCCGAGAAGTCCCGCACCGCCATCGACGCCGCGGCCGACGACATCAACGGCGTCATCGCCAAGCGCGCCGCCGACCACGGCTTCGCCTTCGCCGACGTCAACACCACCTTCGCCGGCCACGAGCTGTGCTCCGGCAGCGCCTGGCTGCACAGCGTGACCTATCCCGTCGACGAGTCCTACCACCCGACCTCCGCCGGCCACTCCGGCGGCTATCTGCCGGTGTTCGGCTCCGCCGCCTGAACAGCCGCACCCCGGGGGCGCGTCCCGGGCGCCGGGGAGTGTCCGTGAGATCCCGGTCTCTCCCCGGCGGACCGGGCGGCCCGCCAGCCGCCCGGAAGCCCTCCCTCCGGAAACTTCCGCACCGTCAACTCCCCCTGGGACACGGCCTTTAGGTGACATTCCGTATGGTGTGCGTCAACGTCATGGCGAGGCAGGTGAATCCGTTGACCGGTCTGCACGCGTGTCCTCCAAGAGAGATAGGGTTACCCTGCCCGGGCCGGGTGCCCTCGTAAGGGTGGGGAGAGTCATGGAACAGATAACAGTGCGTAGCAGGGCCAGAGTCCCTGCGATCAATTGCGGGAGCGGTGCGTCCAGTGCGCGCCTCGACCGCCACCTCGCGGTGCTGGGTGGCCCCGCCATCCCGCAGCGGGAGGCGGAAGGCGCGACCTCGCTGATGCAGGAGCTCACCGCGCGCGACCACCTGCGGACGAGGAACGGCCGCGGCGCCAGGGTGTCGCTGTTCGCACCGCTGCGCAGGCTGCGGCGCTCGCTCTTCGGCGGACACGGCTGAGCCGTTCGTCACACGGCACCTCGGGCGGCCGGCCCGTCCCCGCCCGGCCGGTCCGCTCCCGACCACCCGTCACCACGTGACGGGTGGTTTTTTCGTGCCCGCCCCCACGGAGCCGGCCGGCACCGTCCCCCAGGACGTGCGCGCCCACGTCACTAGAATGGTGACGAGGTGATCGATTCATGGCAGCAAGCGGCCGCGCGGCCGGACCCGAGGTGATCTGGGCACGACCCGAGCGGGCCGGCCGCGGCCCCCGCCCCGCCTTCACCCGCGACGAGATCGCCGAGGCCGCGGTGCGGATCGCCGACGAGTCCGGGCTCGCGGCGGTCTCCATGCGACGGGTGGCGACCGCGGTCGGCTGCGCCACGATGTCGCTCTACAACTACGTCCCCGGCAAGGGCGACCTGATCGACCTCATGGTCGACCTCGCCGTCGGCGAATACCGGCTGCCCGACCGCCCGTCCGGCGACTGGCGCGCCGAACTGCTCCAGCTCGCCCGCCAGGCCCGCGAGATGATGCGCCGGCACCCCTGGCTGCCGGGCGCCGTGCTGTCCCACACCTTCCTCGGGCCCAACGCGCTGCGCTACATGGAGCACTCCCTCGCCGTACTGGAGCACTCCGGGCTCGACGACGCGCTCAAGCTCGAACTGATCTCGATGCTCAACGGCACCGTCGTCTCCATGGCCTCCGCCGAGCAGGCGGCCGCCGAGCGCGCCAAGGAATCCGGCCACAGCCCGGAACAGCGGCAGGCGGCCCAGGCCGGCTATCTGACGTCGGCGGTGGCCACCGGCCAGTACCCCCTCATCGCCCGGGTGCTGGCCGGCAGCGGACCGGTCGGCGACCCCGACGAGGTATTCGACCGGCTCATCGGCCGGGTCCTGGACGCCTACGCGGGCCCGGCCGCCGGCTAGGCACGGCCCGGGCGGCCACGGGGACGGACGGCCACCGGGCGACGGGCCACCGGCCAACGGCGCTCACACCAGCGCGAACTGCCCGTCCGGGCCCTCCTCGTGGTGGTCCAGCACGGACGCCGGGCGGCGGGCCGCGGACGGCGGGGGCAGCACACCCGTGGCCCGCAGCTCACCGGCCGGCAACTGCGGTGCGTCCGCGGTGGCCATCGCCAACTCCTGCTGCTCCGGCGTCAGTTCGGCCAGCAGTGCCAGTACGGTGATCAGCTCCAGCAGCTCCGAGGTCCACTCCTGCGGCCAGTTGGCCGGACCAAGCGCCGCCAGCGAACCGGCCTCCGGCGGCGTCGCCGTACCGTCCTCCGCCGTGCCGGTGCGGCCGGCGAACCAGTCCGCCAGCACCCGCACCCCGCCCGCCGAGAAGTCCCACACGCCCTGCGGCACCGGCGAGATCCGGCCGCCGTCGCCGAGCAGCAGCGCCTCGTCCGCCGGGTCGTACGCCAGGCTCCGCGGCAGCCCCCGGGCCGGCAGCGCGGCGCGGACGTACGGGCGGCGGCCGCCCGGCATCCGGGGCCGCCCGCCGGGACCCGCGCAGCCCTCGGGCGGGCCGTCCCCGGGCACGTACCCGCCGCGGGTGTACAGCCACAGCAGCCGCTCGCCCAGTGCCACGCCCCGCGTCCACACCCCGGCATCGGCGGTCAGCGGCACCACGGCGCCGTCGGGGGAGTGCCGGGCGCTCGCGGCCACCCAGGCGAGCAGCTGCGCCGGCTCCACCGGGCGGTCCAGCCGGCGGCTGAGCAGGGCGAGCAGCCCGGGGGCGAGGTTCGGCTCACGGCCGCCGGGCCGCCGGTAGAGCGGATGGATCCGGCCGGGACGTCCGGCCGGCGACCGCCCGTCGGGCAGCAGCGCCGCGCACACCACCGCGGGCCCGGCCGGCTGCGGCAGCCGGCCCGGCTCGACCGCGTACAGCTGCCGGGCGTCCGCCACCCGCCACAGCTCGGGCCGGGCCGCGTCGATCAGCCGGTGGTCGGGCAGCAGCCACTGCTGGTCGAACGGGCCGTGCTGGATCCGCACCGGCTCGGGGCACGGGCCGGCCGCGCGGTACAGCCGCCCGGTGGCGGTCCGCTGGCCCGGCAGCTGGCCGACCGCGGAGTACAGCGTCCGGGCCCGGGACGGCCGGAACAGGCGCTCGCGGGCCGCGGTGTCCTCGGCGGCCACCAGCGCCCGCCAACGGGCCCGCAGCGCCGCCGGATCCGGCGACCGGACCCAGGAACGGCCGAGCCGCAGCGGCGCCACGGACCACGGCATCAGATCGGACAGCCGTGGCGCGTCCTGCTTCGCCGTCACGCGGAGCCCCTCCCGGACCGTTCGGTTGACCCCGGCATGGTAGCGACGGCCCCCGCGGCTCCGCCCGGCCGGCCGGACCGGATCCACCCTCCCAGGCGACCCGACGCGGTCTTCCGCTTACTGATCTTGGCGGAGTACGGTCCTCGCCGTACGCCCGGCACCGCGGTGCGGACGTTGCTCCTCCGGCGACGCCTGAACGGCGCGGGAGGACCCCATCGCGCCGGGACCTGCTCAGGGGAGGACCGCCATGACGGACACCACCTCCCCCACGCCTGAACGGCGCGGGGGAAGCCCCATCGGCAACCGGGCCGCCGCACGGCTGGACCGGCTGCCGGCGTCCCGGTGGCACCGCCGGACCACCCTCGTCGTCGGCATCGGCGCCTTCTTCGACCTCTACGAGATCTTCCTCGGCGGAGTGCTCGCCGCCGTCCTCGCCGAACAGTGGCACCTCGGCCACACCGCGAAGTCCTGGGTGATCGCCGCCGGCTTCCTCGGCATGTTCGTCGGCGCGAACCTGCTCTCGGTGCTCGCCGACCGCCTGGGACGGCGCCGGATGTTCCTGGTCAACCTCGGCGCCTACTCGGTGTTCTCACTGGCCGCCGCCTTCGCCCCGGACCTGCCGTGGCTGCTGGCGCTGCGCTTCCTGGCCGGCCTCGGCCTGGGCGCCGAACTCGTGCTGGTCGACACCTACCTCGCCGAGTTCCTGCCCCGGGCGGTACGCGGCCGGTACCTCGCCCACGCCTACACCCTGGGCTTCGTCGGCGTGCCGGTCGCCGCACTGCTCGGCGCCCGGCTGGTGGCCGCGCACCGGTTGTGGGGCATCGACGGCTGGCGCTGGCTGCTGGTGGCCGGTGCGCTCGGCGCCGCTTTCATCCAGCTGATCCGCCGCCAACTCCCCGAATCCCCACGGTGGTTGACCGTGCAGGGGCGGCACGAGGAGGCTGAGCGGATCGTGGCCGGGCTGGAGGAGCGGGCCGCCCGGGAGACCGGCGGCAGCCTGCCCTCCGTACCGGAGACCGAGCCCGTCCCGGAGCGGCGGGTGCCGCTCGGTGCGATGTTCCGCGGTGACTACCGCCGGCGGACCGTCATGTGGTGGATCTTCCAGGTCCTGCAGACCGTCGGCTACTACGGCTTCGGGTCACTGGCACCGGTGGTGCTCACCGCGAAGGGCCACACCGTCACCGACTCCCTGCTCTACGCCGCGCTGAGCTTCTGCGGCTACCCGCTCGGCTCCGCGCTGTCCGTCCCGCTCATCGACCGGATCGAGCGCCGCACCCTGATCATCGCCGCCGCACTGGCCATCGCCGGCTGCGGCCTGGCCTTCGGCTTCGCCGACGCCACCTGGGCGATCGTCGCCTTCGGCTTCCTGCTGACGGTGGCCAGCAACGTCTTCTCCAACGCCTTCCACGTCTACCAGACGGAGCTCTTCCCCACCGGCCTGCGCAGCAGCGCCATCGGCATCGCCTACTCCCTCTCCCGACTCACCTCGGTCGTCCTCCCCTTCATCGCCCTCCCCGCCCTCACACATCTCGGCCCCGCCGCCGTCTTCACCGGCTCCGCCGGCCTGATGCTGCTGCTCTGCGCGAACGTGGCGGCGCTGGGCCCGCGCAGCACGGGGCGCAGCCTGGAGAGGATCTGACCGGGCCGCGCCCCGCGCTGCGGTCGTTCATCCGCCGACGGAGGTCACCGACGTGCTCTCGTAGTGCTTCATCTCCTCGATGTCACCGATGTACGGCCTGACATGAGCGAGGAAGGCGGGGAAGTGCGGGCCGCCGCGGAAGCCCTTGAGGTGGTCCTCGACGGAGGTCCACTCGATGCGGAGGATGTAGTGCTCGGGCTCCTCCACCCCGTGTGCCAAGTCGTACCCGAGGCACTCGGGCGCCGCGTCGAGCTGCTCGGCGGCCGCCGCGTACGCCTGCTCGAAGGCGGCCCGCCGCGTGGGGTCGGTGATCGTGTAGCGGATGTACTCGGTGGTCATCGCAGATTCTCCTGAGTGGGAACGGGGCCGGCCTGCAGGGCAGTCGCATGGTCGGCGAGGAAGGTTTCGATCGGAAGGGCCGGACGGCCGAGCAACCGGGGCACGGTGTCGGAGACGACCCGGGCCGCACCGGCCGCGTAGAGGCCGTACAGCTCGACCAGCCCGTCGGCCTGCCACGCGGACATGCCCGTGCCGAGCAGCGCGGTACGGGCCTGCTCCGGCGTGATCGCACGGTAGGTCAGCGCCCGGCCGAGGGCACTGCCGAGCCGCTCGGCGATCTCGTCGTGGTCCATCGCCCGCGGGCCGGTCACATCGAGCACCGCGCCCTCGTGGCCGTCCGTGGTGAGCACCGCGGCGGCGACCTCGGCGATGTCGCGGGCGTCCACGTACGACACGGCGGCGTCGCCGGTGGGCAGCGCCAGCGTGCCGGTGCGCCGCAGGTCCGGCAGCAGCCCCAGGAAGTTCTGCAGGAAGCCGTTCGGCGCCAGCACCGTCCACGGCAGGCCGCCGGCCTCGAGGTGGTCGAGCGCCGCGGTGTGCGCGTCGAAGAACCGCACCGGGACGGTCCGGTGCCGCACGCCGATCGCCGCCTGCAGGACGACCTTGGGGCGGCCGGCTGCCGCGACGGCGTCGATCACGTTCCGGGCCTGCCGTGCGGCGTCCGGGCCGACCGGAGTCAGCAGGTGGACCGCCTCGATACCCTCCGCGGCCGCCACCAGCGAGCCGGCGTCGTCCAGGTCCGCGACCACCGGCTCGACGCCGTCGTCCCACTCGGCGGGCACCCCGCCCGCGTCACGTACCAGCGCACGGACCGCGGCGCCACGGGCGCGCAGCGCGCGCACCAGCGGCCGGCCGACGGTGCCGGTCGCACCTGTCACCAGAATCATGCGTCCCCCAGGGTCAACGGGCTTGCTGTACTTGGTCGTTCAGCCCGGACCACGCTAGGCGCGGGTCCCCTCGTCAACAAGCGCAGCTTGTTGTCGGTCGACAAGGCGGGCTTGTCGACGGGGGCGGCCGGGCGGCCCTACCATGCGGTCGCATGGAACCCGAGCTGCGCCAGATGCGGTACTTCGTGGCGGTGGCCGAGCGCCGCAGCTTCACCCGCGCCGCCGACGACGTGTACGTCGCCCAGCAGGCTCTCAGTCAGCAGATCAAGGCGCTGGAGGACACCCTCGGCGTACGGCTGCTGGACCGCACCTCCCGCCGGGTCGAGCTCACACCGGCCGGCGCCGCCTACCTGGCCGACTGCAAGCGGCTGCTCGCCGCCGCCGGCCGCGCGGCCCAGCACGCCCGGGCGGTGGCGGACGGCGAGGCCGGGAAGCTGCGCATCGCCTACACGGTCACCGCTGTGTACGAGACCCTCCCCGCGCTCACCGCCCACCTCGCCGCCCGGGCGCCCCGGCTGAAGGTGGAGACCCGGGAGATCTTCGCCGCCGACGTCTGCCGGACGCTGCGGGAGGAGCGCTGCGACCTCGCGCTCGCGCCCCGGGCCGGCTACCCGAAGGGCATCGCCCGGCGGACCGTGCGGCGCGAGGCGCTCATGGCGGCGGTCGGCGACGGCCATCCGGCCGCCGGGGCCCCGGCCGTGGAGCTCGCCGGGCTGCGCGACGAGACGTTCCAGCTGTGGCCGCGCGAGATGGCGCCCGGCTACTACGACGCGGTGGCCGGTGCCTGCCGGGCCGCCGGATTCGAGCCGGTGCTCGACGAGACCGCCTCCGGCTCCAACGCCTGGGCCGCCATCGCCGCCGGGCGCGGGGTCAACCTCGTCGTGGCCTCGCTCGCCCACCAACTCCCGCGCGGCATCACGCTCGTGCCCCTCGCGGGGCCCGCGCCCGAACTCCGCCTGGACGCCGTCTGGCGGGCCGAACATCCGCATCCGGCGGTGACCCGCGTCCTCGACGCGTGCACGGAGCTCTGGCCCGCGGAACGGGCCGGCGGCGCGGTCAGTGCGCGTCCAGCGTCACCGTGAAGGAGAAGCGGTCCCCCCGGTAGTGAATACGCGCGACGTCGACCGGGCGGCCGTCGGTGTCGTAGGTGACACCCGTGTAATCGAGGATCGGGCTGAGGAGGGGCACCTCCAGGAGGCGGGCCGTCTCCGGGTCGGCCAGGCGGGCCTCGACCGTGTCGGTGATCCGGCTGATCCGGACCCCCACCGCGTCCCGCAGCACCTTCGTCATCGGCCAGCGCAGCAGATCCGCCGGGTCGACCCGCTCCGCGACGTCGGGGCGCACGTAGTTGCGCGCGTGATTGGTCGGCTCGCCCGTCTTCTCGTCGCTGCGCAACCGGCGGAACCCGGCCACCTCCGTCAACCCGGGGAAGTACTCGGCCAGTTCGGCCGGGACCGCGACCGGTCCGTGGTCCAGCAGCTCGGTGCTCATCCCGGACTGCTGGGCCACGATCGCGTCCACCGAGCCGAGCAGCCGCACCGGCGCACCGCGCCGCGCATTCGGCTCGATGAACGTGCCACGGCGCCGGTGCCGGCTGATCAGCCCCTCCGCCTCCAGCTCCTTGAGCGCCTGCCGCATGGTCAGCACGCTCACGCCGTAGTGCGCCGCGAGCGCGTCCTCGGTGGGCAGCCGCAGCGGGGCGTCGGGGGAGCGGCCCAGTATGGAGGCGCGCAACGACTGCGAGACCTGGTACCACAGCGGCAGCTTGCGGTTCAGGTCCAGCGAGTCGGGAGCGAAGGTGGTCACGAGCGGTCCCCGGATGTCACAGGCGGAAGTGGCGCTGGAGACCCTGCCACACGTCGTCGTAACCGCGCTGCAGATGGCCGGCGTCCCGGGCCTGGGCGGTGAGCGTCAGCGGCCACCGGGTCTCGAACATGAACGCCAGCCCGTCGTCGATCTTCTGCGGCACCAGCTCGGCGGCGCTCGCCTTGTCGAACGTCTCCCGGTCCGGCCCGTGCGCCGACATCATGTTGTGCAGCGACCCGCCGCCCGGCACGAAGCCCTCCGCTTTGGCGTCGTAGGCACCCTCGATCAGCCCCATGTACTCGGTCATCACATTGCGGTGGAAATAGGGCGGCCGGAAGGTGTCCTCGCCGACCAGCCACCGCGGGGCGAAGACCACGAAGTCCACGCCGGCCAGCCCCGGGGTGTCGGACGGCGAGGTCAGCACCGTGAAGATCGACGGGTCCGGGTGGTCATAGCTGATCGACCCGATGACGTTGAAGCGCCGCAGGTCGTAGACGTACGGGACGTGATTGCCGTGCCAGGCGACGACGTCCAGCGGCGAGTGGTCGTAGGTGGCGGTCCAGAGGTTGCCGCAGAATTTGTTGACGACCTCGACGGGGCCCTCGACGTCCTCGTAGGCGGCGACCGGCGCCCGGAAGTCCCGGGCGTTGGCCAGGCCGTTGGCGCCGATCGGACCGAGGTCGGGGAGCCGGAAGGGCTGCCCGTAGTTCTCACAGACGTAACCGCGAGCTGCCGGGCCCTGCCCGTCGGGCGCAGCGTCCAGCAGCTCGACGCGGAACCGCACCCCGCGCGGGATCAGCGCCACCTCGCCCGGTACGGCGCGCAGCAGCCCGAGCTCGGTGCGCAGCAGCAGCCCGCCCCGCTCGGGGACGATCAGCAACTCGCCGTCCGCGTCGCTGAACACCCGCCGTTCCATGGACGCGTTGGCGTGGTACAGGTGCACGGCCATGCCGCTGCGCTGCGCCGCGTCGCCGTTGCCGCCCAGCGTCCACAGCCCGTCGAGGAAGTCCGTCGGGCCCTCGGGGTCGGGCAGCGGGTTCCAGCGCAGCCGGTTGGGGTCGGGGGCGCACTCGGTGAACGGCGCCGAGCGCACCGCGCGCGGCTCGGCGCGGACGAACGGCGGGTGCGCGGCCGACGGGCGGATGCGGTACAGCCAGGAGCGGTGGTTGGCCGCCCGCGGTTCGGTGAACGCCGAACCGCTGAGCTGCTCGGCGTACAGCCCGAGCGGGGCCCGCTGGGGGGAATTGCGGCCCGTCGGAAGCGCGCCCGGGACGGCCTCCGAGCTGTGCTCGTTGCCGAACCCGGTGGCGTACACCAGCCCTTCGGCCGTCTTCCTCGCCTGCTCGTTGGCCGTGCCTGTCATCGCGCGCTCCCGCCGCTCAAGGAATCCTATGGAAGACCTTAGGATTGCGGGGGTGGGCCGTCAACGGACACTCCCGGCCGGAAGGGCGGGCAGGATGGACGGGTGCAGCCCCCGCCCCCGCGCCCCGACCGGCCGCCCCGCTCCCTGCGCCGCGCCCCCGTGCAGCGGCGCAGCGCCCAGCGCCTGGCCCGCATCCTCGACGCCTGCGCCGAACTCCTCGACGAGACCGGCTACGAGGACCTCAGTACCCGGGCCGTGGCCGGCCGGGCCGGCGTCCCGATCGGCTCGGTCTACCGCTTCTTCCCCAACAAACGGGCCATGGCCGAGGCACTCGCCCACCGCAACCTCGACGCCTACGCGGACCGGATCACCGCCCGGCTGACCGCGCCGGAGGGGCAGCGGCTGGAATGGCGCCGGGCGATGGACGTCGTGATCGACGAGTACCTCGCCATGAAACGGACCGTCCCGGGGTTCGCCCTGGTCGAGTTCACGGTCCCCGCGCCGCGCGAGTCCCGCCAGGCGAACTACGAGGTCGCGGACCGCCTCCTGGCCCTCCTCGCGGGGCGCCTCGGCCTGGACCCGGCCGATGCGCAGCTCCGCACGGCCTTCCTCGTCGGCGTCGAAACGGCCGACGCGTTGCTGCAACTGGCGTTCCGCGTCGACCCGGCCGGCGACCCGGCCATCGTCACCGAGGCGAAGTCACTGCTGCGGGCTTATTTGTCCCAGTATCTGGGGTAGTTTCCCGCCGTTCCGCTGCGCTTTGCGGCGCCCCGTACGTACTTGGCTTTCCCGTCGCGGGGCTTGGTCGCCGTTGCGCTTTGCGGCGCCTCCCACGTACTTGGCCGTCCCGTCGCGGGGCTTGGTCGCCGTTGTGCTTTGCGGCGCCCCGTACGTAGCTGGCCGTCCCGCCGCGGGTGGTCTCGCCGTTGCGCCTGCGGCGGGCTGGGTGGTTGTTGGGTGCGGTGCCAGCCCTACAGACTTCGTCCTCCGGTCTGTCCCCT
>NZ_JBIDAJ010000061.1:0-28852 GCF_043202395.1 Streptomyces sp. NPDC048197
GGTGCGGTGACGGGCCTCCGGGGCCGGTTGTGTGGACTGCTGACGCTTTACGTCCACACAACCGGCCCCTCCGGCCCGTCCCCTCCCGTTGGGGGGTGGGAATGCGGTGGGTGGGGGTGGGCGTTGGGGCTGCAAGGGGTTTTGGGGACCCGTAGGGGACGGTCGAACAGATCCCGTAAGGGTCGCGAGTGCCCCTTGCGGGCCTCAACTCGACGGGCGGGGAAGGTATTCCCGACACCCACCCCACCCCACCCCACGACGCGAGAGTCCACCGGGCATGCACCCGGAACGACGACGCTCACCCCCACCGGCCTTCCAACCCCCCACCAACGGGAGGGGACAGACCGGAGGACGAAGTCTGTAGGGCTGTCACCGCACCCAAAACACCACGCCCGCCGCCAGGCGCAACGGCGAGCAGCAACCGCGGCGGGAAAGCCAGCTACGTACGCGGCGCCGCAAAGCGGCAAAGGCGAGCAACGAGCACGGCGCTGCAGCCGAGTACGTGGGCGGCGCCGCAAAGCGCGCAACGGCGAGCAAGCCCCGCGGCGGGACGGCCAGGTACGTGGGCGGCGCCGCAAAGCGCGCAACGGAGAGCAACAACCACGGTGGGACGGCCAAGTACGTGGGAGGGAGTTGGCAATGCGAGGGGTCATATACGACGGGGAGCAGCCGCGGGTTGTGGGGGATCTGGTGGTGCGGGAGCCGGGGCCGGGGGAGGTGTTGGTGGGGATCCGGGCGGCGGGGTTGTGTCACAGCGATCTTTCGGTGGTCGACGGCACGATTCCGTTTCCGGTGCCGGTCGTGCTGGGGCACGAGGGCGCGGGCGTGGTGGAGGCGGTGGGCGCTGGCGTCGGCCATGTGGCGCCCGGTGACCACGTGGCGCTGTCGACGCTGGCCAACTGCGGGGTGTGCGCGGAGTGCGACCGGGGGCGGCCGACGATGTGCCGCAAGGCGATCGGGATGCCCGGGAGGCCGTTCCGGCGGGGCGGTGCGGAGCTGTTCCAGTTCGCGTCGAACTCGGCCTTCGCGGAGCGTACGGTCGTCAAGGCGGTGCAGGCGGTGAAGATCGACGCGGACATTCCGCTGCCGTCGGCCGCGCTGATCGGGTGCGGGGTGCTGACCGGGGTGGGCGCGGTGCTCAACCGCGCGAAGGTCGACCGCGGGGAATCGGTCGTGGTGATCGGGGCGGGCGGGATCGGGCTCAACGTGCTCCAGGGGGCGCGGCTCGCGGGCGCGTCGGTGATCGTGGCGGTGGACGCCAATCCGGCGAAGGAGGCCGTGGCGCGGCAGTTCGGCGCCACCCACTTCGTCGACGCCTCGGCCGCGGCGGACGCCGTCAAGGCGGTGAAGGAGATCCTGCCGACCGGTGCCGACCACGCCTTCGAGTGCGTGGGCAGTACCCGGCTGATCCGGCAGGCGATCGACCTGCTGGACCGGCACGGCCAGGCGGTGCTGCTCGGGGTGCCGCCGGCCGGTGCGGAGGCGGCGTTCCCGGTCTCGTCGATGTACCTGGACAAGTCGATCCTCGGCTGCCGCTACGGTTCGTCCCGCCCGCAGCGGGACATCGCGCTGTACGCCCGGCTGTACCGCGAAGGGCGGCTGCTGCTCGACGAGTTGGTGACCCGGACGTACCCGGTGGAGGACTTCGCGAAGGCGGCGGACGACGCGCATCACGGGCGGGTGGCGCGGGCGGTGCTGACGTTCGGGTAGGGGGCGGGGCGGCCAGGGTTGGGAGGGGTGCCGTTCCGGCTTCGGGGTGGCCTTCGGCCGGCGCGGGTGGTGGCCCGATCCTGATGAAGCCTGGCCCCCCGGCCACTCGTTTCGTACGGAGGCGGGAACGAAGCTTCTGGGGTGCCCCAGACGCCCCCGACGCCCCAGACACCCGAACTCCGCCCGCCCGCGGCGGACGACCGTACGGCCGCTCCCGTCGCCGCCGAGGCCGAGCCGAGGCGGCGCCCGCACCGTGCCTGGTCGGTCGCCGCCGTCACCTTCCTCACGATCATCGGCGCGGCCGGTTTCGCGTCGCTTCCCGGCCTGCTCATCGATCCGCTGCACGCCGAGTTCCACTGGTCCCGCGGCACCATCGGCTTCGCGGTGTCGGTGAACCTCGCGCTGTACGGGCTGACCGCGCCGTTCGCCGCCGCCCTGATGGACCGGTTCGGTATCCGGTGGGTGGTCGCGGTCGCCCTGACCGTCATCGCGGTCGGCGCCGGGCTGACCGTCTTCATGACGGCCGCCTGGCAACTGGTGCTCCTCTGGGGCGTGTTGGTGGGGCTGGGCAGCGGCTCGATGGCGCTGGCCTTCGCGGCCACGGTCACCAACCGCTGGTTCACCGCGCGGCGCGGGCTGGTCACCGGCATCCTCACCGCGGCCGGCGCCTCCGGCCAGCTGGTCTTCCTGCCCGTACTGTCCTGGATCGTCGACCGGCACGACTGGCGGCCGGCCGCGGTGACCGTCGCGCTGGCCGCGCTCGCCGTGGTCCCGCTGGTGTGGCTGCTGCTGCGTGACCACCCGGCGGACGTCGGTCTGGCGCCCTACGGGGCGGACGCGTTCGTGCCCAAGCCGCCGCCGCAGCGGGGCGCGGCCCGGCGCGCGGTGCGGGCGCTGGTCTCGGCGGCCCGGACGGGACCGTTCTGGCTGCTGGCCGGCACCTTCGCGATCTGCGGCGCCACGACCAACGGCCTGGTCAAGACGCACTTCGTGCCCGCGGCGCACGACCACGGCATGCCGATGACGGCGGCCGCCTCACTGCTCGCGGTGATCGGCGTCTTCGACATCGCCGGAACGATCGCCTCCGGCTGGTTCACCGACCGCTTCAACACCCGCCGGCTGCTGGCCGTCTACTACGGTCTGCGCGGTCTGTCGCTGATGTTCCTGCCGCTGCTGCTCGCCGACACCGTCCATCCGCCGATGGTCTTCTTCATCGTCTTCTACGGCCTGGACTGGGTGGCGACGGTCCCGCCGACCATCGCGCTGTGCCGTGAGCACTACGGCGAGGACGGCGCCATCGTCTTCGGCTGGGTCCTGGCCGCCCATCAGGTGGGCGCCGCCCTGATCGCCTTCCTGGGGGGCCTGGCGCGCGACGCCTTCGGTACGTACAACCCGGTCTGGTACGCCTCGGGCGCGCTGTGCGCCCTGGCGGCCCTGATGGCCCTGGTCATCCGCGAGCGGCGTACGGGGGCGGCCCAGGGGCAGCCGGCCGCTGTGTGAGCCGCCCCGGTGGCGGGGCGTCCGGCCGGCCGGTGCATGATCCCCGTGGGACGAGCAATGAGCAACGGGGGACGGGGGACGGGGGACGGACATGACAGTGGAGGCCGGGGACGAGGCCGGGGCCGGGGCGGCCGCCGGGCAGTTCCGCGACGTCTGGAGCGGGCGGGCCGTTCTGGTGTCGATGGCGGCGCTGCTGGCAGAGGCGATGTGCGTGACGGCCGGGGTCGTGCTGTACGGCTTCACCCAGGAGGGGCCGGTCGGCAATGTGTTCCTGGCCGCCTTCGTGCTTCCGGTCGCGCTGGTGCTCGGCGCGCTCCCCGGTCTCGTACTGACGGTCACCCTGGTGCTGCCCACGCTGACGCTGGGGCGTCTGGCGGCCCGTTGGGGAGGGTGGCAGGGGCGGGCGACGTGGTGGTGCACGGCGGCCGCCGCCCCCTTCTCGGCGGCCGGTGCGACGCTCGCCTACGGGGCGTGCGGTGCGCTCCTCACCGGCTCCGTGGCGCCGCCGCTGGTCTACCTGGTGTGCTGGCCGGCGCTCACTGCGGCCGCCGTACCGGCCGCCCTGCTGGCCGCGGTCGCCGCCCGGGGCACCGGGACCCGGCGCACCGTGCGGCTGACCGTCACGGTCGCGAGCAGCGGGCTCCTGACCGCCCTCGCGGTGGGGGTGCTGGGCGTCGCCGCCCTGGCAACCGGACTGTTGCCGGCGTACGAGCCCCCGAAGCCGACACGCGCCGGGCTCGTCGGGGTCTGGCGGGACGGCCGCGGCGGCACCCTGGAGCTGCGCGCCGACGGAACGGCGACGGCCCGGGGGCTGAGCAAGCCGGGCGACCACTGCGGCGGCGTCGGCAGATGGGAGCTGGACCGCTTCACGGCGGACGAGCGGTTGGAGGTGGAGGTGGACGGCGACTGCCGGGGGCAGTGGTTCATGGGCGGTACCCAGGAGCGCCCCACCCTCTACTACTTCCTGGGCGACCCGGACGAGTGGCACCGGCATGTCCTGGCCCGGCAGGGCGGCCGGTCCTGAAGCGCGGCGGTGCGGATGCGGCGGCGGGTGGATGCGGTGGTGGCGCGGATGCGGTGGTGGTGCTGAAGTGCCCACCCCGGGGGCGTCGGCCCACGGTGTGCGGCCCGACCGCACCGGCCGGGCTCAGGGGCTGAAGTGGCCGAAGGCGCCCCGGTGGAAGAGGAGGGGACCGGTTTCGGCGGCCGCCGGGTCCGTGCCGAGGGCCTCGACGCGGCCGACGACGATGAGGTGGTCGCCTCCGGTGTGCACGGCCTGGATGGTGCAGTCGATCCAGGCGGGGACGTCGGCCAGCCTCGGTGAGCCGGTCGCCGGCGCGGGCCCGTAGGAGACGCCGGCGAACTTGTCGCCACCACTGACCGCGAACCCCCGGCACAGCTCGCCCTGTGCCGCCCCGAGGACGTTGACGCAGAACACCCCGGCCCGCGCGATCCGTGGCCAGGTCGTCGACGTACGCGCCACCATGAACGTCACCAGCGGCGGGTCGAGCGAGAGGGACGCGAAGGACTGGCAGGCAAAACCGGCCGGGCCCGGGTCGCCCGGTGCCGTGACGACGGTGACGCCGCTGGCGAAGTGGCTCAGGACGGAACGGAAGGCGGCCGGATCGAGGGGGGCGCGCTCGCCCTCCCGTACGGCGCGCAGGGCGGGCCGCGGGAGCGGTGCGGCAGGAGTGGCGGGCGCGGCGGCCGTGGTCGGCGCGCCGACCGAGCGGAGGTACCGCACGGCAGTGGCCGCCATCCCCGCGTGCCCCATCATCGCTTCATCCGCATCGGCCCCATCGGCCTCATCAGATCCATCGGTCCCGTTGATGCTGCCAGCCTCGTTAGTCCCGTCGGTCCCGTCAGTCCCGTCATGGCGTCCGCCCTGTGATGTCTTGTTCTGCCTGGCCGCCCATTGAATCTGATGCTCCGTCAGATGTGAAGCCATGCGGGCGGGCGGCCACCCGCACGTGTGGTTTGGCGGCGTACGCGGCGATCTTCGGCGGAATGGGGGGAGATTGGGGGAGGGATTCCTGATTGTGTGCCGCCCACGCGGGTAGCGTCCACGTCGGCCGCGTCCGTAGCCGAACACGGGGGAGAGTTCCGGTACATGGCCGAGGCAACACCGTCACCACCACCGTCGTCGTCAGCACCGCCGTCCGCCGCGTCAGCCAGCTTCGACGAGGTCTTCTGCGGCCTGCTGCCCCGCCTCTACCGCAGGGCGGTGATGCTGGCCGGTTCGAGACAGTCCGCGGAGGATGTGGTGCACGAGGCGTACCTCAAGCTCGCCGCCCGTCCGCAGCGCTTCCTCGCCCACCCCGAGCCGTACGCCTATGCCTTCACCGCGGTCCTCAACGTCGCACGCGACGCCTACCGCAAGGACCGCCGCCAGGTCCTCGTGGACGGCCTGGAGGGCGTCGAGGAGGCCGGTGCGGGCGGCGGAGCGGGAGCGGGCCCCGGCGCCCAACCGGGCGGCTGGGACAGCGGGGTGGCGCGGCGGCACGCCGAGCTCGAAGCGGTGCGCCTGCTGGGGCGGCTGTCGCACCGGCAGGCCGGCATCGTCATCCTGGTCGACCTCGACGGCTACACGCTCGATCAGGCCGCCAAGATCATGAAGGTGCATCGCGGTACGGCCGCCCGCCATCGGGCCCGCGCGCTGGACAGGCTGCGCGCGTACCTCGTTGAATCGGAGCACGGGCAGGCCGGGAGGTGAGCGGCACGGTGGGCGTGGGGCGACGCCACGACGGCGAGGTCGGCGAGGTCGGCGGCACCGGTGGTGCGGGCGGTGGCGGCCGGCCGTTCGGCGGCGGGGGCCGGGGCGACGACTCCGGCGGCTCGGGCGGCTCCGGGGACTCCGGCGGCTCCGGCGGTGACGTCGAGGCGCTGCTGCGTGCCCGGCTGCGGCGCGCGGACGAGCAGATCGAGACACCGCCCGGCCTGTGGGAGCGCGTCCGCCGGCCGGTCAACGAGCAGGCGCCGAAGGCGGGTTCACCGCGCAGGTGGCCGTACGCCTCCGCACTGACCCCGAGGCGGCCGTACGCGATCGCCTGCGCGGTGGCGGTGGCGGTGGCCGCGGTGGCGCTGGGGGTGTGGTGGCTGGTGCGGCCCGGGTCCGTCACGCCGCAGCCGGCGGGACCGCCCCCGACGGTGAAGATCACGGTCTACAACAGCGAGCGCGCCTGCCGTACGGGCCGCTCCCTGGAGTGCGCGCTGCGGCTCGCCAAGGACCCGTACGCCGCGTACGCCGCGCGCGACAACTCCGCGGGCCGGGTCTGGCACGGCGACGGGCTGGCCGCGCGCTGTGTCGTCACCGACGGGCGGATGGTCCGCGACGAGGCGGGCATCACCTCCACCCGCTGGTACCTGGTGACCAACGGGCAGGGCGCGCGCGGTTGGCTGCCGGGGGTGCGGACGCGGAACACCCATGAGGTGCCGGTGTGCCCGGAGGACGTGAAGTAGCGGACCGGCATAACGGGCGGACGCAACGGGCGGCGCGCCGGCCGGCGGGGCGCGGTCAGCGGCCCCGGTACGTCGGGCTGCGGCGCTCCACGAAGGCGGCGACGCCTTCCTGGGCGTCCGCCGTCGACATGGTGATCTCCTGGGCGGTGGCCTCGGCGGCGAAGGCCGCGGCCCGGTCGGTCTCGAACGACGCGTTCACCAGCTGCTTGGTCAGCGACAGGGCGCGGGTCGGGCCGGCCGCCAGCCGCTCGGCCCACTCCCGGGCGGTCTTCGCCAGTTCGCCGTCGGGGACGACCCGGTTGACCAGCCCGAGCCGCTCGGCCTCCGCGGCCGGCACCGCGTCACCGAAGAACATCAGCTCCTTCGCCCGCTGCGGGCCGATCAGCCGGGGCAGGAGGTAGGCGCCGCCGCCGTCCGGTACGAGGCCGCGGCGGGCGAACACCTCGATGAAGCGGGCCGATTCGGCGGCCAGTACGAGATCGCAGGCGAACGCGAGATGGGCGCCGAGTCCGGCGGCGGTGCCGTTGACCGCGGCGATGACCGGCTTCTCGCAGTCCAGGACGGCGGCGATGAACCGCTGGGCGCCGCGCCGGATCATCCGCGCCACATCGCCGGAAGTCCGTTCCGCTCCGGCTCGTTCCGCTCCGGCTCGTTCCGCTCCGGCTCGTTCCGCTCCGGCCCGGTCACCGGAGCCCGTGCCGCCGCGCAGGTCGGCGCCGGCGCAGAAGCCCTTGCCGGTCGCGGTGATCACCACGGCCCGTACGTCCGGGTCGGCCGACGCGTCCGCGAGCAGGCCGATGAGGCGTTCGCGCTGGTCCCAGGTGACGGCGTTCAGTGTGTCCGGGCGGTTGAGGGTGATCCACGAGACGCCGTTGTCAGTGGCGTGCAGTACCAATGAATCAAGCGCCTCGACGGGTGGGGTGGAGGCTGCGGAATCGGCGGAATCGGCGGAACGGCCGGATGAGGACGACGGGGAGAGCGGGGAAGGTTCGGAGGTTGTCATGGGGGAGCGGCTCCTAAGGGTGCGGTCGCGGGTGTGGCGGCACCTGGGATCGTGGTGGCGGCTGCGGCGGTGGGTCCGGTTGTGGAGGGGGTGGTCGAGGTCAGTGGCAGACGGCGAGCGCGTCGAGGGCCACCGCGCCCTGCCCGCGCTCCAGGACCACCAGCGGGTTGATGTCCAGCTCGGCGAGTGCGCCGTCCAGTTCCAGGGCCATCCGCTGGACCCGGAGGACGACCTCGATCAGCGCGTCGACGTCCACGGGCGGCCCGCCGCGTACGCCCTCCAGGAGGGCGCGGCCGCGGAGTTCGGCGAGCATCGCGCGCGCCTGGTCCTCGCCGAAGGGCGGTACCCCCACCGCGACGTCCCGCAGGACCTCGACGAGCACCCCGCCCAGCCCCACGGTCACGGTCGGCCCGAAGAGACGGTCGGGGGTGACCCCGACGACCATCTCGACGCCCCGCTCGATCATCTGGCAGACGAGCACGCCGTCCAGCGGGACGTCCTCGTAGCGGGCGATGTCGGTGAGCTCGCGGTAGGCGTCCCTGACCTGGCTGGCCGAGGTCAGCCCGACCTTGACCAGTCCGAGCTCGGTCTTGTGCGCCAGCTGGGCCCCGGACGCCTTCATGACCACGGGGTAGCCGACCAGGCTCGCCGCCCGTACGGCCGCCGCCGCGCTGGTCACCAGCTGTTCGCGGGGGACCCGGATGCCGTAGGCGCGCAGCAGCTGCTTGGCCGCGTGCTCGCTGAGCTGCTGGCCCGGGCGCAGCAGTGCCTGCACCTTGCGGACGGACGGGGACGCCGCGCGGGGGGCGTCGTCGAAGGGCGAGCGGTAGCCGGCCGTGAAGCGGTGGTGGTCGAGATAGGCGCGTACGGCGGTGATGCAGTTGCCGAAGGTGCGGAAGGTCGCCACGCGCGAGGAGCCGAGCAGCGTGCTGCGGTAGGCGTCCTCCGTACCGACCGGCGAGCCCCACACCACGCACACGAGCTTGTCGGTCTGCTCCGCCGCGTCCACCAGGTCCTGGGCGAGCTTGTCGCTCATCGGCGGGAAGGGGCCGGTGATCGGGCAGATCAGCACGCCGACGGCGGGGTCGGCCAGGATCGCGTCGATGATCTTGCGGCCGCGCCAGTCGCCGACGGGGTGCCCGCCGTTGTCGATCGGGTTGGCGACGGAGAGGTAGTCCGGTATCCACCGGTGCAGTTCGGCCTGCTTGGCGGTGTCCAGGGTGGGCAGCCGCAGCCCGGCGGCGGTCGCCAGATCGGCGAAGTGGGCGCCGGTGCCCCCGGAGATCGAATAGACCGCGATGCCCTCGGCGGTGGGCTTCCTGGCCCGGGCGAGCAGCGCCGCGGTGTCCTGCAGCTCGTCGAGCCCGTCCACCCGGATCACGCCGAACTGGCGCATCGCGGCGTCCACGACCTCGTCCGCGCCGGTGAGCTTGCCGGTGTGCGAGGCGGCCGTACGGGCGCCGGTCTCGGTGCGTCCCACCTTGACGGCGACGACGGGGACCTGGTGGCGGGCCGCGCGGTCGGCCGCGAGCAGAAAGCTGCGGCCGTCCTTGAGCCCTTCCACATATGCCGCGATGGCCCCGACCTCGGGGCGGGTGGCGAAGTAGGAGAGGAAGTCGGCGGTCTCCAGATCGGCCTCGTTGCCGGTGGGGGCCCAGTGGGAAAGGCGGATGCCCAGTTCCTGGAGGGTGAAGACGGGGCGGCCCTGGTGGCCCGACTGTGTGATCAGGGCGATGGCCGGGCCGTCGAGATCGTCCCGGAACTTCTCGAAGGCGTTGAGGTTGGTGTTGGGCCCGAGCAGCCGCAGCCCGGAGCGTGCCACGGCCTCGGCCAGCCGGGCCTGGGCGGCCGCGCCCTCCTCCCCGGTCTCGGCGAATCCGGAGGCGAACGCCACCGCGAACTTCACCTTCACCGCGGCCAGTTGCTCGATGACCGGAAGGGGGTCGCTGACGAGCAGCACGGCGAGGTCGACGGTCTCGGGGAGGTCGGCGACGGCGGCGTGGCAGGGCAGCCCGAAGACCCGGGTGCGGCCGGGGTTCACGGGGTGCAGCCGGGCGCCGACGCGCTCGGCCCAGGCGATGAGCTGGCGGGTGATGCCGGTGTTGGGGCGGCCCTCGCTGTCCGAGGCGCCGATCACGGCCACCGACTCCGGCCGGAAGAACCGGTCGAGGTCGGGCACCGGGGCGTACAGCGGCCGGCCGCTGACGTCCCGCTCGACCGCCTCGCCGGAGCCCCGGCCGCCGTGGCTGCCCCGGCCGTTCGGTCCGCCGCTGCCGGCGTGCGGTTCGGTCATTCCGTGGACGGTGTGTGGTGGTTGCTCCCCACAGGCCACGACGCGGGCCGGCCGGGAGTGAGTGGTGAGGGTGCCGTGAGTCGATCCAAGCATCGCAGTCGCCCGCTCCTGTGTGACGGCTCTCATTGGCTCGTTAGCTGACGCATAGTCAGATTACTGAACTGACGTCATGTCAGGAATGGGGCGGATGTGAGAAGTGGGTGAGCGGTGTTCCGTCCGTGGCGGGATGAGGTGACGTGGTGTGGTGGCGAGGCGGTGCGGGGGCGAGGTGGGCGGGGCGGGTGGTCCTGCGGTGGGCTGCGCCCTCTTGCGGCATCCGTCGCGCTGAGCTGAACTGACGTACCGTCAGGGAAAGGCGGGTGGAGCCGGTGGAGCCGGTGGGGGGTGGTGGTCCGGTGAATGACGGAAGAGCGGCGGGGCGAGAGGCGGCAGCAGGCAGGGAAGCAGGTGGTGAGCCAGGCAGGGAGGCGGGCAGGGATGCAGGCGGGGAGGCGGTAGAAGGCGGGAAGGGGGCGGTGCGCGGCGCCGTGAGGAGTGTCGCGCGGGCGGATCTGCCGGAGGTGGATGCCTTCAGCCGGCCGTACTGGGCGGCGGCGGGCGAGGGGCGGTTGCTGCTGCGGCGTTGCCGGGCCGAGGGGTGTGGACGGGCGCATCACTACCCGCGCGAGTTCTGCCCGTACTGCTGGAGCGAGGACGTCGACTGGGAGCCGGCCGCCGGTCGCGGCACGCTCTACACCTGGTCCGTCGTGCACCGCAACGACCTCCCGCCCTTCGGGGACCGGGTGCCGTACGTCGCGGCGGTGGTCGATCTCGCCGAGGGGCCCCGGATGATGACCGAGATCGTCGGCTGCCCGGAGGCGGAGTTGCGGATCGGCATGCCCGTGTTCGTGGACTTCCGGCGCGCGGCAGCCGCATCGACGCCCCGGGCGGCCGATGAGGACGCGGACGGCCCGGAGTTCGCCGTGCCCGTGTTCCGGCCCGCGGGGAATTCGGTGGCGGGGTGAGACGGCCGGTTGCGATCCTGGCGGGATGCTGATCCGTGAGGCGACCGGGGCCGACTGGCCCGCCATCTGGCCGTTCTTCCGCACCATCGTCGCCGCCGGCGAGACGTACACCTATCCGCGCGACCTCGACGAGGCGACCGGGCGCGAGATGTGGCTGTTGACGCCGCCCGGCCGTACGGTCGTCGCGGTGGACGACGCCGGGACGGTGCTCGGCAGCGCGAAGATGAACCCCAACCACATGGGCGGCGGCTCGCACATCGCCAGTGCCAGCTTCATGGTCGACCCGCGGTGCGCCGGCCGCGGCGTCGGGCGGGCCCTGGGCGAACACGTCCTGGCCTGGGCCCGCGCCGAGGGCTACCGCGCCATGCAGTTCAACGCCGTGGTGGAGACCAACACCCGCGCCGTCGCCCTCTGGCAGTCCCTGGGCTTCACGATCATGACGACGCTGCCGGAGGGCTTCCAGCACCCCACCAAGGGGTACGTGGGGCTGCACATCATGTACCAGCAGCTCTAGCCGGCCCGCGTCACGTCCCACTATGCCGCCGGCTCACGTCACGTCACGCCGTGCCGCCGGGCCGTGTCGGGCCAGCACACCACCCCGCCGGGCCGTGCCCCGTGGTGTCGCGCCATGGCCCGACACGGCTACGGCCAGAGCAGCTCCAGCTGCCAGCCTCCGGTTCCCCCTCGCCCGCTGCGCCGGTAGTTGAGGCGTACGTGGCGGCGCCGGGCGTCTCCCTGGAAGAACTCGACCTCGTCGGGCTCCAGGACGTACAGCGTCCAGCTGGCCACCGGAGCCTCCGGTTCGCGCCGGGCGCGCTCCCACGCGGCCTCGGAGGCGCGCGCCAGTTCCTCGACCGAACCCAGTACCTCGCTCTGCCGGCCGACCAGTGCCGCGGCCAGCGCCCCGGTCGAACGGCGGTGCAGATCGGCCGCGCTCTCCTCCGGTCCCGCCTCGGTCACCGCCCCGCCGACCCGTACCTGCCGGCCCACCGCAGGCCAGTAGAAATCGAGTGCCGCCCGGGGCCGTGCGGCCAGTTCGCGGCCCTTGCGGCTGCCGCGGTGCGAGCCGAAGTGCCAGCCCCGCTCGTCCGCGTCGTGCAGCATCACGGTCCGTACGGAGGGGTTGCCGGCCGCGTCCGCCGTGGCCAGCGCCATGGTGTGCGGCTCCGGCTGGCCGGCCTCGGCGGCCTCCCGCAGCCACTGCCGGAACAACGGCAGCGGTTCGGCCGGCGCCGCCTCCGGATCGAACGACGGCAGCTCGACGTCCCAGACCCGCAGTCCGCGCAGCAGCTGCCGGAACGCCTGGCCCGCGGCGTCCGTGGTGGGGGCGGTGTCCCCGCCCCCGTCGGCGCCGGAGGTGGCGGTGTCATGGTGCGGGGAACCGGCCGGGTGATCGCTCATGCCGGGCAGCGTACTCAGGCGGCGTACGGGGCCGCCGCTGCCGTTGCCGCCGCCGGAGCGCCGTAGTCCTTGAGCGTGATCGCCCGGGCGCCCCGCTGGACGTCCTCCGCGATCTTCTTCGTCACGGCGTCCTTCCAGGGCATGTGCGGCAGCATCCGCAGCATCAGGTGCCGGAGCCGGATCCCCCACCGGCTGTCCACGGTCATGTCCCGCGCGAACTTGCGGGCAATCTCATGATTGACCGCGACATAGCCGCGCATCTCCTCCTCGTAACGGGCGAACGCCACCTCCGGTGCGCCGCCCGCCGCCGCGAGCTCGCCGGCCAGTACGTACGCACCGACCAGCGCCATCCCCGTGCCCTGCCCCGATGCCGGTGAGGGGCAGTGCGCGGCGTCGCCGAGGAGTACCACCCGTCCGCGGGACCAGCGGTCCATCTCGATCAGGTGCAGCCCGTCGAAGTAGAGGTCCCGGGCCGAGCGGGCCGCTGCCAGCATTCGCGAGGTCCGCCAGCCGACTCCGGCGAACGCGGTGTCCAGCAGGGCCAGTTGCTGCGCCCGGTCCCGGTGGTCGTAGCGCAGCCGGGGCGAGCGGAAGACGAGCAGGCCCTTGGCCGCCGGGTCTCCGGCCGAGCTGTACGCGCAGACCAGGCGGCCGGGCTCGGCGTAGTACAACTCCTCGCGGTCCAGGCCGAGTTCGTTCGGCATGGAGAACGCCGAGATGTACGCACCGAGGTGCCGCAGGAACTGCTCCTCCGGGCCGAAGGTCAGCCGGCGGACGGTCGAGTGCAGCCCGTCGGCACCGACGACGAGATCGAAGCGGCGGGGCGCGCCCCGCTCGAAGGTCACGTCGACGCCGTTGCCGTCGGCGGTCGGGGTGAGGGAGGCGATCGAGTCGCCGAAGACGTACTCGACGTCCGCGCGGGTGCGTTCGTACAGGATGCGGGCCAGGTCACCGCGCATGATCTCGTCGTCCCGGCCGGTCCGGGCGCCGAAGATCGCGGCGGGGAGGGTGGCGACGCGCGTGCCGTCGGCCTTCACGTAGGCGCCGTTCTGCATGTCCGTACTGGCGCGCTGGATGTCCTCCAGGATCCCCATCCGGTCGGCGACCTCGACCGACGCGCCGCGGAGGTCGACCTTGTAGCCGCCGGTCCGCAGTGCGGGCGCGCGCTCGACGACGGTCACGGAGAAGCCGTAGCGGTGCAGCCAGAGGGCGAGCGCCGGGCCGGCGATGCTCGCGCCGGAGATCAGGACGGTCCTGGGCATGACGGGATTCCCTTCAGGAGCGGTGCGCTGGCGGGTGGTTGGGCCGGTGAGGACCCGATGCCTCGACTATACGAGCGTCTTAAACGTTTGTCTATGACGGATGTATAGATAGGCGTCCGGGACGGCTTTCGGCCGGGCTTCCGGCCCGGCCTCCGGCGCTCGGGAAAATGCTTCGACCGGTGCGGCCGGGGGGCATTACGCTCCCGGCATGCGCTTCCTCCAGATCTACGGCTGACGCGGTGTCGGGCGGTCCACCCGCCCCACGGCTTCTCCCTGCCCTCTTGCGGCCCTCTTGCCGTAGCTCTGTGAAGAAGGAAGTCTCAAATGCCGCGTACTACCCATATCGCCATGGTCGGCACGCCCATGGTCAGTCATGTCCTGCCCAGCCTGGAGATCATCCGTGAGCTGGTGGCCCGCGGTCATCGCGTCACGTACGCCAACACCGACCACGCCGCCGAGCTGATCGCCCCCACGGGCGCCACGCTCGTCCGCCACACCTCCACCCTGCCGGTCGCCGACAACGCCTGGCCCGCGGATCCGGTCGCCGCGGCCTCGCTCTTCCTCGACGACGCGATCGCCGTACTGCCGCAGTTGCGCGCCGTCTACGACGACGACCCCGCCGACCTCTACCTCTACGACGTCGGGGCGTACGCCGGCCGTGCACTGGCCGAGGCGCAGGGCCGGGACGTCGTCCAGCTGTCACCGACCTTCGTGGGCTGGGAGGGTGCCCAGGAGGAGATCGGGGCGGCGTTCGACGGGCTGGAGGGGGCCGAGGCGTACCAGGCCCGGTTCGCCGACTGGCTGGCGCGGTGCGGGGCGGTCACCACGGACTTCGCCGAGTTCTCCGGCCGGCCGCGCCGGGCGCTGGCGACGATCCCGCGAGCGATGCAGCCGCACGCGGACCGGGTGGACGACGCCGCGGTGACCTTCGTCGGGCCGTGCCTGGGCTCCCGTGCGGAGCAGGGCGGCTGGGTCCGGCCGGCCGGCGCGGAGAAGGTGCTGCTGGTGTCGCTGGGTTCGGCGTTCACTCGGCAGCCGGAGTTCTACCGCCGCTGTGTGGCGGCGTTCGGGGATCTGCCGGGGTGGCACGTGGTGCTGCAGATCGGTAAGTACGTCGATCCGGCCGAACTGGGCCCGGAGGTGCCGGCGAACGTCGAAGTGCGGTCCTGGGTACCGCAGTTGGCGATCCTGGAGCAGGCGGACGCGTTCGTGACGCACGCCGGGATGGGCGGCAGCAGCGAGGGGCTGTACGCCGGTGTGCCGATGATCGCGGTGCCGCAGGGCGCCGAGCAGTTCATGAACGCCGACCGGCTGGTCGAACTGGGCGTGGCCCGCCGGATCGACACCGCGGACGCCACCCCCGAGGCGTTGCGTACGGCCCTGCGGGAGCTGACCACCGATCCGCGGGTGGCGGCCCGCTCGGCCGCGCTGCGGGCGGAGTCCCGCGCCGAGGGCGGCACCCGCCGGGCCGCGGACCTGATCGAGGAGCGGCTGGCGGTCTGACGCGGCGGGGGCGGGGTGGGACGGTCCGAAGGCCGAGCCCTGGCCCCGCCCCCCGCCGCCGTTCCCGCGCTAGTCCCGCCCCAGTACCACCGTCCCCGACGAGCAGAACCAGCCGCCGGTGCCGGAGGCGACCGCGAGGCGTGGGAGGGTGCCGTCGGGGCGGTGGACCTGGCGGTCCGGGCCGGCCTCGCCGCGGAGCTGGCGTACCGCCTCGACCAGCAGGAACAGCCCGCGCATCCCGGGGTGGCAGGCGGCCAGGCCACCGCCGTCGGTGTTCACCGGCAGCGCGCCGTCCCGCAGCAGCCGCCCCTTCTCGACGAACGCGCCGCCCTCCCCCTTGGCGCAGAAGCCCAGGTCCTCCAGCGTCACCAGGGTCATGTACGTGAAGGCGTCATAGATCTGCGCGAGATCGATCTCGGACGGCCGGACGCCCGCCCGCTCGAAGGCCAGCCGCCCCGAGACCGCCGCCGGCGAGACCGTGAAGTCGTCCCAGTCGGACATGGTGGTGTGCGAGACCGCGGTGCCGGAACCGAGCACCCACACCGGGGGTTTGGCCAGGTCGGGGACGTGGTCCTCGGCGACCAGCAGGACCGCGCAGCCGCCGTCGGAACGGATGCAGCAGTGCAGTTTGGTGAACGGGTCGGCGATCATCGGGCCGGCCAGTACGTCGTCGACGGTGATCGGGTCGCGGTACAGGGCGTCCGGGTTGGCCGCCGCGTTGGCCCGCGCCTGCACGGCTATCTGGGCCAGCTGTTCCGCCGTCGTGCCGTACTGGTGCATATGGCGGCGGGCGGCCATGGCGTACTTGGCGACCAGGGTGTGCCCGTAGGGGACCTCGAACTGGAGCGGGCCCCGGGCGCCGAACGAGAGGTTGGCGGTGCGGCGCCCGGCCTTGAGGTCGGCGCGGGCGGTGGAGCCGTAGACGAGGAGGACCGCCTCGGCGTGGCCCGCGGCGATCGCGTCGGCGGCGTGCGCGGCCATCACCTCCCAGGTGGCGCCGCCCACCGACGTCGAGTCCACCCAGGTGGGGCGCAGTCCCAGGTACTCGGCGACCTCGACGGGCGCGAGGGTGCCCAGACCGGCCGAGGCGAAGCCGTCGATCACCGAGCGGTCCAGTCCGCTGTCGGCGAGCGCCCGGCGGGCGGCCTGGGCGTGCAGCGCGTACGGGGTGGCCTCGTCCACCCGGCCGCAGTCGGACAGGGCGATCCCGGCGACGGCCACCTTGCGGGTCCCGGAGCGAGGGCCGGAAGCTGGTGAAGGCATGAATCTGACGGTACATCAGATTCGGATGGTTGCGGCAGGGGTCGTCCGGCCGGGCTCCCGGCCGGGCCCGCTCGGCCCGCCCGCCTTCCCGCCTCGGGAATCGTGCCGCCCGTCTCTGGGAAACTGCGCCCCCGCTCCCTACTATGACGGGCCGTCAGATCGCGTTGGCGCACGCCTGCCGGACCCGGCGGGCGTGGTCGTACGGCCGGGAGGAGCCCGCCGATGGATGCCGCGTTCACCGAGGAGCAGCACACGATCCGCCGCACGCTGGGCGCACTGCTGGACAAACGCTGCGGCCCGGACGAGGTCAAGGCGGCGGTGCGTACCCCATCCGGCTACGACGAGGAGCTGTGGCGGGAGCTGGCCGGCCGGCTCCACCTGTCCGGCCTGGCCCTGCCCACCGTGTACGGCGGGGCCGGCCGGGGGCCCACCGAACTCGCCCTGGCCTGCGCGGAGACCGGCCGCACCGTCCTGCCCTCGCCGCTGATCGCCACCGCCGCGCTGGCCGCCCCGTTGATCCTCGCGCTGGGCAGCGAGCGGCAGCGCGCCGCACTGCTGCCGGCCCTCGCCTCCGGTGAACTGACCGGCACGCTGGCGGTGCCGGGCGGCCGGCTCCCCACCGCGCTGGCGCTGACCGGGCCGAACGACGGTGACTGGGCGGGCGGCGGCCGGGCCGGCGGTATCCAGGCGCACAAGGAGGAGGGCGGTACCGGCTGGCGGCTGTACGGGGAGGCCGGGCAGGTGCTGAACGGGCACACCGCCGAGGTGCTGGTGGTGGCCGCGCACACCGGCGGGTTCGCGCGCAGCAGCACCCGGCTCTTCCTGGTCCGGTCGGCCGGGGCGGCCGGGGCGGACGGGCTGCGGCGGACCCGGCAGGCCGTGCTGGACGAGACCCGGCCGCAGGCCCGGCTCGAACTGCGGGACGTACCGGCCGAGTTGCTGGGCGACGAGGGCGGCGGGGCGGCGTCCGCGGTCGGCGCGGCACTGGCCGCGACCGGCGTGACGGCGGCCGCGGCGCTGGCCGTCGAGGCGGTCGGGGCGGCCGGTGCGGCGCTGGCCGGTACCGTCGCCCACGTCGGGGAGCGCGAGCGGTTCGGCCGGCCGGTCGGGTCCTGCCAGGCGGTGCGGCACCAGCTCGCCGACCTCTACGTGACGCTGCAGGCGGCCCGCTCGGCGGCGTACCACGCGGCCTGGACGGCGGGCCGCGGGCCCCTCGCGGCGGACGGGTCCTCCGGGGCGTACGGGAGCGGGCCCGGAGTGACCGGCCGGGCCGGTGAGCGGGGGGTGGCGGCGCTGGCCCTGGCACAGGCGCTGGAGGCGCTGCGCGCGGTGGCGGCCGAGGCGGTGCAGTTGCCCGGCGGGATCGGCTTCAGCTGGGAACGCGCGGCGCATCTGTACTTCACGCGCGCGGCCGGCGACGAGCTGCTGCTGGGCCCGGCGCACCGGCTGCGGGCCCGGGCGGCCGAGGAGGCGGGCCTGTGCGCGGGGGCGGGGCGCGGTGCGGGCCGTACGGCGGGTCTGCCGGCGGGGGTGGACGCCTGATGCCGGGGAGCAGCCCCGAACCGTCGACGACGGGGGAGGAGCGGCTGGTGCGGCGGCTGGTGCAGAAGGTCTCCGCGACCCGGACGTTCGCCCGGATCGCCCCGCACGTCGTCCCGGCCCTGGACGGTCTCGTGCACCGGCTGACCGGGGGCAAGGTGCTGCTCAGCGCCCGGATGCTGCCCGGGCTGGTCCTGACGGCGACCGGCGCCCGGAGCGGACAGCCGCGGCGGACACCGCTGGCCTGCCTGCCGGAGGAGAACGGCAGCTGGCTGCTGATCGGCAGCAACTTCGGCCGCCCGGGCCATCCCGCCTGGACCGGAAACCTTCTCAAGTACCCTGAGGCGACGGTGAGTTGGCGCGGTGAGGAGATCGCCGTACGGGCCCGGCTGCTGCGTGGGGCGGAGCGGGCGCGGGCGTGGCGGGCGGCGCTGGCGTTCTGGCCGCCGTACGCCGCGTATCAGCAGCGGGTGGAGCGGGAGATCCGGCTGTTCCGGCTGGAGCGACGCAGATCGGTGCACGAGGTGTTCCCTCGGGTGCTCGGGCCGGAGGGTGCGCGTTCCGCGTCCACATGCACACAGCGGGTGCTTCGGCGCCCCTGGGAGGGGCGGCCGGCACCCGCTGTGTGTGCGGTACAGCTATGGCAGGACGGATACAGGACCGACGGCGGAACGGGCCCGGATGCAACGGGTCTTGGAGGCGCGGCGCTTCTCGGGCCGCTTCCTCGGAGGACTGCCGGTTGCCGGGTTCCCGGCCTTCCGGCTCGGGTGGCCTCGTTCGGGTTACTGGCTGGGCCTATGGGTTCGGATGGCTTGCTCGGCTCACCTGGTCGGCTTCTTGCCGGTGATGCCGAAATGCACCAGCAGCGCCAGGTTGGGCTTGAGCTCGGTCTGCTTCACGCCCCAGCTCTGGAAGCCCTTCTGGTGACTGGCGACCGCCGCGAGCATCGCGACGATCGAGCCGGCCATGGCTGCCGGGCTGACGTCCTTGTCGACCTTGTTCTTGCTCTGGAGCTCCTGGATGGAGTCGGTGAGCGAGTTGGTGACGGCGTTGAGGATCTTCATGCGGATCTTGTAGAACCGCTTGTCGCCCTCGGCGGCACCCAGGTCGACGACGCGCAGAATCGCATCGTTCTTGCGCCAGAAGGAGAGGAAGCCGTCGACCAGCTCCTCCGCCGCCTGCCAGCCGGACTTGCCCACCCAGGAGCGTTCGGCGACAAGATCGGTCAGAGTGGCGCCTTCTTTGGCCATCTCCTCGGCGATTTCAAGGACGGCACCTTCGACGTCCGGGAAGTACTGATAGAACGTAGCGGGCGAAGTCCCCGCTTTTCGGGCCACATCGATGACCTTGACGTCCCGGTAGGGGGACGAACTGAGCATTTCACTGAGGCAGTCGAGAAGCTTTTGCCGCGTCGCCTGTCCGCGGCGGCCGGCCACTCTGCCGTCGACGGTTCGTACTTGTCCTGTCATGCCGTCAGCTTACCGAGGGGTGATCGGAGCGCGATTTGGCTGCCTGCAAATGGGGATGCGGGAGTTCGGCCTGCGCGGCCCCTGTTACCGCACCGGTGGCGAACCCGCTCGTGGTCCTGGCGCGCGGAGCGCGGCTTGGTCCGAACCGGTGAATGCTCTTATCAACAGCCTGTGGACAACTTCGGTGGATAAGCGGTCACGCTCCGTGCAGAAATTGCCGGATGTCGGCCGGAATTCTGAATTCCCTTCGCCCGATACGCACGAACCGGTACTAGCGTGGACATATAGCTGCTGCGGTGGCCCGCAACGACGGCCCGGGGGGAAAGCCGTGCGAAGAATGGATGGACGCTTTGCTTCCGGACCACTGTTCGTCGTGCAGGATCGGTGTGGCCCCGAAGTGGCCCGCGCCGGCGCAGAATTGGCCGGCCGTCCCGGCTGCCGCGAACAGGGTCGCCAACCCGTCGGTAACCGACCGCCCCGTCACCCGCCGGTGGACCTGTCCGCGCACGTCAGGCCGGGTGGGGTGACACCGGGTAACGGGCCCGGGGCGGGACGCGGCGGGCATGCCGGGACACGACGGACGGGCCCCGGGTTCGCAACCATCGGCGCGGCCAGGAAGAATCAGCACGCGTACGGCCGTTTCGATGGTCCCCGCCGCAGGCGGGGACACGCTGCACGGGGCAGTGGCTCTCGGCGGCCCGTGGCTTTTGAGAGTCTCTTTTTTACGCCCCACGGGGAGGTGGCAGACAAGTGGTGGAGCAGCTGAAGCAGCTGACGCAGCACGATCCCCGGCGGATCGGGCCGTTCGAGGTGCTCGGCCGACTCGGGGCCGGTGGCATGGGACTGGTGTATCTGGCCCGTTCGGCGTCCGGCCGGCGCGTGGCGATCAAGACGGTACGTACCGAGCTCGCCGAGGACCAGCTGTTCCGGGTCCGCTTCACACGCGAGGTCGAGGCGGCCCGCGCGGTCAGCGGCTTCTACACCGCGGCGGTGGTGGACGCCGACCCGCGCGCGGCGGTGCCGTGGCTGGCGACGGCCTACGTCCCCGCGCCCTCCCTGGAGGAAATAGTCAATGAGTGCGGCCCGCTGCCGGCCCAGGCGGTGCGCTGGCTGGCGGCCGGGATCGCCGAGGCGCTGCAGTCCATCCACGGCGCCGGCCTGGTCCACCGCGACCTGAAGCCGTCCAACGTGCTGGTCGTCGAGGACGGCCCCCGGGTGATCGACTTCGGGATCGCCTCCGGGGTGTCCAACACCCGGCTGACGATGACCAACGTGGCCGTGGGCACCCCCGCCTACATGTCGCCCGAGCAGGCCCGGGACTCGCGCAGCGTCACGGGCGCCAGCGACGTCTTCTCCCTCGGCTCGACGCTGGTCTTCGCCGCCACCGGGCACGCGCCCTTCCACGGCGCCAACCCGGTCGAGACGGTCTTCATGCTGCTGCGCGAGGGCCCCGACCTGACCGGGCTGCCGGACGAACTGCGTCCGCTCATGGAGTCCTGCATGCAGATGGAGGCGGCCCACCGGCCGTCCCCCGCCGACCTGCAGTCCCAACTCGCCCCGCACCTCTTCGGCTCCGGCAGCGACGACAGCGGTACCGCGTCGGCCTGGCTGCCGCCCGGCGCGGTGGCGCTCATCGAGAGCCGGCGCGGCGGCCGCACCGCCGTACCGCAGGACAGCCGGCAGGCGGCCTCCGGGCGCGGCCCGGGCCGTCCCGCGCCCGCCGCACCGCCCCTGCCGCCGTCGCCGCCCCAGGCGCCCGCGCAGGCGCCCGTGGCGGCCCTGCCGCAGCCCGCCCAGGCCCCGCCGCGGCCCGAGAACGCGCCCGCGGGCGCCGCAGCGGACGGCTGGCCCGGCCGGATCGGTGCCGGCCCCGGCGCCCACCGCAGCGGCGATCCGCGCGGCGCCCACCCCGGCCCGATGCCGCAGGCGCAGCCCGCCGCACTCGGCCCGGACGTCTCCACGGCCCGGGTCGCCCCGGTCTCCGCGGCACCGCCCGCCGCGCCGTCCCCGGCCGCCGCGCTCTCCGCGGCACCCGCCGAGGGCGCCGCGGGCGCCGCCGGACCCGTCCACCTCGGCGGCTCGGCCGCCCCGATAGGGCCGGGGCCGCGCGCCGACACCCGGGAGCCGCAGCCCCGCGGACAGGCCGGCGCCGCGACGAACTGGGTCCGGCCGCCCGGTGCAGGGCCGGTCGCCGGCGTGCCGCCGCAGGGCGCGCCCGGCGGTGCGCCGTCGCCCGAGGGCGCCGCGGCTCCGGCCGAGGCACCGCCCGCCGACCCGGGCCGCTGGCGCCCCTGGCGGTTCCGGATGTCCAACGACGTCTGGGGCACCCCCGCCGTGGACGGCGAGCTGCTCTACGTCACGTCCTTCGAGGTGCACGCGCTCGACGTCGCCAGTGGGCGGCGCAGGTTCAAGACCCGCGACGTCGCCTGGGCGATGGCCGTCGCGGACGGCCGGATCCACGCCTCGGACGGCCCCAGCCTGTACGCGCTGGACGCCACCGACGGCACCGACCGCTGGCGGCTGAACACCGACGGCTGGGTCTACGCCCTCAAGGTCGACCGCGGGACCGTCGTCACCAGCACCCGTGGCGGCGGCGTCCAGGCGTGGGAGGCCGCCACCGGCGAACTGCTGTGGGAGACCACGGGCGTCCAGACCGACTTCGAGACCGCCGAGGCCGGGCCGGTGATCCACGACGGCACGGTGTTCGTCTGGGCCGACGCCCGGCTGAAGGCGCTGGAGGCGCGTACCGGCGCGGAGCGCTGGTCGTACCCGGTCGGTGACGCGGCGGCCTGCGGCGGGGTGCCGATGCGGCTCCTGCCGGCGCCGGACGGGGCGGTCTACGTCGTGGCCGGCACCCGGGTCCTGGCGCTCGACATCGCGCGCGGTGACGTGCGCTGGCACTTCGAGGCGCCCGCGGTGTTCCTCAGCCCGCCCGCCTTCGCACCCGGACCGGCGGTCACCGGCGGCGGGGTCTACCTGGCGGACTACCTCGGCACGGTCTACGCGCTGGACCCGGCGGACGGCCGCGACCGCTGGCGGATCGCCACCGAGGCCCGGCAGTCCACCGAACCGGTGCTGGTCGCGCACGGCGCGGTCCACCTGGGCAGCGGCAAGGCGCTCTACACCCTGGACGCGGTGACCGGCACCCCGCGCTGGCGCTTCCAGGCGGGCGCGGAGGTCGTCGGCTCCCCGGTCGTCGCGGAGGGCCGGGTGCACTTCGGGTCGGCCGACCACTGCCTGTACACCCTCGACGCGATGGGCGGCCAGCTGCGCTGGAAGCTGGCGACCGGCGGCGAGATCACCGGCTCGCCGGTGGCGGTCGGCGGTGTGGTCTACGCCTGCAGCAAGGACCGCTGCGTGTACGCGCTGGACGCGGCGAAGGGAACGGGCCAGGCCCGGCGGTCCTGAGCCCCGGGCCCAGGCACCTCCCCGCCCTGCTGCCCCGCCCTACTGCCCTACTCCTCGTCCTCCGGAGGGCGGGGCTGCCGCTGCTCCCGGCCCCACTCCACGGGAGGGGTCGGCGGCGGGCGGCGGGCCGGCATGGTCGGCGGCGGCTCGTGTCCGTACGGCTCCTGCTGCGGCGTACGGGGCTGCTGGGGCGACGGTGGCTGCTGCCGGGCCGGTGGCGGCGGGGGGACCGGCGGCAGCGGCGTGGTGGGGGTGTCGTCGTCGGCGCGGTACGGACCGCCGGAGCGGCCCGGCGGCGGGGGCGGCGGCGCCCCGGTGCCCGCCGGCCCCGCGGTGTACGGCTCGGGGTCCCACTCCTCGGCGCCGGGGCGGCCGGCGTCCCACGGCTCGGGCGGGCCGGGCGGATAGGCCGCGGGCGGGTAGCCGGCCGGCGGACGGGCGCCCGGGGGATAGGCGGAGGGCGCGTCGTAGCGGTCGTCGGGCGGGTAGGGGCCGTACCCGTCGTCGTAGCGGCGGTCGTCGTAGTCGCGGTCGTCGTAGCGCCGGTCGTACCCGCGGTCGTAGACCCGCCGGTCGCGGCCCCGCATGACGAGCGCGCCGAGCAGCAGCAGGGCGCCGCCGCCGAGCGCGTTGGCCACGCCCACGCCCAGCCCGCGGGCGCCGGCGGTCAGTTCGCTCGCGGCCTGGCCCTGGCGCACCATCCACAGGATCGTGAAGCCGAGCACCACCACGCCGGCCACCGCGACCAGCGCCCGGGAGCGCAGCGCGACGCCGATCAGCGCCAGCAGCGCCGCGAACGCCATGGGCAGCACGACGGACCCGAACAGCGCGGCGCTGTTGCGGGTGATGCCGTTGAAGAGGTCCTCGATCCGGATGTCGCTGCCGTGACGGCCGTCGTACCAGGGACGGAAGGGGCTCCATACGGCGGCCGTCGCTCCGATGAGGGCGATCAGCGACCCGAGAACGTTGCGCACCACGGGCGTCGCCTCGCTTCGGATCGTTCGGTCATCCTCCGTGACCGACGCTACGCCTGCCCCTGGGCACCCGCTAGACAGGTTGGGCCGGACGCGCGCCGGGGCCCGCACGGGGCGTCCCGGGCTCTTGCTAGGGTGCCGTGCACGCGTCAACCCGCAGTCCGGCGGGCCAGGAAGTTTCCACGGGGGATGGGCGATCATGAAGCAGCGCACACGCATGGGCACGGCCGGCGACGGTGCCCGCAGGGCGGCGAGGGCGGCGGTGGCCGGCGGGCTGGCACTGGCCACGGTCGCCACGGTCGGCGGGTGCGCCTTCAGCCGCCCGCGGGTGGCGATGCCGACCGCCCTCGCGAGCCCCAGCGCCACCGGCTACGACTCGACCCCCACGGGCTACCCGACGGACAGCTACTCGCCGTCGTACTCGCCCTCGCCGACCGAGGAGACCTACGACCCGGACGGGCGGGCGGACGTCACCGGCAGCAACTGCGACTTCTCCAACTCGCTGCGCCAGTTCACCTACACGGTGTCCATCACCAACCCGTCGACAACCTCCTCGTACTCCTACGACATGGCCGTGAACTGGATGAAGGCCAAGCCGGCCGACGGCAAGGCGTACGGACTGCACGAGCGGTCCATCGTCGTGGGCCCCGGCGCCACCGAGACCTACACGGCCAAGTACACGGTCAACCAGTCCTCCATCGGGCGGTTCTGGTACACCTGCCAGATCACCCGGGCGCACAAGACCAAGATGTAGCCCGGACGTCCCGGCTGCGGCCCGGCCGCAGGTCATCTGACGTGCGGGGGCGTCCGCTCCTTCCGGGCGGCGAACAGTTCCGCCTGCCGGTCCGGCGGCAGATTGCCCAGTGCGATCAGCGCCGGGGCCTGCGCCCGCGCCTGCGCCCGGCCCGCCTCGTGGGCCGCCCACAGGGCCCGTACGGTGCCCTGGACCGCCTCGGTCGGCTGGGCGGCGAGGGTGGCGGCCCGGCGCAGCGCGACCTCGGCCGCGGCGCCCGGCGCGGTCAGCTCGGAGACCAGGCCGATCGCGTACGCGCGCGGGGCGCCCAGCCGCTCGGCGGTGCCCATCAGGGCCAGCCGCGCGGCCTCCCCGTAGGGCATCCGCTGCGCCATGGTGAGCGACTCGTAGGCGCTGACCATGCCGTAGGTGGTGTGCGGGTCGAAGAAGGTGGAGTTCTCGGAGGCGACGATGAATTCGGCCTCGCCCAGCAGGTAGAAGGCGCCGCCGCAGGCCATGCCGTCGACCGCGGCGATGACCGGCTTCCACAGGTCGTTGGCCTTCGGGCCGATGGTGAGCAGCGGATCGTCGAGGGAGTAGGGCGAGGACGGCTGGGGGACGTCGGCCGAGCGGTCGATGCCGGTGCAGAAGGCGCGGCCGCCGGCGCCGGTGACGACCGCGGCCCGTACGGAGTCGTCGCACCGGAACTCCCGCCATGCCAGGGCGAGTTCGCGGGCGGTGGCCAGGTCGACCGCATTGTGCCGCGCCGGCCGGTCGAGGGTGACCAGCGCGACGCCGTCCTCGACCTCGATGCGCAGGGTCATGGCCGCTCCAGGACCCAGCGCGGCACGGTCGGGCCTCCGGGCGGCGTGTGGAAGACGGCCTTCACCGGGGCACCGATCCGCAGCCGGTCCGGGGCGACGGAGTTGAGCGGGGCGTCCGCGGCGGTGACGAGGTTGCCGACGAGGCGGATGCGGGGGGCGTCGGCCAGTTCCACCACGATCGCGTTGTAGCCGGGCAGGTCCGCGTACGCGGGCAATAGCGGCGGGTGCGGGACGACGTACGACCAGATGCGGCCGCGGCCGCTCATCTTCCGCCAGTGGGCGGCGAAGGACTGGCAGTGCGGGCAGCACGGCCGGGGCGGGAAGCGCAGCTCGTCGCAGTCGGCACAGGACTGGACGCGCAGCTCGCCCCGCGCGGCGTACTCCCAGAAGGGGGCGCCGTCGTCGTCGACGACCGGTGTCAGCAGCATCTCAACTCCTCAGCAGAAGCGCGGAGGTGGGCACGCCCTCGCCCGCGGTGACCAGGCAGGTCGCGGCGCCCGGCACCTGCGCGGTGCTGGTGCCGCGCAGCTGCTTGACGCCCTCGGTGATCAGGTTGAAGCCGTGCACATACGCCTCGGAGAGGCCGCCGCCACCGGTGTTGAGCGGCAGCCGGCCGCCGATCTCCAGGGCGCCGCCTTCCGTGAAGGCCGCGCCCTCGCCGCGCCCGCAGAAGCCGTAGCCCTCCAGGGAGAGCGGGATGAGCGGGGTGAAGGCGTCGTAGATCTGCGCGACGTGCACGTCCTGCGGCCCGAAGTCGGCCTGCTTCCACAGTTGCCGGGCGGCGGTCCAGGCCGGTCCGGTCAGCGGGTCGTCGTTCCAGTAGTTGACCATCCCGTGGTGCTGGGCGGGCAGTCCCTGGGCGACGGAGTGGACGTACACGGGCCGGTGGCGGCAGTCGCGGGCCCGCTCGGCGGAGACCAGGACGCACGCCAACGCGCCGTCGGTCTCCAGGCAGTTGTCGAAGAGGCAGAGCGGCTCGCTGATCCACCGGGCGGTCATGTACATCTCGCGGGTCAGCGGGCGGTCGTACATCATCGCGGCCGGATTCTGGTTGGCCCGGTTGCGGCAGGCGAGCGCGACGTTGAAGAGGTGGTCGCGGGTGGCGCCGTATTCGTGCAGGTAGCGGCGGGCCAGCAGGCCGATCTCGTCGGCCGGGCGCAGCAGCCCGAAGGGCCGGGTCCACTGACCGGGGGTGGGCAGCTGCACCTGGGTGTTCTTCCAGGGCCGCGGTCCCGAGCCGCGCTTGCGGGAGCGCCAGGCGACGCCGACGTGCGCCTGGCCGGTGGTGATGGCGGCGGCCAGATGGGCGACCGTCGCGCAGGAACCGCCGCCCCCGTAGCCGACCTTGGAGAAGAAGGTGACGTCCCCGGCACCGATCGCCTTGGCTATCTCGACCTCGTCGGTCTCCTCCATGGTGTACGAGGCGAAGGCGTCCACCTCCGAGGCGGCGATCCCGGCGTCGTCGAGTGCGGCGACGATCGCCCGGCAGGCCAGCGTCTTCTCCGAATCCTGGAGCCGTTTGGCGAACGGGGTCTGTCCGATGCCGGCTATCGCCGTCGCGTCCTTCAGGGTCGCCCCCATCGCCACCTCCGGGGTCCGTCGTCCGTACTGACAGCCGAGGAGGCTACCGCTAATCTGACGGGTAGTCAGCTACCGGGCGGCCACCGGTCTCCGGTCGGCGGCCGGAACTTCTTCCGCGGGAGGCAGTGCGATGGGCGACGACGCGGCGGTGCGGGCGGACCTGGAACACGGCACCATCCCCCGCCTGGTGCGCGCCGCCGCCCGGCGGTACGGCCCCCGGGAGGCGGTGGTCGAGGGCCGCACCCGGGTGACCTACGCGGAACTCGGCGCACGCGTCGAGCGGGCGGCCGCCGCCTGCCTCGCCTCCGGAATCACGCCCGGCGACCGGGTCGCCGTCTGGGCACCCAACACCCTCGACTGGATCGTCTCGGCCCTCGGCGCGGTCACCGCCGGCGCCGTCCTCGTCCCCGTCAACACCCGCTTCAAGGGCACCGAGGCCGCCGACCTCCTGCACCGCACCCGCGCCCGGCTGCTCTTCGTCACCGGCACCTTCCTCGGCACCTCCTACGTGGCCGCCCTGCGCCGCGCGACCGCAGAGACCACCGGCGGACTCCCGCACCTGGAACAGGTGGTGGTGCTCTCGGACAGCGCCCCCGAGGGCTACCGGACCTGGAAGGAATTCCTCGCCGCCGGCGACCGCATCACGAACGAGGAGGTCCGGCACCGCGCCGACGAGGTCCAGCCCGCCGTCCCCTCCGACATCATCTTCACCTCGGGCACCACCGGCCGCCCCAAGGGCGCCGTCATCACCCACGAGCAGACCCTGCGCTGCTACGGCATCTGGAGCGAACTGGCGGGCCTGCGCCCGGGCGACCGCTATCTGATCGTCAACCCGTTCTTCCACACCTTCGGCTACAAGGCGGGCATCATCGCCTGCCTGCTCCGGGGCGCGGTGATGGTGCCGCAGCCGGTCTCCAGCGTGGACACCACACTGGCCAACCTCGCCGCCGAACGGATCTCGGTGCTGCCCGGCCCGCCCACCCTGCACCAGTCCCTCCTCGACCACCCGGCCCGCGGCACCCACGACCTGAGCGCGCTGCGCCTGGTGGTGACCGGCGCGGCCGTGGTCCCGCTGCAACTCGTCGAGCGGCTGCGCGGCGAACTGGGCGTCCGCACGGTCCTGACGGCGTACGGGCTCTCCGAGGCGAGCGGCCTGGTCACGATGTGCCGCCGCGACGACGACCCGGCGGTCATCGCCGCCACCTCGGGCCGCGCGATCCCCGACACGGAGGTACGGGTCCTCGCCGGACCGGGCGAGCCCGGCGAGGTGCTGGTGCGCGGCCACCAGGTCATGCGCGGCTACTTCGAGGACCCGGAGGAGACCGCCAAGGCAGTGGACGCCGACGGCTGGCTGCACACCGGCGACGTCGGCGTCCTCGACCCGGCGGGCAACCTCCGCATCACCGACCGCATCAAGGACATGTTCATCGTCGGCGGCTTCAACGCCTATCCTGCCGAAATAGAGCAACTCCTCGGCCGCCACCCCGACATCCTCGACGTCGCCGTCATCGGCATCCCCGACCCCCGCCTCGGCGAGGTCGGCAAGGCCTACGCGGTCCGCCGCCCCGGCGCGGCCCTCACCGCGGACGACCTGATCGCCTGGTCCCGCCGCGAAATGGCCAACTACAAGGTGCCACGCGAGGTCACTTTCGTGGCCGAGCTGCCACGGAACGCTAGCGGCAAGCTGTGCAAGCGGGGGTTGGTTTGATTCCTACGTACTTGGCTGTCCCGCCGTGGGGGTTGCTCGCCGGTGCGCTTTGCGGCGCCGCGTACGTAGTTGTCTGCTGCGCCGCGGGTGTTGGTCGCCGTTGCGCCTGCGGCGGGCTGGGTGTGTGGTGGGTGCGGTGACGGGCCTGCGGGGCCGGTGTTTGGGACTGCTGTCGCTTTACGTCCCAAACACCGGCCCCTCCGGCCCGTCCCCTCCCG
>NZ_JBIDAJ010000062.1:0-27975 GCF_043202395.1 Streptomyces sp. NPDC048197
AAGCGACAGCAGTCCCAAACACCGGCCCCGCAGGCCCGTCACCGCACCCACCACAAACCCAGCCCGCCGCAGGCGCAACGGCGAGACCACCCGCGCCGCCGCAGACAACTACGTACGCGGCGCCGCAAAGCGCAACGGCGACCAAGCCCCACGGCGGGGCAGACAGCTACGTACGCGGCGCCGCAAAGCGCAACGGCGAGACGCCCCGCGGCGGGACAGCCAAGTACGTGGGGGTAGCCTCAACCGCACTGCACCCGACCCCTCAAGGAGCCCCACCGTGAGCCAGCGCACCCTCGTCCTTCTCAAGCCCGACGCCGTCAAGCGCGGCCTGGTCGGCGAGATCATCGGCCGGATCGAGCGGAAGGCCGGCTGGACGATCAGCGCGCTGGAGCTGCGTACCCTCGACCGGGCGATCCTGGAGCAGCACTACGCCGAGCACGTCGGCCGGGACTTCTACGAGCCGCTGGTCGCGTTCATGTCCTCCGGCCCGGTCGTCGCGATGGTCGTCGAGGGGGAGCGGGTGATCGAGGGCGTACGTGCGCTGGCCGGTCCGACTGACCCGATTGCCGCGCCGAGTGGGTCCATTCGTGGGGACTTCGGAACGATCACCCGGGAGAATCTGATCCATGCCTCGGATTCCGAAGAGTCCGCCGAGCGTGAGATCAAGATTTTCTTCCCCGGTATTTCCTGACGTTTCATCAGCTGTACACCCCTCGTGACCAGGGGCGACCGACAAATTCATCGGTCGCCCTTTGGTGTATGCGACACGATCGGGGGAACGCATCACCGCGACACGACGTCACCATTGAGGGGGGCGGGTACGTGTACGGCTGACAATGGCGGAACAGCCTCCCGACGTGTTCGAGTGGGTGCACTACGAACTACGATGGAGGCTTCCGCGCCGCAGCGCGCACCACCTCCTGCCGACCTCCAGTAAGCATTCGCTCCAGTTGGGAAGGCCAGACGTATCCTCATGGGGAACAACATGTCGTTCATCGGCCGTGACATGGCTGTCGACCTCGGGACCGCCAACACGCTGGTGTACGTCAGGGGCCGCGGAATCGTCCTCAACGAACCGTCGGTCGTGGCCATCAACACCAACACCGGGGGCATCCTCGCGGTGGGCGCCGAGGCCAAGAAGATGATCGGGCGCACGCCCGGCAACATCGTTGCCGTACGGCCCCTGAAGGACGGCGTGATCGCCGACTTCGAGATCACCGAGCGGATGCTCCGCTACTTCATCCTGAAGATCCACAAGCGTCGCTACCTCGCCCGGCCGCGGGTCGTGGTGTGCGTTCCCTCCGGTATCACGGGAGTTGAGCGCCGCGCGGTCATCGAGGCGTCGACCCAGGCCGGCGCGCGCCAGGTGCACATCATCGAGGAGCCGATGGCCGCCGCCATCGGGTCCGGCCTGCCGGTCCACGAGGCCACCGGCAACATGGTCGTGGACATCGGCGGCGGTACGACCGAGGTCGCCGTCATCTCGCTCGGCGGGATCGTCACCGCCCAGTCGATCCGGGTGGCCGGCGACGAGCTCGACAACGCGATCATCCAGCACATCAAGAAGGAGTACAGCCTCCTGCTGGGCGAGCGCACCGCCGAGAGCATCAAGATCACCATCGGCTCGGCGTACGACCTGGAACAGGACGAGCACACCGAGATCCGCGGCCGCGACCTGGTCTCCGGTCTGCCCAAGACCGTGGTCATCTCGGCCGCCGAGGTCCGCAAGGCCATCGAGGAACCGGTCAACTCCATCGTCGACGCGGTCAAGACGACCCTCGACAAGTGCCCGCCGGAGCTGTCCGGTGACGTCATGGACCGCGGCATCGTGCTCACCGGAGGCGGCGCCCTGCTTCGCGGCCTCGACGAGCGGCTGCGCCGCGAGACCGGTATGCCCATCCACATCGCCGAGGACCCGCTGGACTCGGTGGCCCTCGGTTCCGGCAAGTGCGTGGAGGAGTTCGAGGCGCTGCAGCAGGTCCTCGACTCCCAGCCGCGCAGGTAACACCCCGGTTCCCGGCCCCGCCGCGGCCGTCCTGCGGCGTCCGCGGCGGTCGGGCACCATGGCGAGTGCGGTCCGTCCGTCCGGCGGACCGCTACGTACCGGCGGTCCCGGTCGTTGATACGGATCGTTGCTGCGAATCGCTGATATACAGGCACAACCTCCTGACAGACACGGTGCCCTGACGTTTCACCACCGGGCCCGTCACAGCAAGGCACAACGCTCAACTCCCGAACGAGACCGGCGGGGCCCGCAGCCGGCCGGTCCTACGAGGAAGGACACGGCCGCCGCACGTGAGGGACACACGAGAGAGCCGGCTGTTGCTGGTGCTGCTGGTCGCGATCGCGTTCGCGCTGATCACGGTCGACATCCGCGGCGGCGAACAGTCCCCGCTCGATGGCGCCCGGCAGGCCGCGGCCGCCGCCTTCGGCCCGGTCGAGGCCGGTGTCGCCCGCGTCGTCGACCCGGTCGGCAACGCCGTCAGCGCCGTACGCGACTCCGGCCGGCGGCACAGCAGGATCGCCCAGCTGCAGCACGAGAACGAGGCGCTGAAGGCCAAGCTCGGCTCCTCGGACCGCAACCGCAACCGGGCCCGGGAACTCGACAAGATCCTCAAGACCGCCGGCACCGGCCAGTACGCCATCAAGGGCGCCCAGGTGATCGCCATCGGCTCGGCCCAGGGCTTCTCCTGGACCATCACCATCGACGCCGGCAGCCGGGACGGCATCGCCCGCGACATGACCGTCCTCAACGGCGACGGTCTGGTCGGCCGGGTCACCACCGTCGGCCCCGACACCTCCACCGTCCTGCTGGCCGCCGACCCCGACTTCACCGTCGGCACCCGCATGGAGAAGACCAACGAGATCGGCTTCGCCAACGGGCAGGGGGTCCGCTCGCTGCGCGTCCAGCTGCTCAACGGCCGGGCCACCGTCAAGAAGGGCGACCGCCTGGTCACCTTCGGGTCCAGCAAGGACAAGCCCTTCGTCCCCGGCGTGCCGGTCGGCCGGGTCGTCAAGGTCGAGCCCTCCAACGGCGATCTGACCCGCACCCTCCAGGTCCGGCCGTTCGTCTCGTTCTCCCAGCTCGACATCGTCGGCGTCGTCGTGCAGCCGCCCCGCCAGGACCCGCGGGACACCGTCCTGCCGCCCGCGCCGGCCAAGCCCAAGCCGACGCCGACGGTCACCGTCACGGCCACGCCCTCCGCGAGCGCCTCCCCCAGGAGCTGACCGATGCGCATCAACCGGATCCTGCTCTCGGCCCCGCTGGTGGTCGTCGCCCTCATCATCCAGGTCAGCATCCTCGGCAGACTCCAACTGCCCGGCGCCGTACCGGACCTGCTGCTGCTCGTCGTGCTCGGCCTGGCGCTCGTTCACGGTCATGTCGCCGGCGCGCTCGTCGGCTTCTTCGCCGGGCTGCTGGCCGACCTGGCCCCGCCGTCCGACCACGCCATCGGCCGCTACGCGCTGGTCCTGTGCGTCATCGGCTACCTCGCCGGGCTGACCAAGCCAGATTCCGGCCAGCACCGCTCGGCGACCCTGCCGCTGATGGTCGTCATCGGCGCCGCCATCGGCTCGACCCTGATGTACGCCGGCGTCGGCTCGCTCGTCGGCGACACCGCCGCCCGCCACGTCGGCCTGGTCGGGCTGCTGCTCAGCGCCACCCTCTACGACCTGCTGCTGGCGCCGTTCACGGTCCCGCTGGTGATGGCGCTGGCCCGCCGTACCGAGCACGACTCGGTGGTCGGCGACGGTTCCCCCAGCCCGAGCGGCACCGCCACCCGTGACTCCGCGTACGGCTGGCTCACCACCGGCACCGGACTCAAGGCCAGCCGCGGCGCCATGAAGTCGGCCCGCGCCAAGGCCCACATCGGCAGCCAGCGCGGCGGACTGCTCGGCAAGTCGGCCCGCGACAAGGCCGGCCGGATCAAGGGGGTCAAGCGGCTGTGACCCATCTCCCCGAAACCCGCACCTCGCGGGTGAGCGTCCGGCTCATCGCGATCCAGATCCTGGTCTTCTCCCTGCTGCTCACCCTGGGCGGCCGGCTCTGGTACCTGCAGATCCGCAACGGCCAGGAGTACGCCACCGAGGCGCGCAACAACCACGTCCAGCAGGTCGTCGACCCCGCCACCCGCGGCTCCATCCTCGACGCGCGCGGCGTGCCGCTGGCCGACAACCAGACCCGGCTGGTCGTCTCCGCCAGCCGCACCGACCTGCTGAAGATGAAGGACGACGGCAAGGCGGTGCTCGGCCGGCTCGCCAAGGTGCTCGGCATGTCCGAGAAGGAGATCCGCAACAAGGTCCGGCTCTGCGACTCCAAGACCCCGCAGCCGTGCTGGAACGGCTCGCCGTACCAGCCGATCCCGATCACCGACGAGGCCACCACCCAGCAGGCCCTGCAGATCCGCGAGCGGTCCGAGGACTTCCCCGGCATCACCGCCGAGCCCACCGCCGTCCGCCGCTACCCGGCCCCCGTCGGCGCCAACACCGCGCAGGTGCTCGGCTACCTCTCCCCGGTCACCGACGAGGAGATCAACAAGGCCAAGAACACCCACTCGCCGCTGCTCCGCTCGGACCAGATCGGCCGCTCCGGCCTGGAGCGCACCTACGACAAGTACCTGCGCGGCAAGGCCGCCGTCACCCGCTACGAGGTCGACAACCTCGGCCGGGTCATCGGCCAGGCCAAGAGCGAGAAGGGCCAGTCCGGTGCGTCGATAGTCACCAGCATCGACGCCCGGGTGCAGGCGCTGGCGGAGAAGCAGCTGGACCAGGCCATGAAGGACGCCCGTAAGGTGCACGACAAGAACACCGGCACCAACTACAAGGCGGACTCCGGTGCCGTGGTCGTCATGGAGGCGAAGACCGGCCGGGTGGTGGCGATGGCCTCCAACCCCAGTTACGACCCGAACGCCTGGGTCGGCGGCATCTCGGGCAAGGACTACGCCCGCCTCACCGGCAAGGACTCCAACTACCCGCTGCTGAACCGCGCCATCCAGGGCCAGGCCGCCCCCGGCTCGATCTTCAAGGTCATCTCGACCACCGCGGCGGTCAACGCGGGCTACGACTTCGACGGCCACTATCCCTGCACCAGCTCGTACAGCATCGGCGGCCAAGTCTTCCGGAACTTCGAGGGCGAGGGCCACGGCGACATCAGCCTGGGCCGGGCGCTGGAGGTCTCCTGCGACACCGTCTTCTACCGGCTCTCGCACGAGGAGTGGAAGAAGGACGGCGGCGACAAGCCGAAGAAGGACCCCAACGACTGGTTCTACCGGACCGCCCACCAGTTCGGGCTCGGCAAGGAGACCGGTATCGACCTCCCCAACGAGGTCAACGGCCGGGTCCCCGACCGCCGGTGGAAGCACAACTTCTGGAAGGCCAACAAGGACGGCTGGTGCCGGCAGGCCAAGGCCTGGCCCAAGAAGAAGGACTACACCACCAAGCTCGCCCGTGAGGGCTGCCTCGAAGGCATGAAGCTGCACGCCTACGACTCGATCAACTACGCCATCGGCCAGGGCGACACCCTCGTCACCCCCATCCAGATGGCGACCATCTACGCCGCGATCAGCAACGGCGGCACGCTCTACGACCCCACCGTCGGCAAGGCCATCGTCAGCCCCGACGGCAAGCACATCCAGCAGATCGCGCCGCGCTCGCACGGCAAGCTGCCGGACAGCCCCCACACCCTCAGGCAGATCGACTCCGCACTGGCCGGCGTCGCCACCCGCGGCACCGCCGCCTGGCGCTTCCAGGGCTGGCCGCAGGACAAGATCCCGATGCACGCCAAGACCGGTACCGCCGAGGTCTACGGCAAGCAGACCACCTCGTGGTTCGCGACGTACACCAAGGACTACACGATCGTCATGACGATCTCCCAGGGTGGTACGGGTTCCGGCGCCTCCGGCCCGGCCGTGCGCAACATCTACAACGCCCTGTACGGCGTCGACGAGAAGGGCGGCATCGACCCGAAGGCGGCCCTGCTGCCCAGGCCGCAGGGCAAGCTGCCCAAGATCGAGAGCGACGGCACCATCGAGGCCCAGCCCATCAAGCCCTACGTCCCGCCGTCCCCGTCGCCCTCACCTTCGGGGAGCCCCCAGTGACCTCAAGCCACACGTCCCGGGCGTTCTCCGTCCGCCGCTACACCCCGGAACTCGGTACCTGGGGAAAGCTGACGGCACGTGACTCCGTGCTGCGCAAGCTGGACTGGATACTGCTGGTGTCCTGCCTGCTGCTGTCGCTCATCGGCTCGCTGCTCGTCTTCTCCGCGACCCGCAACCGCACCGAGCTCAACAAGGGCGACGAGTACTACTTCTTCCTGCACCACCTGCTGAACCTCGGCATCGGCCTGGCGCTGGCCGGCGGCACGATCTGGCTCGGCCACCGCACCCTGCGCGGCGCGATCCCGGTGCTGTACGCCCTGTCGGTGGTGCTCGCCCTGCTGGTGCTGACGCCGCTCGGCGCCACCATCAACGGCTCGCGCTCCTGGCTGGCGATCCCCGGCGGCTTCTCCCTCCAGCCCGCCGAGTTCGCCAAGATCACCATCTCGCTCGGCATGGCGATGATCCTGGCCTCCCGGGTCGACGCCGGCGACCGCCCGTACCCCGGTCACCGCACCGTCGTCCAGGCCCTCGGGCTGGCCGCCGTGCCCGTCGCCATCATCCTGCTGATGCCCGACCTCGGCTCGGTCATGGTGCTCGGCGCCGTCATCCTCGGCGTGCTGCTGGCCTCCGGCGCCTCCAACCGCTGGATCCTCGGACTGGTCAGTGCCGGCGTCGTCGGCTGCGTCGCCATCTGGCAGCTCGGGCTGCTCGACGCGTACCAGATCGCCCGCTTCGCCGCGTTCGCCAACCCGAGCCTGGACCCGGCCGGCGTCGGCTACAACACCAACCAGGCCCGGATCGCCATCGGCGGCGGCGGACTGACCGGCTCCGGGCTCTTCCACGGCAGCCAGACCACCGGCCAGTTCGTCCCCGAACAGCAGACGGACTTCATCTTCACCGTCGCCGGCGAGGAGCTGGGCTTCCTCGGCGCGGGCCTGATCATCGTCCTGCTCGGCATCGTCCTGTGGCGCGCCTGCCGGATCGCCCGCGAGTCGACCGAGCTCTACGGCACGATCGTGGCCGCCGGCATCATCGCGTGGTTCGCCTTCCAGGCCTTCGAGAACATCGGCATGACGCTCGGCATCATGCCGGTGACCGGCCTGCCGCTGCCCTTCGTCTCCTACGGCGGCACGTCGATGTTCGCGGTCTGGATCGCCATAGGGCTGCTCCAGTCGATCCGGGTCGGCCGCCCGCTGTCCGCGTCCCGCTGACGGCGCGCGCCCGGCCCGCGCCGGGTCACCGCACGGTGTACAGCTCGAACCACAGCGACGCGGACCGCGGCCCGCCGGCGTACGGCGTGGTGCCCCAGTCGTCGGCGAGCTCGCCGGTCAGCCACAGCCCGTGATCAACGTCCTCGGCCACCGGGTCGTACGGCGGCCGGGCCTGGGCGGGGACGGCCGGTGGGGGGCGGCGGACCGCGGCCCCGTCGTGCACACTGATCCGCAGGCCGTGTCCGGCCGTCAGCAGCCGCAGCAGGATGTCCGCCGACCGCGGGGTGCGCAGATGGGAGCTGGTGACCGCCTCCGAGGTGAGCAGCACCGCGGTGTCCAGCAGCGGGGTGAGCGGGGTGCTGCGCAGTACGGCCCGGACGAAATCGCGGGCGAGCTTCGGGCTGGTGGGTTCGCTCGGCGCCGTCAGCAGGAACGGGCGGGCCCCCGCCGAGAAGCGGATGGGTGACCGGGCGACGGCTGCGCTGTGGGGATGCACGGGTGTCTCCCTCCCCGAGGGGTCGAGTGAGCGCCGATCGCCACCCTGAGTGGGCGGCTAGTGACACACGGTAAGCCACCTTCCCTGGCATGTGCCACCCGCTCTTCCGATGCCGGCACAGACCACGCAGAGCGATCCTGTCCGGGTGGGTGGTCCCCGTTATGGCTGCTGGCTACATTCGAGGCATGGCGGACACCGTGCGGGAGATCGAGCGGAAATACGAGGCCGACGACGACACCCACCTGCCCGACCTGGCCGGCGTCGACCGGGTCGCCACGGTGGAGGAGCGCGGCACCGAAAACCTGGACGCCCTCTACTACGACACCGCCGACCAGCGCCTCGCCGCGGACGGCGTCACCTTCCGGCGGCGCACCGGCGGCCCGGACGCCGGCTGGCACCTGAAACTCCCGGTCGAGCCCGGTGTGCGGGAGGAGATCCGGGCACCGCTCTCGGACGCCCCGCCCCCCGAACTTGCCGCCCTGGTCCGCTCCCGGACCCGCGGCCAGGACCTGATCCCCCTGGTGCGGCTGCGGACCCGCCGGACGGTCCGCGTGCTGCGCGACGCCGCGGGCGCACCGCTGGCCGAGGTCGCGGTGGACGCGGTGACCGCGCGGCGGGTGACGTTCGCGGCCCGGCACCCCGCGGCGTCCGGCGGCACCGGCCCGATGGAGGCGTGCTGGCACGAGATCGAGGTCGAGCTGGCCGGTGCCGGCGACGGCGACGGTACGGGCAAAGGCGGCGGCCGTACGGGCAAGAACGGCACCGGCAAGAACGGCACCGGCACGGGCGGCAACGGGGACACCGGACTCCTGGACGCGATCGGCCGGGCGCTGGCCGACGCCGGGGTGCGGCCCGCCTCGGCGCCCTCCAAGCTGGCCCGGGCACTGACCGAGACCGGCCTGCGCGCCGGGGGGCCCGACGGCGCCGACGGGCGCCCCGCGGGCGCATCGACCGCCCGCTCCGGCGGGAAGCCGCGTACCGCCGCGGACCTCGTCCTGGACTACGCCGCCACACAGGTGCGGGCGATCACAGCCCTCGATCCCGCGGTCCGCCGCGACCTGCCCGATTCCGTGCACCAGATGCGGGTCGCCACCCGCCGCCTGCGCAGCGCCTTCCGCTCCTACGCCAAGGTCCTCGACCGCGCCGTCACCGACCCGATAGGCGCCGAACTCAAGTGGCTGGCAGGGGAGTTGGGGGTAGGCCGGGACCAGGAGGTGCTGGCCGAGCGGCTGCGTGCGGGGCTGGCGGAGGTGCCCCGGACGCTCCGGCTCGGCCCGGTGGCCGCCCGGCTGCGGCTGTGGTCCGAACGCAACCGGGCCGGTGCCCGCGACCGCCTGCTCGCCGTACTGGACGACCCCCGCTACCTGGCCCTCCTCGACCGGCTGCACGCCCTCCTGGCGGACCCGCCGCTGCGCACCGCCGCCAAGCGGCCCGCCTCCGAGGCGGCGGCCCGGGCCGTCCTCAAGGACTACCGGCGGCTGGCCGGGCGCGTGGCGGCCGCGCTGGACGCCCCCGCCGGCCGGGGACGGGACGAGGCGCTGCACAGTGCCCGCAAGGCCGCCAAGCGGGCCCGGTACGCGGCCGAGGCGGCCCGCCCGGCGCTCGGCAAGCCGGCGAAGAAGTTCGCCAAGCGGATCAAGAAGGTGCAGCAGCTGCTCGGCGACCACCAGGACAGCGTGGTGGCCCGCGGCGCCCTCCGTGACCTGGCCACCCAGGCCCACCGCGCCGGCGAGGGCGGCTTCACCTTCGGCCTGCTCCACGGCCGCGAGGAGGCCCTGGCCGCCCAACGGGAACGCGACCTCCCGGCCACCTGGGCGAAGGCGTCCCGTAAGCGGCTGCTGGCGCGGCTGGGGGCGTGAGACGGGGGCACCGCGCCCGCCGTGCGATTTCGGGTGCCGCCGAGCGGGTTACGCTTGAGAGTCGCCCCTTGTCAGCCCACGAAGGTTCGAGATGTCCGAGTCGGTTTTCCCGCAACTCGAAGCTCTGCTCCCACACGTGCAGAAGCCGATCCAGTACGTCGGCGGTGAGCTCAACTCCACGGTCAAGCCGTGGGAGAGCTGCGACGTCCGCTGGGCCCTCATGTACCCCGACGCGTACGAGGTCGGGCTGCCCAATCAGGGCGTCATGATCCTCTACGAGGTCCTCAACGAGCAGGAGGGCGTGCTCGCCGAGCGCACCTACAGCGTCTGGCCGGACCTTGAAGCGCTGATGCGTGAGCACGAGGTGCCGCAGTTCACGGTCGACGCGCACCGCCCCGTCGGCGCCTTCGACGTGCTCGGCGTGTCCTTCTCCACCGAGCTGGGCTACACCAACCTGCTCACCGCCCTGGACCTGGCCGGCATCCCGTTCGAGTCCAAGGACCGCACCGACGAGCACCCGCTGATCCTCGCGGGCGGCCACGCCGCCTTCAACCCCGAGCCGATCGCGGACTTCCTCGACTGCGCGGTGGTCGGCGACGGCGAGCAGGCGGTGCTGGAGATCACCGAGATCATCCGCGCCTGGAAGAACGAGGGCCGCCCGGGCGGCCGCGACGAGCTGCTGTTCCGCCTCGCGAAGACCGGCAGCGTCTACGTCCCCAAGTTCTACGACGTCGAGTACCTGGCCGACGGCCGGATCTCCCGCGTCGTGCCCAACCGCTCCGGTGTCCCGTGGCGGGTCTCCAAGCACACCGTCATGGACCTCGACGAGTGGCCGTACCCCAAGCAGCCGCTGGTCCCGCTCGCCGAGACCGTCCACGAGCGGATGTCGGTGGAGATCTTCCGCGGCTGCACCCGCGGCTGCCGTTTCTGCCAGGCCGGCATGATCACGCGCCCCGTGCGGGAGCGAAGCATCACCGGCATCGGCGAGATGGTGGACAAGGGGCTGAAGGCCACCGGATTCGAGGAGGTCGGCCTCCTCTCCCTCTCCTCCGCGGACCACACCGAGATCGGTGACATCGCCAAGGGCCTCGCCGACCGGTACGAGGAAGACAAGATCGGCCTGTCGCTGCCCTCCACCCGGGTCGACGCCTTCAACATCGACCTCGCCAACGAGCTGACCCGCAACGGCCGCCGGTCCGGCCTCACCTTCGCCCCCGAGGGCGGCTCCGAGCGCATCCGCAAGGTCATCAACAAGATGGTCTCGGAGGAGGACCTGATCCGTACGGTCGCCACGGCCTACGGCAACGGCTGGCGCCAGGTGAAGCTGTACTTCATGTGCGGTCTGCCCACCGAGACCGACGACGACGTGCTGCAGATCGGCGACATGGCGGTCAACGTCATCGCCAAGGGCCGCGAGGTCTCCCGGTCCAACGACATCCGCTGCACGGTCTCCATCGGCGGCTTCGTCCCCAAGCCGCACACCCCCTTCCAGTGGGCCCCGCAGCTCTCCGCCGAGGAGACCGACGCCCGCCTCGAAAAGCTCCGCGACAAGATCCGCGGCGACAAGAAGTACGGCCGTTCCATCGGCTTCCGCTACCACGACGGCAAGCCCGGCATCGTCGAGGGCCTGCTCTCGCGCGGTGACCGCCGCGTGGGCTCCGTCATCCGCGCCGTCTACGAGGACGGCGGCCGCTTCGACGGCTGGCGCGAGCACTTCTCCTACGACCGCTGGATGCGCGCCGCGGAGAAGACGCTGCCGGAGTTCGGCGTGGACGTCGCCTGGTACACCACCCGCGAGCGGGAGTACGAGGAGGTCCTCCCCTGGGACCACCTGGACTCCGGCCTCGACAAGGACTGGCTCTGGGAGGACTGGCAGGACGCCCTCGACGAGACCGAGGTCGAGGACTGCCGCTGGACCCCGTGCTTCGACTGTGGGGTCTGTCCTCAGATGGACACCCAGATCCAGATCGGCCCCACGGGCAAGAAGCTGCTGCCGCTGACGGTCGTCAAGTAGCGCTTCCCGTAAGGCAGTTCGGCCCGGCCTCCGCCCTCGCGGTGGCCGGGCCGCGGTGTGCTCGGCACAATGATCCGATGCCCGCACCGCACACGCCGACGTCAGGGCGGCTGGTCGTCCCCTCCGTCGCCTTCCACGACTCGTTCCTCGCCGCGATGGACGAGTTCCGCGCCGACGGCGCCGAGCACGCTCCGCGGTCCAACCTGGCGCGCGAACTGCGCACCTGGCGCACCCGCTGGCCGACCCCCGAGGGGTTCGCCGCGTACGTCGCCGTGGTGGGCGGCACCGCGTACGACGAGCGCGCCGACGGCCGGGTGCCGGTGTCCACCCGGTGGTGGGTGGTGGACGGCAGCTATCTGGGCCGCGTCACCTTCCGCCACCGGCTCACCCCCTCCCTCCGTACCTGGGGCGGTCACCTCGGGTACGCGGTACGCCCCGGGGCCCGCCGGCAGGGGCACGCGACGGCGATGCTGCGCGCCGCCCTGCCGATCGCCCGCGACGAGCTCGGCATCGATCCGGTGCTGGTCACCTGCGACGCGGACAACCTCGGATCACGCAAGGTCATCGAGGCCTGCGGCGGGATCTTCGAGGACCAGCGGGACGAGAAGCTGCGGTACTGGGTCACCGCGGCGGTGCCCGCCGGCGGCGTCGGCGGCGGGTCCGGCGGCAGCGCTGAGGGTGGCCGGACCGCCCTTGGGGAACCTGGCGGCCGTGAGACACGTACTCTAGGTAGCAGTACGACCGCACTCACGAAGGACTGAACGACACTGGGCAAGCGACAGCCCGAAGGCCCGCCGCCCGCACCGGCGGTGCAGCGCATCCGACTGCGCTACACCAAGCGCGGCCGCCTCCGGTTCACCAGCCACCGCGACTTCCAGCGCGCTTTCGAGCGGGCGCTGCGCCGCGCCGAGGTCCCCATGGCCTATTCGGCGGGTTTCACCCCGCACCCCAAGGTGTCGTACGCGAACGCCGCCCCGACCGGCACGGGCAGTGAGGCCGAGTACCTGGAGATCCAGCTCGCCGCGCGCCGCGACCCGGACAAGCTTCGCGAACTCCTCGACGAGTCGCTGCCGGCCGGGCTCGATGTGATCGAATCGGTCGAGGCCCGCACCAGCGGCCTGGCCGACCGGCTGCAGGCGTCGGTGTGGGAGCTCCGGCTCGACGGGGTCGTCCCCGAGGCCGCCGCCCACGCCGTCGAGGCGTTCCTCGCGGCCGAAGAGGTGCTGGTCGAACGCCGTACGAAGAACGGCATGCGGACCTTCGACGCCCGGGCCGCGGTGGCGCATCTGGAGGCGGCCGGTTGCCAGGGCGATAGGCCCGACGGCAATGCCTGTGCGATACTGCGGCTGGTTGTTCGGCATGTGACACCCGCCGTTCGACCCGACGACGTCCTGTCCGGCCTCCGAGCTACGGCCGACCTGGCGCCGCCGGTCCCCGCTGCGGTGACCAGGCTGGCGCAGGGGCTGCTCGATGAGGAGACCGGCGCGGTGACCGACCCGCTTGCGCCCGACCGCGACGCTGCCACGGCCGCCCCACCCACGGCCGCCGGGCAGAGTGCCGCGAAGGCGCCGGGCGGGGCTTCCCCGGCAGCCGGGGACGGTACTGCGTAGGACCGCCGTCGTCGCGTCGCCGATCAACCAGGGCGCCACCCCGGTCCGGCAGACGCACTGACCAGGAGACTTTCGCCGGTCCCCACCCCAAAAAAGGGGCCGGCGAGCGAGACGACAGCTCCCGTGCGGCGCCCACGCCCCGGACAGCGGGCCCGCGCTCATCACGCGGACCGCTACCGGAACCAGGCGCGGCGCCCGGGAGCGTGACGGGAGAACCGCCCGCATGCTCGAGCCCATTGAGCCCACTGAATCCACGTCGTCCCCGGACCGCGGTCCGGACGACAACCACTCACCCAGTGACACGCTGCCGCCGCGCCGTCGGCGCCGGGCGGCGTCCCGGCCGGCCGGTCCGCCGGTCGCCGGCGACGCCTCCGCAGCCACCGTGGTGAGCACCGAGCCCGCCGCGCCGACGGCCGACCGGGCCGCCGCCGAGGAGGCCACCGCGTCCGCGGTGAGCAGCGGCGACGAGGCCAAGCCGGCCCGTACCCGCCGCCGGGCCACCCGTAAGGCCACCGCCCCCGCCGGGGCCCCGCAGCCGGCCGCCGAGGCGCCCGCGGAGACGCCCGTGGAGGCTCCTGCCGAGGCAGCGGCAGCGGCCGGTGCCGCAGTCGCCGCCGAGGAGCCGCAGGCCGAGGAGGCCGCCCCGCGCCGTACCCGCCGCCGGGCGACCCGCAAGGCGACCGCCCCCGCCGGGGCCCCGCAGCCAGAGGCCGCTCCGGAGCCGGTTGTCGCGGAGGCGCCCCTCGATGAGCCGGCCGAGCCGGCCGAGGAGGCCGAGGAGGCGGAAGAGATCACCCCCGTCGCCGAGGAGCCCGCGAAGCCGGCCCGTACGCGTCGCCGTGCGACCCGTAAGGCGACCGCTCCGGCCGGTGCCCCGCAGGTGAGTGCCGAGGAGCCCGTCGAGGCCCCGGCCGCACCGGCCGCCGCCGAGGAGGCGCCCGCCGCCGCGGAGGCCGTCGAGGAGGCCAAGCCGGCCCGTACCCGCCGCCGCGCCACCCGTAAGGCCACCGCTCCCGCGGGTGCGCCGCAGGCCGCCGAGGAGCCCGCCGAGGCGCCCCTCCCGGCCGCGGAAGCCGCGCCGGAGGCCGAGGCGCCCGCCGCCGAGGAGACCGAGGGCCCGCGCCGCCGGTCCCGCCGCCGTACCGAGCGGGCCGCGGAGCCGGTCGCCGAGGCGCCGCGGGCCGAGGAGGAGCCCGCGCAGGAGGCGCCGGTGCGCGGCCGCCGTCGTGCCCAGCGGCCGCCGACCGCGGTCTTCCAGGCGCCGGTCTTCACCGAGCCGATGTTCCAGACCCCCGAGACCGCCGCGGCCGCCCATGCCGCGGCGCGCCAGGAGGCGGCCGAGACCGAGCAGGTCACCGAGGAGCAGCCGCCGGCCGGTGCGCGGCGCCGTCGCCGCCGGGGCGCCCCGGTCGAGGCCGAGCAGGCCGTCACCGCTCCCGCGGAGGAGCCGGAGGCCGCCGAGGAGGCCGAGGCCGAGGAGGCCGGCCAGGCCGAGGACGAGTTCGCCGAGCGTCCGTCGCGCCGCCGTCGCCGTGGTGGCCGTCGCCGCCGCCGCGGGGAGAGTGCCGAGGGCACCGAGGAGCAGCAGGCCGAGGCCGCTGCCGAGGAGGGCGCCCAGGAGGCCGAGGCCGAGGAGGCCGGCCACCGGGAGGCGGAGTCCGCCGAGGAGGCGGAGGAGCACGAGGACGAGCAGGCGGGCGCCGGCTCCAGCAGCAGCCGCCGGCGCCGTCGTCGCCGCCGTCGCAGCGGGGACGCCGCCGAGGTCGACGCCACGCACGCCGACGATCCCGAGCGCACGGTCGTCAAGGTCCGTGAGCCCCGCAAGAAGGACGAGGGCACCGGCGCCGACGAGGTGCAGTCGATCAAGGGGTCGACGCGTCTGGAGGCCAAGAAGCAGCGCCGCCGCGAGGGGCGTGAGCAGGGCCGCCGCCGGGTGCCGATCATCACCGAGGCGGAGTTCCTCGCCCGCCGTGAGGCCGTCGAGCGGGTGATGGTCGTCCGCCAGAGCGGCGAGCGCACCCAGATCGCCGTCCTTGAGGACAACGTGCTCGTGGAGCACTTCGTCAACAAGGAGCAGGCCACCTCGTACGTCGGCAATGTGTACCTCGGCAAGGTGCAGAACGTCCTGCCGTCGATGGAGGCCGCCTTCGTCGACATCGGCAAGGGCCGTAACGCCGTGCTGTACGCCGGTGAGGTCAACTTCGAGGCGCTGGGCATGGCGAACGGCCCGCGCCGGATCGAGAGCGCGCTGAAGTCCGGCCAGTCGGTGCTGGTGCAGGTCACCAAGGACCCGATCGGCCACAAGGGCGCCCGCCTGACCAGCCAGGTCTCGCTGCCCGGCCGCTACCTGGTCTACGTGCCCGAGGGCTCGATGACCGGTATCAGCCGCAAGCTACCGGACACCGAGCGGGCCCGGCTGAAGCAGATCCTCAAGAAGATCGTCCCCGAGGACGCGGGCGTGATCGTCCGTACCGCCGCGGAGGGCGCGAGCGAGGAGGAGCTGGCGCGCGACGTCCAGCGCCTGCAGGCCCAGTGGGAAGAGATCCAGAAGAAGGCCAAGAGCAGCAGCTCCAGCGCGCCGACGCTGCTGTACGGCGAGCCGGACATGACCGTCCGGGTCGTGCGGGACATCTTCAACGAGGACTTCTCCAAGGTCATCGTCAGCGGTGACGACGCCTGGGAGACGATCCACGGCTATGTCGCCCACGTGGCGCCGGACCTCACCGACCGGCTGCAGAAGTGGACCTCGGACGTCGACGTCTTCGCGACGTACCGGATCGACGAGCAGCTGATGAAGGCGCTGGACCGCAAGGTCTGGCTGCCCAGCGGCGGTTCGCTGGTGATCGACCGGACCGAGGCGATGGTCGTGGTCGACGTCAACACCGGCAAGTTCACCGGCCAGGGCGGCAACCTGGAGGAGACGGTCACCAGGAACAACCTGGAGGCGGCCGAGGAGATCGTGCGCCAGCTGCGGCTGCGCGACCTCGGCGGCATCATCGTGATCGACTTCATCGACATGGTGCTGGAGTCCAACCGCGACCTGGTGCTGCGGCGCCTGCTGGAGTGCCTGGGCCGGGACCGTACGAAGCACCAGGTGGCCGAGGTCACCTCGCTCGGCCTGGTCCAGATGACCCGCAAGCGGGTCGGCCAGGGCCTGCTGGAGTCGTTCTCCGAGTCGTGCGTGCACTGCAACGGCCGGGGCGTCATCGTCCACATGGACCAGCCGACCACGGTCGGCGGTGGCGGCAAGCGCAAGAAGAAGGGCAAGGCGGCGCCGGTCGAGGCCGCCGAGCCGCACGTCCACGAGGTCGAGGCCGCCGAGCCCACCCCGGACGGCGGCGCGCCCGAGCTGGAGCCGGTGGCCGTGACGGAGGCCGAGCTGCAGCCCGCGGTGGCCGGTGCCGACGAGTGGTTCAGCAGCCCGGCGGAGGCCGAGGCCGCGGCCGGACGTGGCCGGGGCCGTCGCCGGGTGAGCCGGAAGGTGTCCGCCCCGGCGGGCGCCCCCAAGGCCGCCGCCGAGGAGGCCGCCGCGATCGTGCTGCCGGCCGAGCCGGCGCCCGCGCAGGCCGCCGAGCCGGAGCCGGCCCCGGAGCCGGCCCCGGAGCCGGCCGCCGAGGCCGCTGCCCCGGAGCCCGCGCCGGCCCGTCCGCGCCGTCGGGTGACCCGTAAGGTGACCGCTCCGGCGGGCTCGCCCGAGGTGTCCGACGATTCCGCGGCGACCGTGGTGATCGCCACGCCGGCCGCCGAGCCGGCGGTGGAGCAGGCCGAGGCACCGGCCGCGGCCGCGGAGCCCGTCGAGGGTGCCGGGGCGGCCGAGCCGGAGGCGGCGCCCGCGGCGAAGAAGACCGCGAAGAAGGCGACGGCCAAGAAGGCCACCGCCAAGAAGGCCGCGGCGAAGAAGACCACGGCCAAGAAGGCGGCGGCGAAGAAGACCACCACCGCCAAGAAGGCCACGACGAAGAAGACCACCACGAAGAAGGCGACGACGAAGAAGGCCGCGGCCAAGAAGACCGCAGCCGCCGAGCAGCCCTCGGTCGCGCAGGCAGAGGGCGCGGCGTAAGCCGCTCCGGTGGAGCCGGTGCCTGCACCGGGGCCTCAATGGGCCTCGACGGAGGACTGAGCGTCACGAACCCGCCCCGGGCCGTCACGGCGGCCCGGGGCCGGTTTGACCCCCTGGTCAAGGCCCCGTAACCTTGACCGTCGGTGTCTGAGGCTTCAGGACACCACCAACTTCTGAGCAACTACCTCTCGGTCCGCCGAGGGAGGCCGCTCGTCCGATCGGATTCCACGGGACGTCCCGAGCCCGTGAGAGCGGCTGGCATCAGAGGATCCGTTTCAAGCGAAAGAGAGTTCCGCGTGTACGCGATCGTGCGCACCGGCGGACGCCAGCAGAAGGTTTCTGTCGGCGACGTCATCGAGATTGACCGCATTTCCACCAGCAAGGTCGGCGACACCGTCGAGCTCTCCACGCTGCTGGTCGTCGACGGTGACGCGGTCACCAGCGACCCGTGGGTCCTGGCCGGCGTGAAGGTCCAGGGTGAGGTCGTGGACCACCACAAGGGCAACAAGATCCGGATCCAGAAGTACAAGAACAAGACCGGTTACAAGAAGCGGATCGGCCACCGCCAGCTCCACACGGCGCTGAAGATCACCGGCATCGACGCCCCGGCGAAGTAAGGGACTGAGGAGACATGGCACACAAGAAGGGCGCATCGTCCACCCGGAACGGTCGCGACTCCAATGCTCAGCGGCTCGGCGTGAAGCGCTTCGGCGGTCAGGCCGTCCTCGCCGGTGAGATCCTGGTCCGCCAGCGTGGCACCCACTTCCACCCCGGCACGGGCGTCGGCCGCGGCGGCGACGACACCCTGTTCGCCCTGCAGGCCGGTGCGGTGCAGTTCGGCACCCACCGTGGCCGCAAGGTCGTGAACATCGTCCCGGTCGCCCAGTAATACGGGCCCGGACGTCACACAGCACCACCAGGGGCGGACCGCCTTTTCCCGCGTGAGCGGGAAGGCCGGTCCGCCCTTCGCGTGTTACGACAGAGACATCCCTGACGTACGCGCCCCCGCTGCCGTACGCGCCGTGCTGCTCCGCGCAGTTCCGCGGCGCCCCGGCGGCAACCCGTAGTACGCAGTACCAGACCACCCCGCTCATCTGGAGGCACCCCACCATGACCACCTTCGTGGACCGCGTCGAGCTGCACGTCGCCGCGGGTAACGGAGGCCACGGCTGTGCCTCCGTACACCGGGAGAAGTTCAAGCCGCTCGGCGGCCCCGACGGCGGCAACGGCGGCCGTGGCGGCGATGTGATCCTGGTCGTCGACCAGGACGTCACCACCCTCCTCGACTACCACCACCACCCGCACCGCAAGGCCACCAACGGCCAGCCCGGTGCGGGCGACAACCGAGAGGGCAAGAACGGCAAGGACCTGGTCCTGCCGGTCCCGGACGGCACGGTCGTGCTCGACAAGAACGGTGAGGTGCTCGCCGACCTGGTGGGCCAGGGCACCACCTTCGTCGCCGGCCAGGGCGGCCGCGGCGGCCTCGGCAACGCGGCGCTGGCCTCCGCCCGCCGCAAGGCGCCCGGCTTCGCGCTGCTCGGCGAGCCGGGAGAGGCCCGGGACATCGTCCTGGAGCTCAAGACCGTCGCGGACGTCGCACTGGTCGGCTACCCGAGCGCGGGCAAGTCGTCGCTGATCTCGGTGCTCTCCGCGGCCCGGCCGAAGATCGCGGACTACCCGTTCACGACGCTGGTGCCCAACCTCGGCGTGGTCACCGCCGGCGCCACGGTCTACACCATCGCGGACGTCCCCGGGCTGATCCCGGGCGCCAGCCAGGGCAAGGGCCTGGGCCTGGAGTTCCTGCGGCACGTCGAGCGCTGTGAGGTGCTGGTGCACGTCCTGGACACCGCGACCCTGGAGTCCGACCGGGACCCGGTCTCCGACCTCGACGTCATCGAGGAGGAGCTGGCCCAGTACGGCGGCCTGGAGAACCGGCCGCGGGTGGTCGTGCTCAACAAGGTCGACATCCCGGACGGCAAGGACCTGGCCGACATGATCCGGCCGGACCTGGAGGAGCGCGGCTACCGCGTCTTCGAGGTCTCCGCCGTCGCCCACCAGGGCCTGAAGGAGCTGTCGTACGCGCTGGCCGACATCGTCGCCAAGGCGCGCGCCGCCAAGCCCGTCCAGGAGGCCACGCGGATCGTCATCCGTCCCAAGGCGGTGGACGACGCGGGCTTCACGGTCACGCAGGAGGGCGAGGGCTTCTTCCGCGTACGGGGCGAGAAGCCGGAGCGCTGGGTGCGGCAGACCGACTTCAACAACGACGAGGCGGTCGGCTATCTGGCGGACCGGCTCAGCCGCCTCGGCGTCGAGGACGCGCTCCTCAAGGCGGGCGCCCGCGCCATGGACGGCGTGGCGATCGGCCCCGAGGACAACGCGGTGGTCTTCGACTGGGAGCCGACGATGACGGCCGGCGCGGAGATGCTGGGCCGGCGCGGCGAGGACCACCGCTTCGAGGCGCCCCGCCCGGCCGCCCAGCGCCGCCGCGACCGCGACGCGGAACGCGACGAGGCCGCCCAGGAGTACGACGGCTTCCGGCCGTTCTAGGGCAGGGTAGGCAGCAGGCGTAGGCACATGTACCCGCCCACCCCCCGAAGGGGGGTGGGCGGCGGGGAAAAAACCAAGGGGCCGCAGGCCGACCGCTGGCCCCCAACGCAAAGCGCAGGCCCCGGGAAGAGATCTTCCCGGGGCCTGCGCTGGTGTTCAGGGCCGTCCGCGGAGGCCGCAGACGGCGTTCTGCGGGCTAGACGCCGGCCGTCGCGTCCGAGGTGCCGGTGGCCTCGTGTTCGGCCGCCTCCGGGCCGTCCACGCCCTCCTGCGAGCGCTGGCCGGGGATGCCGGAGAGCCGGTTCTCCATCCGGATGCGGCGCTCGTCGGCCTTGGTGCACAGATCCATCGCCGCCCGGTTGAAGCGGACCGACGACGGCGGGTCCGACGGGCCCAGCAGGTGCTCCTTGAGCTCGGCCCGCGCCGCGACGAGGGTGTCCTTCTCCGGGTCGCGGACCGCGTCGAGCAGACCGGCCACCCCGGCCGCGTCCGGCGTGAGGATCGTCGCCGCCCGGACGGTCGGGAAGTTCGCCCGGAAGTCCTCCTCGGTCATACCCGACGTGTTGGCGACCGCGTACGGCTTCTCGCTGGTCAGATAGTCGGAGACCACGCTGGAGACGTCGCTGATCAGCACGTCGGCCTGGTTGAAGCAGCTGAAGATGCCGGGGCGGGCGGTGGTGATGATCTGGTGCTCCCACTCGGGGAAGGAGTTCCAGTACGCCGCCTCCCAGGCGGTGACCGCGTCCGCGACGGCGGCCGCGCGGCCCTCGTCGGGGGTCCCCTGCAGCCGCATCCGCTCCAGCTCGTCCGCGCTCTTGCGGAACGCGGAGGTGGTCAGGGCGTCCAGCTCCTGGGCGCGGCGGACCAGCTCGGCGGCGGCCTCCGGGCCGGGGCGCGTACCGCTGCGCCGGCCATTGGCCTCCGCGATCATCGCCTGGATACGGGTGTCGGCGGCGCCCGCCCGCGGGTCGACGGAACCGGTCATCGGGTGCGGCTTGTACAGCAGCCGCACGTTCTCGTCGGCGAGCAGCTCGCGGACGATGTTCTCGCCGGCCAGGATCACCGAGGTGTTGCCCGGGTTGCCGTCCCAGCCCTCCCAGGTCGGGGCGTACAGCACGGTGGTCGGCCGGCCGGCCGGGGCACTGCCGAGGGGCTGGATCGGGCGGATCGGGGACAGCTGCGGGCGGCCGACCTCGACGACGTCTTTGTCCTCCACGCCGATGTCGGCGAGCTGGTAGCGGTCGCGGGCCGCCGGACCCGCCACCCAGACCTCGTCGTACGCCTTGGCGTACGGGTTGCAGGAGGAGAGCTTGTCGCTCTCGCCGTGGTTGATGAACGCGTGCTTGATCGACGGGATCCGCAGGATCTGCGAGGTCTTGCCGGAGTTCGCCGGGTGCAGCAGGACCTTCAGCGTGGAGTGCTCCAGGCGCATCAGGTTGGCGACCTTCGGGATGCAGACGATCGGGATGTCCGTGGCCTCGATCTTCTGCACCATGAAGCGCTCACGGAGCACGATGATCGGGTTGCCGTCCAGGGAGGCGAGCGTGCTCAGCCACATGTTGGCCTGGTAGGCGGAGGAGGCGCCGCCGGAGAAGTACATGCCGACCGTCGGCCGGTACTCGGCCAGCCAGTTGTCCAGCCACTCCAGCGCCTGCTGTTCGGCGACCACGCGCTTCTTGGGCAGCAGCCAGGTGCCCAGGTAGAGGGTGCCGCCGGCCGACAGGGCCAGGGAGACGGCCAGTCCGATGCCGCCCCAGAAGGCGTCGGTCGTGATCGCGGTCACCATCATGCCGATCGTGGTCGGCACCGAGAAGCGCAGCAGCCGCCGGCCCGTCTGGCGGGACAGGATCCGCGGCGGCGCGTCGCACAGCCGCAGTTCGCCGGCGTCGATGTTGCGCGTCACGAACGGCAGGCTGCGGGTCCGGCGGACCAGCACAGCGACCGCCTGGCACACGAAGTGGGTGCCGTAGAAGAGGAGCAGCGTGATGGTGAGCGGCGCCTGCTCCTCCAGCGGGTTGATGCCGTCGATGTGCAGCAGGCCGACCAGTATCAGCATGTCGCGCAGCAGCTGGCGCACCGTGACGTCGAACCGGATCCGGCCCAGCACGGCGAGCAGGCCGGGCTGCTTGTGCTGCAGGACCAGGTCGAGACCCAGGTTGACCACGGAGGCGGCGATGAACAGCGGGATGACGGGCAGCAGCGCACCGACGAGCTGGGCGGTGAACGCGAGCATCATCGCGAGGAGTGCCGCGAGCTGTACGGCTCGGCGGGGAACGATTCCGGCGGAAGGCACGGGGGAGGGCTCCTGGCAGCAAAGAAGGTCAGGGGGGAGGCCGAAGTGGGGCGGCCGGGTCCCGCGCTGCGACGCCGCCGGAGCGGCGAAACGGGACCGATGGACACCCGACCGTATGACCTTGTTGGCCTTGGTGACAATCTGCTGTGGCTCTCATCACCGCGAAAGCGGACCAATCGAACGCAACCTCTTGGTCGTTCCGCCCGTCTTAAGGAATTCGGGGGTGGGTGCGGTAAATGCAGTAAATACGGCCGCGGGAAGAAGCCTTCGGACCTGTACGGCGGGCGGACCGGAGGGCGTTCCTCCGTATTGTTCCAGCCATTTGACGGTGGTGTTCACCACCCGGGCGTCCCCGCCACTGCACGGTGGCGTTCGCCACTCCGGCCGGCAAGTCGCCGTCCCACCGGGCGTCCGCCAGGCGATATCGGCACGCGCCGGCGGGCCGCACTGCCGTAGATTGCGCCCGTAGGGACGTGTACGGGACGGTCGGGGGACCACCCGTACGGCGGCCGGAAAACAGGCGAGCAGTACAGGGGTACAGCAGGTGGCAGGCGCAAGGCAGGACGTCGCTCACGCCCGGCGGATCGTGGTGAAGGTGGGCTCGTCCTCACTGACCACGGCCGCCGGCGGACTGGACGCGGACCGGGTCGACGCGCTGGTGGACGTGCTGGCCAAGCACCAGGACAAGGAGATCGTGCTGGTCTCCTCCGGTGCCATCGCGGCCGGTCTGGCCCCCCTGGGCCTGGACCGGCGGCCGCGCGACCTGGCCCGCCAGCAGGCCGCCGCCAGCGTCGGCCAGGGCCTGCTGGTCGCCCGCTACACCGCCTCCTTCGCCCGCTACGGCCGGCGTGTCGGCCAGGTCCTGCTGACCTCCGACGACACCAGCCGCCGGGCCCACTACCGCAACGCCTACCGGACCCTGGACCAGCTGCTGGCCATGGGCGCCGTGCCGATCGTCAACGAGAACGACACGGTCGCCACCGACGAGATCCGCTTCGGCGACAACGACCGGCTGGCCGCGCTGGTCGCCCACCTCGTCCGCGCCGACCTGCTGATCCTGCTGTCCGACGTGGACGGCCTCTACGACGGCGACCCGGCCACCCCGGGCACCTCGCGGATAGCCGAGGTCCGTGGTCCCAAGGACCTCGAAGGCGTCTCCATCGGGAGCGCGGGCAAGGCCGGCGTGGGCACCGGAGGCATGGTCACCAAGGTCGAGGCGGCCCGGATCGCCGCCGCGGCCGGCATCCCGGTCATCCTGACCTCCGCCGTACACGCCGCGGAGGCGCTGGCCGGCGGGCCCACGGGCACGCACTTCCTGCGGACCGGGCGCCGCTCCGCCGACCGGCTGCTGTGGCTCGCGCACGCCTCCACCCCGCGCGGCGCGCTCGTCCTGGACGACGGGGCGGTCCAGGCCGTGGTGGAGCGGCACTCCTCGCTGCTGCCCGCCGGTATCGCGGCGGTGGAGGGCGAGTTCTCGGCCGGCGACCCGGTCGAGCTGCGGGACGGCGGGGGCCGGGCGATCGCCCGCGGGCTGGTCAATTTCGACGCCCGGGAAATCCCCCGATTGATTGGCCGTTCGACCCGCGATCTCGCCCGTGAGCTGGGCCCCGCCTACGAGCGGGAGGTCGTGCACCGCGACGATCTGGTGCTGCTGCACCACTGACGCCGCCGGACCCCGCCGGCGCCCGGCACGGCACCGGCACACCGCCCCGCCCGCGGTGCACCGGCCGGTCTTTTCCCGCGAGAGCTTCGCAAAAACGCCCCCGCGACGGCCCGCGGACTGGTCAACTTTGTTGCGGGGCGCCACAGGGGAGGGGTGCCCAGCGCGCGCAAGCGCACCCGTCGACGTACCACCCAGTCGGCCCCGCAACCGCCCGGGGCCAGCAATTCGCACCACAGGAGGCCGCCGGTGAGACGAGGGCGCCCAGGGGCACCGCCCCGAGGGACGGCGGAGCGCACACTGACCAGCGTCGGACCCGGCCCGGCCGCCGGCCGGCCCGAGGACGAGGACCTGGGGGAGCGCAGCGGGACCGCGCGGCTGACCACGGAGAGCGACCGCGGGGAAGCGTCCCGGCTCTGGCACATCACCCTCAGCGTCTCCGGGGCCGAGGCCCCGCTGCGGGAGGTCCGGCGGGCGCTGGAGCAGCTCGCGCACGACCATCCCTTCCTGCTGACCAGCCGCTACGCCAACGACCACGCCGAGATCCGCTACTGGGAGGAGGCCCGCGACCTGCACGACGCCGCGGCGGTCGCCCTGCGGCTCTGGGGCGAGCACCGCTCGACGGCCAAGCTGCCCCCGTGGGAGATCGTCGGCCTGGAGGTCATCGACCGTGAGACGTACCACCAGCGCATCGCCGAGGGTTACGGACCGCCACCGGCCGCACCCGTAGGCGTCCACCCCTTCTGACCGGCGGCCCGATGTGTTCCGCGCTGTGAGATGGCCCCTGGCCGCGGCCTGCCCGCCCGATAGGCTTGCGGCCATGACCAGCAGCGCATCGCAGACCTCGCCCGTCCTCGACACCGCCCGCCGTGCGCGGGAGGCGGCCGCCGTCCTGGCGCCACTGCCGCGGACGGCCCGCGACGCCGCGCTGCTCGCCATCGCCGACGCCCTGGTGGAGCGGACCGAGGAGGTCGTCGCCGCCAACGCCCGGGACGTCGCCAAGGCCCGGGAGGCCGGCACCGCCGAGTCGATCGTGGACCGGCTCACCCTCACCCCGGAGCGGATCGCGGCGATCGCCGCGGACGTCCGCCAGGTCGTGGCGCTGCCCGACCCGGTCGGCGAGGTGGTCCGCGGCTCGACCCTGCCCAACGGCCTCGACCTGCGCCAGGTCCGGGTCCCGCTCGGCGTGATCGGCATCATCTACGAGGCCCGGCCCAATGTGACGGTGGACGCCGCCGCCCTCTGCCTGAAGTCCGGCAACGCCGTGCTGCTGCGCGGCTCGTCCTCCGCCTACGCCTCCAACAGCGCCCTGGTGGACGTGCTGCGCGACGCCGTCCGGAGCGCCGGGCTGCCCGCCGACGCCGTCCAGCTGGTGCCCGGCGAGAGCCGCGACTCGGTGCGCGAGCTGATGCGCGCCCGCGGCCTGGTCGACGTGCTGATCCCGCGCGGCGGTGCCTCGCTGATCCGTACGGTCGTCGAGGAGTCCACCGTCCCGGTGATCGAGACCGGCACCGGCAACTGCCACGTCTACGTCGACGAGGCCGCCGACCTCGACATGGCGATCGACATCCTGATCAACTCCAAGGCCCAGCGGCCCAGCGTCTGCAACGCCGCCGAGACCGTGCTGGTGCACGCCGGTATCGCCGAGAAGTTCTTGCCGCGCGCCCTGGAGGCGCTCACCCAGGCCGGGGTGGTCGTGCACGGCGACGCCGCCTGGCAGCAGGCCGGGCCCGGGCTGGTCGCCCCCGCCACCGACGAGGACTGGGCCACGGAGTACCTCTCGTACGACATCGCGGCCGCCGTGGTGCCCGACCTGGAGGCGGCGGTCGCGCACATCCGGCGCTGGACCTCCGGGCACACCGAGGCGATCGTCACCACCTCGCAGGCCGCGGCCCGCAAGTTCACCCAGTTGGTGGATTCCACCACCGTCGCGGTCAACGCCTCGACCCGCTTCACGGACGGCGGCCAGTTCGGTTTCGGCGCCGAGATCGGCATCTCCACCCAGAAGCTGCACGCCCGCGGCCCCATGGGCCTGCCGGAACTGACCTCCACCAAATACATCGTCACCGGCGACGGCCACACCCGCTGACGCCGACCCCGGATTTCCCCTCCCCGCCGCCCCGTTCCCTGTGCTTTCTCCCTGCCCAAAATGGCCCCCCGGGGCTAACCTGGACGGGTGCCGGACGACGTGGGGGGCACGCCGTTCCCGGACGGCGAAGAGCCCGACGAGCACCACCACGGGAGCCACGGAAAAGCGGATGAGGAATTCGCTTCCGTGGTCTTCGACGAGGAATTCGTCCGGTCCGCGCGGATCCACGAGCCCTCGGCGGTCGAGCGGATGCTGGCCGCCGCCGAGGCGCGCGCCGAGGCCGAAGCGGCCCGCTCGACCGCCGGTTTCGGTCCCGACGGCGACGGCCCGGACGACCCCGACGCGTACGGCGACCCGCGGCATCACGGTGCGTACGGCGGGTACGAGGACGACGAGTACGACGACCGGCCGCACGGCCCGTACGGCCCCTACGGCGGCTCGCTGCGGCCCTACCGCGGCAGCACCCGCTGGCACCGCCCGGTGGCCTGGGTGCTGGCCGTGGTCATGGGCATCGGGCTGGTCGCGCTGGCCTTCAGCGCCGTCTTCCGCGGTGCGTCCGGGCGCAACCAGAGCCCGGCGCCGGCCCCGACGTCCAGCGGTGTCGACGCCCCGGCCACCGGCGGCGCGGACAGCGTCCGTACGGCCCGCCCCGGCCTGCCGTCGCTGCCGTCCGCCGAGACCGTGCGCCCGTCGTTCTCCGCCGGCACCCGGGCACAATGACGCCGTCGCGCGCTGCCCGCAACCGGGGCGCCCGAAACGGGACGGTGCGCTGAAGTTGCCCGCCGCCCCGGCGTTTACCTTCGCCCCGGCCGACCTACTCTTGTTGTATGACCGGGCCTGGTGACCCTCCCGAAGGGACGCCCAACGGCGCCCCGGGAGGCGGTGAGGACGAGTACCGATCCGTCGTGTTCGACGAATCGTTCGTGCGCGCTGCGCGGCTGCAGGAATTCTCCGCCGACGAACGGCTCGGCGAGCACCATGCACCCGCGGTGAAGACCCGCCGCGCCTGGATGCGGCTGGGAGGCTCCCGGCAGGCGATCCTCCTGGTGCTGCTGATCGTGCTGGCCTTCGGCACCGCCGTCTACATGGGCATCCGGCACCCCTACAAGACCCCGGAACCGCCCCGGGTGCAGCCGTTGCGGTCGGCCGTCGTGCCGCTCGCGCCGAGCGGGGAGGTGCCCGGCGGGACGCCCGAGGACCTCTTCGCGCACAGCCCCGCGGCGAATTACCGGATCGGCGCCGCAGGCGTGAACCTGCCCACGGTCTCCCGCACCGACCACTTCTCCGACGGCCAGATCGTCTCCGCGCTGACCATCGCCAAGGACTACCTGGTCCGCTCCTCGCTGGACCCGGAGGCCCTCACCGGCGGTTCCGTACGGCCGCTGCGGCTGCTGCTCGACACCGGCCAACTCGACCAGTTCGACCGCAGCTTGGCGCACCCGGACGACAACGGCCGGAACGCCGCCACCGGCTGGCTGGTCCGCTTCGACCCGAAGCAGACCCGGCTCGCCGACCGGAACGTACGGGTCAACGGCACGCTGTCCGCCGCGGAGTTGAGCCCGGACGCGCTGGAGGTCACCGCGGACTACACCTTCGTCTACGCCGTCCGGCCCGCCTCCGGCGCGCAGCGGGCCGCGGCCGGCCAGGACGTCGGCAAGGCCACCCCGGGCGCGGCCTCGCTGGTCACCGTGCGGCGCGAGATGCACTTCCGGCTGGGCCGCGACGACCTGACCGACCACCGCCTGGAGGTGCTGCAGAGCAGCCTGCAGGCCGGACCGCTGGCCTGCTCCGCGCGGTCGGCCGACGCGCTGCACCCGCTCTTCGCGGGACAGCACGCCGGCAGCGACCGCCCGGCCGGCACCGACCCCTACGCCAGGGACCGGGCCAACCCCTCGCTGTGCGGTCAGCTGGCGCCGTCCGCCGAGCCGAAGCCGGCCCACCCGATCCGCTAGGGGGTGTCTTCAAATGATCTCGGGTGGTGGACCATGGTCGGGTGATACGTCGCCATGAACTATCCGATGCTGAGTGGGAGTTCGTCCGA
>NZ_JBIDAJ010000063.1:0-26946 GCF_043202395.1 Streptomyces sp. NPDC048197
GTGTGGACGTAAAGCGACAGCAGTCCACACAACCGGCCCCGGAGGCCCGTCACCGCACCCACCACAAACCCAGCCCGCCGCAGGCGCAACGGCGAACAACACCCGCGGCGGGACAGCCGGGTACCTGGGAGGCGCCGCAAAGCGCACCGGCGAGCAAGCCCCGCGCCGCCGCAGACAACTACGTACGCGGCGCTGCAAAGCGCACAACGGCGAGCCCCGCGGCGGGACAGCCGGGTACGTGGGAGGCGCCGCAAAGCGCACCGGCGAGCAACCCCGACGGTGGGACAGACGGGTACGTGGGCGGAAAACCAAGCGTCAGCGAGGCCCGTACTTCCGCCCCGTCCGCGACGTAAGGCCCCCCAGCACCCCGCGCGGCGCCAGCTTCACCGCGCCCATGAGGGCCTTGTAGCGGGGGTCGGGGATCGAGAGGGACTTGCCGCGCATGAGGTCCTTCATCGCCGCGTCGACCAGCTTGTCGGCGTCCAGCCACATCCAGCCGGGGATGTTGTCCGTGCCCATCCCGGCCCGCTGGTGGAACTCGGTCCGTACGAAGCCGGGGCACAGCGCCATCAGGCGCACCCCGCTGCCCGCCAGGTCGCGCGCCGCGCCCTGCGTGAACTGCACCACCCAGGCCTTGCTCGCGCCGTAGGTGCCGCGCGGCACGAACGCCGCCACCGAGGCCACGTTGACCACCGCACCGCGCCGCCGGTCGCGCATCCCGCGTACGCCGGCGGTGGTGAGCCGCAGCACCGCCTCGCAGTGCACCTTCAGCATCGTCAGTTCGTCGGCCATCGGGACTTCGAGGTACTCGCCCTTGTTGCCGAATCCGGCGTTGTTCACCAGCAGATCGACCGGGTGTTTGGCGTCCGAGAGCCGCGCCTCGACCGCCGCGATGCCGTCGTCCGTCGACAGGTCGGCGCTGAGCACCTCCGCCTCGATGCCGTGCCGGTCGTGCAACTCGGTGGCCTGCTCGCGCAGTCGCTTCTCGTCGCGGGCCACCAGCACCACGCTGTGGCCGTCGCTCGCCAGCCGCCGGGCGAACGCCGCGCCGATGCCCGCCGTCGCTCCCGTGATCAATGCAGTCGTCATACCGGCACGCTATCCGCCCGAAGCGCGCCACCGGAGCCCCAACCCCCCGTCGCCGGAGCGACAACCTCCGCCACTGGAGCCCCAAACCCACCACTCGGCAGCTCCTGACGATTCGTCCCGGCCCGCGGGTAGCACCGGCCTACGAGCCTCATGCACGCTCCAGGTACTTCGCCACCTGCCGGCGGGTCTCCTCCGGGAGCACCTCGCCCGCGTCCAGCAGTTGCGGCAGCAGCTCCCGCCGGCCGGTCAGGGCCCGGAACACCATCCGGACGGTCACCTCGTGGTCCGGGCGGTGCTCCCGTCGGACGTGGTCCCCGGCGCGGATCTGGCCCGGCTCGATCACCCGGAGGTACGCGCCGGGCACCGCGGCCCCGATGAACCGCTTCATCCAGCGGGGCTCCCCCATCCGCCCCTGGAACGTACGGCAGGGGACCCGCGGCGCCGACACCTCCAGCAGGACGTGGTGGCCGATCCGCCAGCGTTCGCCGATGCGGGCGTGGGTGACCTCGACGCCCCAGGTGGTGAGGTTCTCCCCGAAGAGCCCGTTGGGCAGCGCGCGGCCCAGTTCGTGCTGCCAGACGTCCAGGTCCTCGCGGGCGTAGGCGTACACGGCCTTGTCGTCACCGCCGTGGTGGCGACGGTCGACCACCGCGTCGCCGGTCAGCCCACTGCCCCCGACGCCCCTGGGCCCGGGGGCGCGGACCGTCACCGGCCCGTCCACGGGACGTTTGAAGATGCCCGTGCCGGCCTCGACGGCGGCGTGCGCGTAGGGGGTGCGGTGTCCCAAATTCACGGTCAGCAGCTTCATACGGTGCTCCGATGCCCGGTCGCGGCGGCAGGATGCGGCCCACACACCAGGGTGACCGCAATTCGCCCCGGCACGCCCCGCACACTCCGCGCGCCCCGAGCTTCCGACGCCCGCTCCATGCGCCGTGCGGTGATCCCGACCCCCGGTCCCGCCCCCGGTCCCGCCCCTGTGCCTCCGCGCATGCGCCCGGTGCCTCAAAGCAACCGACCGGTTTTTCCTGATCAGCCCAAGACCCGCTTATGCTCGAAACATGATCGAGGCCCGTCACCTCCGCGTGCTGCGCGCCGTCGCCAGGACCGGCTCGTTCTCCGGCGCAGCACGGGAGCTGGGCTGCACCCAGCCGGCCATCAGCCAGCAGATGAAGGCGCTGGAGCAGTCCGCCGGGACCCCGCTGCTGGTCCGGGCGGGCCGCGAGATGCGGCTGACGCAGGCCGGCGAGGCACTCGTACGGCATGCGGTCGGCATCCTGGCCGGGCTGACCGCCGCCGAGGAGGAGGTCGCGGCCATCGCCGGCCTCCGGGCCGGGCGGGTGCGGCTGGTGTCGTTCCCCTCGGGCAGCTCGACGCTGGTGCCGACCGCCCTGGCCAAGATGCGCGCCGCCCACCCCGGCACCCGGGTCTCGCTGGTGGAGGCGGAGCCGCCGCGCTCCATCGAGATGCTGCGCAACGGCGACTGCGAGATCGCCCTGGCGTTCCGTTACCCGGAGGTGCGCGGGGCGGACCCGGCGGCCGGCGTGGAATGGGACGACCTGGTGGTGCGGCCGATCCTGGCGGACCGGCTGATCGGCCTGGTCCCGGACGGCCACCGGCTGGCGAGGGCCGGCCGTGCGTGCTTCACCGACCTGGCCGACGAGCCGTGGATCGCGGGCTGCCCGCGCTGCCGCCGGCATCTGGTGGAGGTCTGCGAGAGCGCGGGCTTCACGCCCCGCATCGACTTCGCGACGGACGACTACCCGGCCGTGATCGGCCTGGTCGGAGCGGGGCTGGGGGTCGCCGCGCTGCCCGAGCTGACCCTCGCATCGGTACGTCCCAAGGGGGCCACCGCGATCCGGATGGAACCCGCCGTACACCGGGAGATCGTCGCCCTCACCCTGCCGGACCTGGCCCAGGTCCCGGCCGTCGAGGCCATGCTCGACCAGCTGGTGAACGCCGCGTCTCACTGAGCGCCGCAGCACGACAGCGGACGGACGCAGGCGGACGGGTGGACGCAAGCAGGGCCAGCGGACGTAAGCGGGCGGGCGGACGCAAAGCAAACGGGCGGGCGTAAGCAGGGCGAGCGGACGTAAGCGGGCGGGCGGACGCGACCAGGCGGACCCGCACGCCCACCACCCGCGGGCGAGCCGACCCGCGGGACACCGACCCCACCCGCACGCCGAACGGCGGGCAAGCCGCAGCTGCCCGCACGCCAAAACCGATCCCGCCCCTGATCCCGAACCCGATTCCCTCCCCAACCCTGAACCCGACCCCGATTCCCTCCCCACCCCCGCCGCCCCACCGCAGGCACGCTCCCGCCCGCGCACGAACGATCCCCCTGGCGTCCGCTGAGCGATCCCCTCAGCGATCTCCTGAACGATCCCTTGCAGGAACGTTTCTTCCCGAGCTCCGCGCGCCCTTCTCCCTCAGTGGCCGGGCGCCCCCGGCCGGCCCGTCATCGAGTTTGCGGGGACCAGGCGGTGGCGGGCCCGGCCCATCAGTTCCTCGCGTTCGTCCTCGGTCAGGCCGCCCCACACCCCGTAGGGCTCGCGGACGGCCAGCGCATGCGCCGCGCACTCGGCCCGCACGGGGCAGCGCATGCATACCTCTTTCGCCGATGTCTCACGCGCGCTGCGAGCCGCTCCGCGCTCGCCCTCGGGGTGGAAGAAGAGTGAGCTGTCCACGCCGCGGCAGGCGGCCAGCAACTGCCAGTCCCAAAGATCTGCGTTCGGGCCCGGGAGGCGGGAGAAATCTGCCATTGCTTGTCCCCTCGAAGCGATGCGGATTCGGGCTCGGTGCTCACGACCGTACATCTACTGTCGAAGTAGATGTAAATATGACTCATTGCGAATCTAGTCATAGTCAACGCGAAAATGGAAGAAAGGGAGCCAAATAGGGCATAGGGTGCACGCGCGGATGCCGGTCGCCCGATGAGTCGTCTGCGTATCCGGCTCCTCACGGAGCGTGCTGAACTCGGTCGCCGAAGCCGTAACTCTTTCGGGTGACCGTCGTTGAGTGTGCGGAGGCGATTGGCAGAGGTAGCCCTCGGGCAGGTGTCCGAGGCGGCCGTCAATCGCACAGGTGACGATACGTACCAGCCTGGAGGCTCAAGGTGACGCGCATCAGCTGCGGAGGGCGGTCATGACATCCGTCCTCGTCTGCGACGACTCCCCGCTTGCCCGAGAGGCGCTCCGTCGGGCGGTTGCGACCGTGCCCGGCGTCGAGCGTGTGACGACCGCGGCCAACGGCGAGGAAGTCCTCCGCCGCTGGGGTGCCGATCGCTCGGACCTGATTCTGATGGACGTACGGATGCCCGGGCTCGGCGGTGTCGAGACCGTGCGCCGGTTGCTGTCCGCGGACCCGGGCGCCCGGATCATCATGCTCACGGTGGCCGAGGACCTCGACGGCGTCGCGCTCGCGGTCGCCGCCGGGGCCCGTGGCTATCTGCACAAGGACGCCTCGCGCGCCGAGCTGCGGGCGACGGTGACCCAGGCGCTCGCCGACCCGACGTGGCGGCTCGCCCCGCGCCGGCTGCGGTCCGCCGAGATGGGTGCCGCGCCGACGCTCACCGCGCGTGAGATCCAGGTGCTGGAGGGCATGAGTCACGGCCGTTCGAACGCCGAGATCGGCCGTGAGCTCTTCCTGTCGGAAGACACGGTCAAGACGCACGCCCGGCGGCTGTTCAAGAAACTGGGCGCCTCCGACCGGGCCCATGCGGTGGCGCTCGGCTTCCGCTGGGGACTGGTCCGCTAAGGCGTTGTGACGTGCAGCGATGCGGGGGAGTGAAGATCCCCGCCCGCCCTGTGGCGGGCGGGGCGGCATGGTGCCCCGCATGCCCCGGTCGCCGACGGCGGTCCGATTCGCCGCGCGGTGCCGCATCCTTGAGGTATGGAGTTCCTCGGGGACGGGCCGCTCGGGCACGAGGGGAGGGCGCGGGAGATGACTGCCGGCGCACCTGCCGCTCATAACGCTTCAGTGCACAACTATGGACCTGGTGCCGCGGACCGTGCGGCGCCAAGGCACCATGGACCGATGCGCGACGACGGGAAGCAGGAGATCGGCGATCTCGTCGCACGCGCCGTCGAGGGGGACCAGCGGGCCACCCATGACCTGCTGGCCCATGTCCACCCCCTCGCCCTGCGCTACTGCCGCACCCGGCTGTCCCGGCTGCCCGGCGATGCCCGGCACTTCGTCGAGGACCTGGCGCAGGAGGTCTGTGTCGCGGTGCTCTGCGCGCTGCCGCGCTACCGCGACACCGGCAAGCCCTTCGAGGCGTTCGTCTTCGCCATCGCCGGCCACAAGGTCGCCGACCTGCAGCGGGCCGCGATGCGCCACCCGGGCAGTACGGCCGTGCCGTCCGACGAGATGCCCGAGCAGCCCGACGACTCCCTCGGCCCCGAGGAGCGGGCGCTGCTGAGCAGCGATGCCGAGTGGGCCAAGAAGCTGCTGGCCAACCTCCCGGAGAACCAGCGCGAGCTGGTGCTGCTGCGGGTGGCGGTCGGGCTGACGGCCGAGGAGACCGGGCAGATGCTGGGGATGTCGCCCGGTGCCGTGCGGGTCGCCCAGCACCGCGCGCTGAGCCGGTTGCGGGCGCTCGCCGAGCAGTAGCCCTCGGGTGACGTGAAGTCGCCGTAGGAAAGTACAAGTGACGAGGCCCTCATCGCTCGTGGAATGGGCCACCCCCGTAGGCCGTTAGCATGGGAGTCCGCGCTGAGGCAAGAGCATTGGGGAAGGTGTCATGAGTGACAACGTCGACGGTATGCCCGCCAAATTCGCCATGCTCGGGCTGACATACGACGACGTGCTGCTGTTGCCCGGCGCGTCGGAGGTGCTGCCCAACGCGGTGAGCACCGCGTCCCGGGTCTCGCGCAACGTCACGGTGAACATCCCGCTGCTCTCCGCGGCGATGGACAAGGTCACCGAGGCGCGGATGGCCATCGCCATGGCGCGGCAGGGCGGCGCGGGCGTGCTCCACCGCAATCTGTCCATCGAGGACCAGGCCAACCAGGTCGACCTGGTCAAGCGCTCCGAGTCCGGCATGGTCACCGACCCGATCACGGTCCGTCCGGACGCCGACCTCGCCGAGGCCGACGCGCTGTGCGCCAAGTTCCGCATCAGCGGTGTGCCGGTCACCGATGCCGCGGGCAAGCTGCTGGGCATCGTGACCAACCGCGACATGGCCTTCGAGATGGACCGCCGCCGGCAGGTCCGCGAGGTCATGACCCCGATGCCGCTGGTCACCGGCAAGGTCGGGATCTCCGGCGACGACGCCATCGAGCTGCTGCGCCGCCACAAGATCGAGAAGCTGCCGCTGGTCGACGACGAGGGCGTGCTCAAGGGCCTGATCACGGTCAAGGACTTCGTGAAGGCCGAGAAGTACCCGAACGCCGCCAAGGACGCCGAGGGCCGGCTGGTCGTCGGTGCCGCGGTGGGTGTCGGCGACGCCGCCTACGAGCGGGCGCAGGCCCTGGTCGAGGCCGGTGCCGACTTCCTCGTCGTGGACAGTGCGCACGGCCACTCCCGCGGCATCCTCGACATGATCGCCAAGATCAAGTCCAACATCAGCGTCGACGTGGTCGGCGGCAACGTCGCCACCCGCGACGGCGCCCAGGCCCTGATCGACGCCGGCGCGGACGGCATCAAGGTCGGCGTCGGCCCCGGCTCCATCTGCACGACCCGGGTGGTGGCCGGTGTCGGCGTGCCGCAGGTCACCGCGATCTACGAGGCGGCGCAGGCAGCGAACGCCGCGGGCGTCCCGCTGATCGGCGATGGCGGCCTGCAGTTCTCCGGCGACATCGCCAAGGCCATCGCGGCCGGTGCGGACACCGTCATGCTGGGCTCGCTGCTGGCCGGCTGCGAGGAGTCGCCGGGCGAGATGGTCTTCATCAACGGCAAGCAGTTCAAGTCGTACCGCGGCATGGGCTCGCTGGGCGCGATGCAGTCCCGCGGCCAGGGCCGGTCCTTCTCCAAGGACCGCTACTTCCAGGACAACGTCCTCTCCGAGGACAAGCTGGTGCCCGAGGGCATCGAGGGCCAGGTTCCCTACCGCGGCCCGCTCGCCTCGGTCGCCCACCAGCTCGTCGGCGGTCTGCGCGCCTCGATGGGCTACGTGGGCTCCGCCGACATCCCCGAGCTCAAGGAGAAGGGCCGGTTCGTCCGGATCACCGCCGCGGGCCTGAAGGAGAGCCACCCGCACGACGTCCAGATGATCACCGAGGCGCCGAACTACGCCCGGCGCTGACGCCCCGCAGGTAGCCCCGGGCCCCGTAGGCCCCTAGCGTGAGCCCGCGGCCGCACCCCGGCCGCGGGCTCCGGTGCGTCGGGGATACTGGAGACGCAGACGTAGAAGGAAAGGCCACACACGTGACTGAGATCGAGATCGGGCGCGGCAAGCGCGGCCGCCGGGCATACGCATTCGACGACATCGCCGTCGTACCCAGTCGCCGCACCCGCGACCCGAAGGAGGTCTCGATCGCCTGGCAGATCGACGCCTACCGCTTCGAGCTGCCGTTCCTGGCGGCCCCCATGGACTCGGTGGTCTCCCCGCAGACCGCCATCCGCATCGGTGAGCTGGGCGGCCTGGGCGTCCTCAACCTCGAGGGCCTGTGGACCCGCTACGAGGACCCGGAGCCGCTGCTCGCCGAGATCGCCGAGCTGGACGAGGCCGACGCGACCCGCCGGCTCCAGGAGATCTACGCCGCCCCGATCAAGGAAGAGCTGATCGGCCAGCGGATCAAGGAGGTGCGCGACGCGGGCGTGGTCACCGCCGCGGCGCTGTCGCCGCAGCGCACCGCGCAGTTCTCCAAGGCCGTCGTGGACGCCGGCGTGGACATCTTCGTCATCCGCGGTACGACGGTGTCGGCGGAGCACGTGTCGAGCGCGGCCGAACCGCTGAACCTCAAGCAGTTCATCTACGAGCTGGACGTCCCGGTGATCGTCGGCGGCTGCGCCACGTACACCGCGGCCCTGCACCTGATGCGCACCGGCGCGGCCGGCGTGCTGGTCGGCTTCGGCGGCGGCGCCGCGCACACCACCCGTAACGTCCTGGGCATCCAGGTCCCGATGGCCACCGCGGTCGCCGATGTCGCGGCCGCCCGCCGGGACTACATGGACGAGTCCGGCGGCCGCTACGTCCACGTCATCGCCGACGGCGGCGTGGGCTGGTCCGGCGACCTGCCCAAGGCGATCGCCTGCGGCGCGGACGCGGTGATGATGGGCTCCCCGCTCGCCCGCGCGACCGACGCGCCGGGCCGCGGCCACCACTGGGGCATGGAGGCGGTCCACGAGGACGTGCCGCGCGGCAAGCGGATGGACCTGGGTGCGGTCGGCACGACCGAGGAGATCCTCCTCGGCCCCTCGCACACCCCGGACGGTTCGATGAACTTCTTCGGCGCGCTGCGCCGGGCGATGGCGACCACCGGCTACTCGGAGCTGAAGGAATTCCAGCGCGTCGAGGTCACGGTCGCGCCGCGGCGGTAGTCCGTGCGGTAGCCCGCAGGGCACGTCAGGGCACGTACGAAGGGCCGGTCATCCTGGTGGGTGACCGGCCCTTTCGCATGCCCAACGGGGCTAGTGGGGGCGTGTTTTAGGGGGGAGGGGCGCGTGGTTGCGTTCAGGGCGAGTGTGGGCTGAACGGGCGAAGCAGGGCGTTAGTGTCTGTGTTCGGCGACCCGGTTCTCCGGGCCGCCCCCTTCCACGGAGCACGTATCCGGACCCGTTGGCCCGGGGCCCGGCCCGGAGCTCCAGTGGACCGCCCAGCCGGGTTAGTGGGCGGCGTCATGGAAGGGGGCGTGCCCATGGGCCGTCACCGCAAGCCCACCCGCTGGGATCAGATTCGGCTTCGGCTGGTGAAGTTCCGGAGGAGGTGGACCTTGCGGATTTACGGAAGGTGAGCGGCCACCCCTACGAGAACTAGGGGTGGACACTCCGATCACTTCCAGGAGCCTGCCGCAGTACCCGCTGCGGTGGGCTCCACCTGTTTCCGTAAGGTACCCGGGCTGCGCGCCGGGTGCCACCAGGTGCGGAGTTCGGGCCGCGGCGTGCGCCCCCTTCACAGTCGGTGCGCCGCCCCCGTGGGTGTGGTGCCCCTCGTGTCCAGCAGCAGCTGGGCCTTCACCGACAGGCCCTGGAGGTCGTAGGTGCGGTGGGGCTGGAGGAGGAGGGTCAGGTCGGCGGCGGAGGCGGCGTCGTAGAGGGACTCGGCGCGGGGGACCGGGCGGCCGTGGACGGTCCAGTGGGGGACGTGCGGGTCGTGGTACGTGACGTGGGCGCCGAGTTCGCGGAGGCGGGCGGCGATCTCCCAGGCGGGGGAGCCGGTCTGGTCGGCGACGTCGGGTTTGTAGGTGACGCCGAGCAGGAGGATGCGGGCGCCGCGGGCGGACTTGCCGTGTTCGTTGAGGAGGGTGGCGCAGCGCTGGATGACGTAGTGCGGCATCCGGCCGTTGACCTCTTGGGCGAGTTCAACCATGCGGAGGGGGATGGGGAGGGGGAGGGAGGGTGAACTGCTCCGTTCCGTGAGGGAGTTGGGGTCGACTGCGGGGGCGTGGCCGCCTACGCCGGGGCCGGGGCGGAAGGACTGGAAGCCGAAGGGTTTGGTCTCCGCGCAGCGGATGACGTCCCACAGGTCGACGCCGATGTCGTGGCAGAAGACCGCCATCTCGTTCATCAGGGCGATGTTGACGTGGCGGTAGTTCGTTTCGAGGAGCTTGGCGGTTTCCGCCTCGCGGGGGCCGCGGGCGCGGACGACCTTGTCGGTGAGCCGGCCGTAGAAGGTGGCGGCGGCCTCGGTGCAGGCGGGGGTGAGGCCGCCGATGACCTTGGGCGTGTTGGCGTAGTGGTGGGTGCGGTTGCCGGGGTCGTGGCGGCCGGGCGAGTAGGCGAGGTGGAAGTCCCGGCCGGCGGTGAGGCCGGAGCCCGCTTCGAGCAGCGGGCGCAGGAATTCCTCGGTGGTGCCCGGGTACGCGCTGGATTCCAGGATCACCGTGGTGTGCGGCCGGAGTTGTGCGGCCAGCGTGCGGGCGGCGTCGGCGACGGCGGAGAGGTCCAGGGCGCGGTCCTCGCCGAGCGGGGTGGGGGCGCAGATGACGGCGGTGCGGACCCGGCCGAGGGCGGTGGGGTCGGCGGTGGTGCGGAAGCCGGCGGCGAGCAGCCGGCGGAGTTCGGTGGCGGTCAGCGGCCCGTCGGTGGCGGCGTGCGGGTCGGGGTCGTAGCCGAGGGTGCCGATGCCGGCGGTGGTGGCGGCCTGGGCGAGGGGGAGGCCGAGGTGACCGAGTCCGATGACGGCGAGATCTGCGGGCATGCTGCGACCGTCCTTCCCGGGCGGAGGGGTGGCGGGTGGTGTGCGGGGGCGGAAGTGCATGACGTATGCGAAGAGTGCATAAGTAGACTAAGCGGATATTTGGCCCAGAATGGGGATTGAGGGATCAAGGTGGCCGGGGTGTTGCCGTGTGGGTGAGGGGGGATAGCGGCAAGGAGCGCGGTCAGAATCGACGGACGGGGCAGGGCCCCGGTCACGGTGGCCCCGGCCACAGCGGGAGGCAGCGGTGAGGACAGCGATACTGGGACCGGCACAGCGGGCCGAGGCGCTCGCCCGAATGGCGGAGCGGGAGCTGGACGTTCTCGTGGTCGGGGGCGGGGTCGTCGGCGCGGGCACCGCGCTCGACGCGGCGACCCGCGGACTGGACACCGGACTGGTCGAGTCCAGGGACTGGGCCTCCGGCACCTCCAGCCGGTCGAGCAAGCTCATCCACGGCGGTCTGCGGTATCTGGAGATGCTGGACTTCGCGCTGGTGCGGGAGGCGCTGAAGGAGCGTGGACTGCTGCTGGAGCGGCTGGCGCCGCACCTGGTCAAGCCGGTGCCGTTCCTGTATCCGCTGCAGCACAAGTTCTGGGAGCGCTGGTACGCGGGCTCCGGTGTGGCGTTGTACGACGGGATGTCGGTGTCGTCGGGGCACGGCCGCGGGCTGCCGGTCCACCGGCACCTGTCGCTCAAGAAGGCGCTGCGGGTCGCGCCGTGCCTGAAGAAGGACGCGCTGGTGGGCGCGTTGCAGTACTACGACGCGCAGATGGACGACGCGCGGTACGTCGCGACCCTGGTGCGGACCGCGGCGGCGTACGGCGCGCACGCCGCCAACCGGGCGCGGGTGGTGGGTTTTCTGCGCGAGGGCGAGCGGGTGGTCGGCGCCCGGGTGCAGGACGTCGAGGGCGGCCGGGAGTACGAGGTCCGGGCGCGGCAGATCGTCAATGCCACCGGGGTGTGGACGGACGACACCCAGGCGCTGATCGGGGAGCGCGGGCAGTTCCACGTGCGGGCCTCGAAGGGGATCCATCTGGTCGTTCCCAAGGACCGCATCCACTCGACGACCGGGCTGATCCTGCGGACCGAGAAGAGCGTGCTGTTCGTCATTCCCTGGGGCCGGCACTGGATCGTGGGCACCACGGACACCGACTGGGACCTGGACAAGGCGCATCCGGCGGCGTCCAGCGCGGACATCGACTATCTGCTGGAGCATGTGAATGAGGTCCTGGCCACCCCGCTGACCAGGGACGACGTCGAGGGTGTCTATGCCGGGCTGCGGCCGCTGCTGGCGGGGGAGTCGGACGCCACCAGCAAGCTGTCGCGGGAGCACACGGTCGCGCATCCGGTGCCGGGCCTGGTGGTGGTCGCCGGCGGCAAGTACACGACGTACCGGGTGATGGCCAAGGACGCCGTCGACGAGGCGGTGCACGGGCTGGACCAGCGGGTCGCGGAGTGCGTCACCGAGGAGGTGCCGCTGGTCGGGGCCGAAGGCTACAAGGCGCTGTGGAACGCCCGGGCCCGGATCGCGGCCCGCACCGGGCTGCACGTGGCGCGGATCGAGCACCTGCTCAACCGGTACGGCGCGCTCACCGAGGAACTGCTGGAGCTCGTGGTGGGCAATCCTTCACTGGGCGAACCACTGACCGGCGCGGACGACTATCTGCGCGCCGAGGCGGTCTACGCCTGTACGCACGAGGGGGCGCGCCACCTCGACGACGTGCTGACCCGCCGGACCCGGATCTCGATCGAGACCTTCGACCGCGGGACCCGCTGCGCCCGCGAGGTGGCCGAGCTGATGGCGCCGGCGCTCGGCTGGGACGACGACCAGGTCGAGAAGGAGATCACCCACTACCGCAAGCGGGTCGAGGCGGAACGCGAATCGCAGCGCCAGCCGGACGATCTGACGGCGGATGCGGCGCGGCTGGGGGCACCGGACATCGTGCCGCTGTAGCCCCGCAGGCCATGGCCTCCCGCAAGGTCGCCTTATTTATTGCGCAAAACTATGTGTGGCGCAGAACTCGGCGCTCAGCACCGCGGTCGTGTCGGCCGGGTCCAGCCGGTCGTCCGTGTTCACGCGGTAGCTGACGACGTGTCGCCCGCCGACGGTGCCCGCGGACTGCGCGAAGGACCCGTTGATGTCGCCGTTGTGGCCCCAGACCGTCACCCCGCAGGGCAGCCGGGTCGCGTAGAGGCCGAGGCCGTAGGTGCCGCCGGTGTGCCGCTCGCTGCGTATGGCGGCCATCTGGCGCGGCGGCAGGAACTTCCCGCCGAGCAGGGCGGAGAAGAACCGGTTGAGGTCGCCCAGGGTGGTGACCATCTCGCCGGCCGCGCCGGCCCGGCTGGGGTCCAGCGAGGTGGCGTCCACCCGCCGGTCGCCGATCCGGGAGTACGCGCGGCCGTGCGGCGCCGGCAGCACCGGGTCGGTGCCGGGGAAGGAGGTGTGGCCGAGCCCGGCCGGGAGGAGGATGCGGCGGCGGATCTCGGCGGCGTACGGGTGGCCGGTGACCGCCCGGATGATCAGGCCGAGCACCAGGTAGTTGGTGTTGGAGTAGGCGTAGCGGGCGCCGGGTGCGGCCACCGGCGGGTGGTGGAGGGCGATCCGCAGGAGTTCGGCCGGGGTGTGGCTGTCGTAGCGGTGCGCGGCGAAGCCGGGGCCGGAGAAGCGGCGGGCGAGCCACGGGTCCTGGGTGTAGTTGAACAGGCCGCTGGTGTGGTCGAGCAGCTGGTGGACCGTCACGTTCCGCAGGTCGGCGCCGCCGTGGCCGGCGGTGACCGGGACGCCCGGCGGGAGGTGGGCGGCCGCCGGATCGCTCAGGCGCAGCCGCCGCTCGGCGACGAGCTGCAGGACGACCGTCGCCACCAGGGGTTTGGTGAGGCTGCCGGCCCGGAAGTGGTCCGCCGCGGTCATCCGGCGCCGGCTGCGCAGATCGGCGTAGCCGGCCGTGGAGAAGCGCGGGGCGGGGAACCGGCCGGCGCGGGTGGTGAGCGAGGCCGCGCCCGGGGCGCCGTCCGCGACCAGCCGGTGCAGTGCGGGCACCGTGGTGGCCGGCGGCCGGGTGACGCTTCCCGCCGGCGGCACACGGGTGGTGGCCGGCCGGCCCACGCAGGCCGGCAGGGCCAGCGCGGCCACTGCGGCCAGCGCCGCCGCCACGGCCGGCCCGGGCGGACGCATCGTCATCGGGACTCCCGTTCGTCGGGGCCATCATGACGGGTATGCGGTGCCGCCCGGCACCGACCCGGGCCTTCCGCACGGCCGCGGATGAGGGAGAATGAAGGCTCTGCCAGGGTGGGTTGTCCGAGTTGGGTCAGTTTGGCGATCGATGCGATGTCAAGGCTGCCAACTCGGCTGGATTGCCGAGGGGATTCAGTGGGCGACGAGGTCGAGATGGACGGCAAGGAGGGCAGGCTGCTCGCCGGCCGGTACCGGCTCGCCGATGTTCTCGGCCGGGGTGGCATGGGCACCGTCTGGCGGGCACGCGACGAGGTCCTGGGCCGTACGGTCGCAGTCAAGGAACTGCGCTTCCCGGGCGGGGTCGAGGAGGACGAGAAGCGCCGGCTGATCACCCGCACGCTGCGCGAGGCCAAGGCGATCGCCCGGATCCGGAACAACGGCGCGGTGACGGTCTACGACGTGGTCGACGAGGACGACCGGCCGTGGATCGTGATGGAGCTGGTCGAGGGTCGCTCGCTCGCCGAGGTCGTACGGGACGACGGCCCGCTGACCCCGCGCCGCGCCGCCGAGGTCGGCCTCGCGGTGCTCGACGTGCTGCGCGCCGCGCACGACGCCGGCATCCTGCACCGCGATGTGAAGCCGTCCAACGTCCTGATGTCCGACGACGGCCGGGTCGTGCTGACCGACTTCGGCATCGCCCAGGTCGAGGGCGACCCCTCGGTGACCTCGACCGGCATGCTCGTCGGCGCGCCCTCCTACATCTCCCCGGAGCGTGCCCGCGGCCAGAAGCCCGGCCCGCCGGCCGACCTGTGGTCGCTGGGCGGCCTGCTGTACGCCTGTGTCGAGGGTGTGCCGCCCTACGACAAGGGCTCGGCGATCGCCACGCTCACCGCCGTGATGACCGAGCCGGTCGAGCCGCCGAAGAGTGCCGGTGCGCTGGAAGAGGTCATCTTCGGGCTGCTGGTGAAGGACCCGCAGGCCCGGCTGGACGACGCCGGTGCGCGGTCGATGCTGCTGGACGTCATCCACGCGCCGGAGAAGACCGAGCCGCCGATGGACGCGACCCGGGCGATGGCGCTGCCGACCGTGCCCGGGGAACGCACCACGGCCAAGCCGAAGGACGCGCCGAAGACCAAGGCCGCCCCGAAGCCGAAGGCCGCCAAGAGCGGTGCCCCGGCGCGGCCGCAGCGCAAGCCGAAGGAGAAGCCGGCCGCCGCGGCGTCCGGTGCGGCCGGGGCCACCGCGTCCGCCGGTGCGTCCGCGAAGGCGCCGGCCCGGCCGGAGCCGAAGCCCGCCGCGGTCGCGACGAAGCGGCCGGCCGCGGGCGGCACGGCGGCGGACCGGCCGTCCGGTGGCCGCCCCGGCTTCGACGGCGAGGCCGCCAAGGAGCGGGTGCGCGCCGCCCTGAAATCCGTGCGCAACGCCGCCGCCGCGGCCGCGGCCCGGGCGGACTCCAGACCCGGCGACGGGGACCGCCCGTCCGCCCCGCGTGCGTCGCTGACCGATGTCGTCCCGCGCCGCACCCTGATCACCGTGGCCGTGGTCGTCGTCCTCGCGGTGCTGGGCACGGTCCTGGCGCTGTCCCTCGGCGGCGACGACACCGGCACGAAGGGCAGCGGTTCTTCGGGCAAGGACGGCAAGGGGTCCTCCGCGGCCCGCACCAAGCCCTCGACCGACGCGGCCGACGCCAACGGTGACGACGCGAAGGGGGACGACGCGAACGGCGGCGGCCCCGACCGGCCGGGCCCGGCGCCGAGCGCCGACCAGGCCGGCGACAAGGGCGGCGCGGACGGCAACGGCGGTGACGGCGGCGACGGGAAGGGCGGCGCGAAGCTTCCGGACGGCTACGCCCGGAAGACCAACGGCACGTTCCACTTCCGTATGGCCATGCCCAAGGGGTTCCGGCAGACCGGCACCGCGGGGCAGGGCTCCGGCGCCATATACAGCGCCTCGGGCGACGGATTCCCGCGCGTCCAGGTCGACTACAACGCCAAGCCCGGCAAGGACGCCGCGGCCGCCTGGCGCAGCCTGGAGCCGAGCGTGCGCGGGTCCAGCGACGACTACCACCTCATCGGCATCAAGACGGTGAAGTGGCGGGGCTATCCGACCGTCGCCGACTGGTCGTTCACCCGCACCCAGGACGGCGAGAAGGTACGGGTCCTCAACCGCGGCTTCCGGGCCGACGACGACCACGGCTACGCCATCATGATCACCTGCAAGGCGGACAGCTGGTCGGGCAAGGAGTGCCAGCAGGTCATCGCCACCGCGTTCAAGACGTTCGCGGTGAAGGACTGAGACCGGGACGGAGCGGACGCGGCCGGCGGGAGACCGCGGACGGATGCATCAACGGGCCGGGCGGGCGCACCGTCCGGCCCGGGCACGTATCGTGAGACATCGAAGACCGTACGCATCCGCATTCGGTGGGAACGCGACCGGAAGTGACCGACGGCGCCCGTGCCGGAGGGCGGCGGAGGCGGGGCGGTAACACAGCACGCGCTGCGGGGAGGCGTCGTGGACGAGTACGCAGGGCGAGTGCTCGCCGAGCGCTACCGCCTGCCCGTGCGCCCCCTCGGCGACGACGACTTCACCGAGTCCCGGGCGTTCGACACGTTCAGCGGGCAGGAGGTGCTGGTCCGTCAGGTACCGCTGCCCGAGGTCGTGGAGGCCGAGGTGCTCGAAGCGGAGGCGGTGGGCGCGGGCCCGGCCGGTTCCGGCGAGTGGAGCGGCGGCGGCCGCTTCGGCGGCTTCCGGGCGACGGGGGTGGCCGACCGCAGCCCCCGCGACCCGGCCGTACGCCGCGCGCTGCAGGCCGCCACGACCGTGGCGCAGCTGCCCGACCATCCCCGGCTGGAGCAGGTCTTCGACGTCTTCGCCCAGGACGGCAGCCTGTGGATCGTCGGCGAACTCCTCACCGCCCGCCCGCTGTCCGCACTGCTCGCCGAGCGGCCGCTGACCCCGCACCGCGCCGCGGAGATCGGCGCCGACCTGCTCACCGCGCTGCGGACGCTGCACACGGACGGCCGGCCGCACCGCAACATCACCGCCCGCACGGTCCTGGTCTGCGCCGACGGCCGGGCCATCCTCACCGGGCTGGCGGCGGCCGCGGCCCAGGAAGCACTGTGCGGAGACGATTCGCCCGCCGCGGACGACACCGACGAGGCCCGGCCCCTCACCGGGCTCGCCGCCGAACGCGCGCGGCAGGCGCGGCTGACCGTTGTCGGCCCGGTCACCGAACGCTGGGCGCCCGAGCAGGCCGCGCCGGTGGGCGAGGACGCGCCGTTCCCCCGTCCGGGCCCGGCCGCGGACCTGTGGGCGGTCGGCGCGCTGCTGTTCCGGAGCGTGCAGGGCCATCCGCCGTTCCCCGAGGACAGCACCGCCGAACTCGCCCGGCTGGTACGGTCCGGGCCGTCCGTGGACGCGGCGGGGTGCGGGCCGCTGCGCCCGGTCGTCGAGGCCCTGCTGCACCGGGACCCCGCCGGGCGCCCGGCCCTCGACGAGGTGCGCCACGCGCTGCGCGCGCTGATCCGTACGGCCCCGGAGCCGGAGACCGAGCGCCGGCTGGTGACGATGCCGGCGCTGGAGCAGGGCGGCGCCCCGCGGTGGCTGCCGATCGTGCGGCGGCGCGGCGAACTCGTCCGCAAGGGGCGGCACAAGAAGGGCCGGCCGGCCGGCCGCCCCGAGCCGTCGGCGCAGGCGGCCGCCGCCCCGGCTCCGCCCGCCGCGCGCCCTCCGCACCCGCGCCGGATGCCGCCGGCCGAGGAGCGGACCGTCCCTTCCGCGAGCTCGAAGGAGCCGGGGGGACCTCCCTCGCCGCCGGCCCGGCTGCCCCGCCCGCCGAAGCAGCCCAAGCCGCTCCGGCAGGCCAAGCCGTCCCGCGCGACCCGGCCCGCCCGGCCGCCGCGAGGGACCGCCGCCCCGCACCGGGACGCCTACGAGCCGGACCTGCTGGCCTCCGGGCCGCGGCCGGACCGGCCCCGCCGCGGTGCGCCGCGCAACCTCGGCCGGCTGCTGCTCGGCGCGATCCTGCTGCTCCTCGTCGGCGCGGTCGCCTACGCCATGGCGTTCCTGCCGAAGGCGGGCGAGGACGCCAAGGAGGGGCGGCGCGGCGCGGACCGGACCGCCACCTCGGGTGCACCGCCCGCCAGTCCCGCCCCGACCCCCTCCGGCGGCGAGGACGGCGGTGCGCCGGACCCCGGTGAGCCGCGGCCCACCACGCCCGCCGATGTCGCCCCCGGCTTCGCGCTGCGCACCGACCCCCGGGGCTTCCAGATCGCGGTCCGCGACGGCTGGCAGCGGCGCGCCGCCAACGCCCAGGGCCAGGTGCGCTATCTCGGCGGCGACTACGAACTGCTGGTCGTGCCCGGCCGGGACACCACGGCCCGGTACGGCGCGGACCCGATGGCCTACCTCCAGAACAAGGAGCCCGAGCTGGCCCCGTACCGCGGCTCCAGCTGGGCGACCGCTGCAGGGCTGCGGCGGATCGACGTCGGCAAGACTGCGATGGCCGAGGGCACGTTCACCTGGCGCGACGGCAGCGGCCGGGAGGTCTACGTCCGCAACCTCGCCATGATCCACAACGGCCGCTACCACCTGGTCCTGGTCATCGGCCCGGACGGCTCCGGGCGCCGCGAGGTCGACCGGCTCTACGAGCAGGCGACCAGCTCCTACCGGCCCCGGTGAGGCCGGTGCGGTTCAGCGCCGCCCGGAGAGCTCCCGTTCCAGCGGGGTCCGGAAGCGGGGCGTGATCCGGACCGGGCCGACCCAGGCCGCGAGCCGGGCGGCCTCGGCGGTCACCGCGTCGGCCGCCTCGCGGCCGCCGTCGCCGGTCAGCAGCCGCCAGACGATCTCGCCGTCCGGGCGCTGGGCCCAGCCGCCGATGATCCGGCCGTTCCACCACACCGTCGGGCCGATGTTGCCACTGCGGTCGAAGAGCTGCGGTACGTGGTCCGGGTCGAGGTACCAGTCCCGGGCCTTCCAGCCCATGGCGGTGGGGTCGAGGGCGGGCAGCAGGGCGGCCCAGGGTTCCGGTTCGGGCACCGGGCCGAGGTCGTCGGGCAGGGCCAGTCCGGTCGTGCCGTCGTCGAGCGTCACCTCGACGGCGTCGGTGGCGGCCACCGCCCGCCGGGTGTCGGTGAGCGTCCAGCCCGTCCACCACTTGAGGTCCTCGACGGTCGCCGGGCCGTAGGCGGCCAGCCAGCGGCGGGCGAGCGCGGCGCGGGCCTCGGCGGCCGGCGGCGCGGGCAGGTCGGCGAACGCGGTGCCCGGCGTCCAGCGGAAGGAACTGCTGGTCCAGCTGCCGCGCGGACGGCCGCGCCGGACCCGGCCCTCGGCGGCCAGCACCCGCAGCAGCCGGCTGGAGACCGCGACGGTGGCCTCGTACGGTTTGCCGGGCGAGACCACGACGCTCTCGCGCAGGGCGGGCACGTCCTCGGTGAGTTCGGCCGCGGCCGCGGTACCCCGGGCAACCAGCGCGGCCAGCGTCTTCTCCTCCACCTCCGCCAGCCGCCGCTCGTCCCAGCCGACGCCCGTGGCGAGCCAGCCGACCAGGCCGGCGCGCTCCTTGGCGGCGATCGCCCGCCCGGTGGAGGAGGACACGACCGGTGCGAGGCCGGCGCCGACCGCGAACAGGGTGCGCCGCATGGCCAGCAGCCGCACCAGGGAGTGGTCGTCGTAGAGCGCCCGCTCGACCTCGGCCGGGTCCGGCACGGTCAGCCGGGTGCAGGCCGCCAGGTGCACGGTCGCCGCGTCGGTGGCGTGCAGCGCGACCAGCGCGTCGGCGACGTCCTCGGGGCGGCCGGCGCGGCACGCGGGGGCGAGCAGATGCCGCCGCCCGAGGCGGGCCCGGCGACCGGCGGTGTCGATACGGGGTCGGGAGTGACTCATGGGGCGACCGTACGGGAGGTCGCGGACGGCGGGTGTCCTCTTTCATGAGTCCGCCGGGGCCGGGCGGGCCGCCGCCGGCCCCCCGAACCGCTCCCGCAGTTCCTGCTTGCGCACCTTGCGCAGCGTCGCCCCGCGCGGCAGCGCGGCCACCACCTCCAGCTGCTCGGGCAGCTTGTACCGGGCCAGCCCCAGGCCGAGGAGGTGCGCGCAGACCGCGCCGAGCGTCAACTCCCCTGCCCCCGACGGCTGTTCGACGACCGCGCAGACCCGTTCGCCGCGCCGGTCGTCCGGCAGCCCGATGACGGCGGCGTCCGCCACGTCCGGGTGCCGGTAGAGCAACTCCTCGATCTCCTGGGCGGAGACGTTCTCGCCCTTGCGGATGATGATGTCCTTGAGGCGGCCGGTGACAACGAGGTGCCCGGTGGGTGTGAGGCGCCCGAGGTCACCGGTGGGCAGGAACCCCTCCGCGTCGAACGGATCGGGCTCACCGAGATAGCCCCGGCACACCGCCGGGCCGCGCAGCCGTATCTCTCCGGTGCCGGGCGCGATCCGGATCTCCATACCGGCGGGCGGCCGGCCGTCGGTGGTGGCGAGGCGCTCCGGGCTGTCGTGCGGGTCGCCCATGGTGACCATCGGGGCCTCGGTCAGCGCATAGCCGTGGGTGAGTTGGCAGCCCAGTTCGGCGACGACCTCGTGGTACAGCGCGGGCGGTTTGGGCGCGCCGCCGCCGGCGAGCAGCCGCAGCGCCGGCAGCAGCCGCCGGCCGGGCGGCAGTCGGCGCTGTTCGGCGAGGAAGAGGGTGTAGAAGGCGGTGGAGCCGCCGGCGAGGGTGACGCCGTGCCGGCGGTAGGCGGCCAGCGACCCGGGCAGCGCGAAGCGTTCCAGCAGCAGCGCCGGGATGCCGCACAGCAGCAGCATGACGGTGTAGTCGGGGCCCGCGACATGGGCGTACGGGAAGGCCATCGAGCCGACGTCGGACGGGGCCGGCCGCAGCGCCTCGGCCAGCCAGCGGCCGGCCGTGCGCAGGGAGTGGTCGGTGTGCCGGACGCCCTTGGGTCCGGCGGTGGTGCCGGAGGTCCAGTAGATCCAGCGGACCTCGTGGGCGTCGGCGGGCGGGGGCGGCAGGAGTGCCGGGTCGCCGTCCGGCAGCCCGCCGCCGGCCCGGTCGTACCCGGCGATGACGGTGGCCGCGCCGTCCGCGCGGCCGTTCCGGACCGGCCCGGGCACGAGGAAGAAGGCGGCGCCGGTGCGGCGCAGCACCTGCCCCACCTCGTGGTCGCCGTAGCCCGGAACGACCGGGCTCTGCACCACGCCGAGCCGGGCCAGGGCCAGGCTGACCAGGACCGTTTCGATGCGGGTCGGCAGCTGCCAGACGACCGTGCAGCCGGGTCGTACGCCGCGTGCGTACAGTCCGGCCGCGACCCGCTCGGCCCGCCGCCGCAGCCCGCCGAAGCTGATCCGCCGCTCGTACCGGGCCGACTCCGCCCCCTGGATCAGGGCGGTGGCCTCCGGACTGCGAGCGGCCCGCCGTACGACCAGGTCCCAGAGGGTGCCACCGGCCATGTTCCCTCCCGCTGCGTATATCTGACGATGCGTCAGTCAATGCGGCCGAGGTTAGAGGCGGACGCCTTGCCGGTCCAGGGGTCCCGGTCTAGCCTGACAACGAGAACTGACGCACCGTCAGAAAACTGAGCTGGGCCCGAGGTGAGGGGACACGATGGACCTCGCGTACACCGAGGAGGAAGAGGACTTCCGCGCCCGGCTGCGCGGCTGGCTCGCGGGCGTCCTCCCCACCCTGCCCCCGCGCCCCGACCCGCTCGACTGGCCGGGGCGCCGCGCCTACGACACCGCCTGGCAGCGGATGCTGTACGACGCGGGATACGCCGACGTCCACTGGGCGGCCGCCCCCACCCTGCGGCTGATCTTCCTGGAGGAGACCGAACGCGCCGGGGCGCCCTACGTGGGCGCGAACTTCGTCGGACTGCTGCACGCCGGTCCCACCATCGCGGCCGAGGGCACCGAGGCCCAGAAGCGCCGCTGGCTGCCGCCGGTGCTGCGGGGCGAGGAGATCTGGTGCCAGGGCTTCAGCGAACCGGAGGCCGGCTCGGACCTCGCGTCGCTGCGGACCCGCGCGGTGCGCGACGGGGACGCGTACGTGGTGACCGGGACCAAGATCTGGACCTCGCACGCCGAGGTCGCCGACTGGTGCGAACTGCTCGTCCGCACCGACCCCGCCGCCCCCCGGCACCGGGGCATCACCTGGCTCGCGATGCCGATGGACGCCCCCGGCATCACCGTCCGGCCGCTGCGCACCCTCGCCGGGTCGGCCGAGTTCGCCGAGATGTTCCTCGACGAGGTACGGGTGCCGGTGGACTGCCGGGTCGGCGCGGAGAACGACGGCTGGCGGGTGACGATGGTGACGCTGTCGTTCGAGCGCGGCACCGCCTTCGTCGGCGAGGTGGTGGCCTGCCGGCGGGTGCTGACGGAGGTCGCCCGCCGGGCCCGGGCGAACGGCCGCTGGGACGACACCGTGCTCCGCCGCAGGCTGGGCCGGCTGAACGCGGAGTTCGCCGCGCTGTGGCGGCTGACCCAGTGGAACGTCAGCGAGACGCAACTACGGGGCGGCGGGCCCGGTACCGGCGGCTCGGTCTTCAAGCTCCGCTACTCGCACGCCCGGCAGGAGCTGTACGACGCGGCGGCCGAGGTGCTGGGGGCCGGCGCTTGGGACGCGGACGAGGAGTGGACCGCCGACCGGCTCTCGTCCCTCTCGTACACCATCGCGGCCGGTACGTCGCAGGTGCAGCAGAACATCATCGCCGAGCGGATCCTCGGCCTGCCGAAGGGGCGGTGACCGGCCGGTGCGCTTCCAACTCACCGATGAGCAAAGGGCGTTGAAGAAGGCGACGCGGGAGCTGCTGGCGGCCCGGTTCGACCGGGACCGGCTGCGGGCGGCGACCGGGGACCCGGCCCCGGACCGGGCGCTGTGGCGGGAGCTGGGCGCGGCCGGGTTCTTCGCGCTGCGCCTGCCGGAGGAGGACGGCGGCGTCGGGCTGGGGCTGTCGGAGGCGGTGCTGGTCTTCGAGGAGGCCGGGCGGGCGCTGCTGCCGGGGCCGCTGGTGGCGTGCCAGCTGCTCGCCGGAGCGGTGGACGGCGTCGCGGACGGCGAGAGGATCGTCGGGCTGTGCGACGGGGACGGTGAGCCCGTGCTGTGGGAACACCCGGACGCCTGCGACGAGTTGATCTTGCTGGAGGGCGGCGCCCCGGACCTCGCGTACGGGCCCGGGGGCGCGCAGAGGCGCACGGCCGGCGCATACCGGAGCGTGGCCGGCGAGGTGTCCCGCGCCCCCTTCGCCTCCATCGACCCCCTCACCCCGCTCGCCCGCGTCACCGACCACCCCCGGACGACTCCGCTCAACGGCCCGGACGCGACCCGGTTGCGACAGGAGGCCGCCCTGCTGACCGCCGCCCAGCAACTGGGCAGTGCGCTCCGTACCGTCGAAACGGCGGTCGGTCACGCCCGCGTACGCACCCAGTTCGGCGCGCCCATCGGCTCCTTCCAGGCGGTCAAGCATCTGTGCGCGCAGATGCTCGTACGGGCGGAAATCGCCAGAAGTGCCGTATATGCCGCATCCGTGACGGGCGAGGCCGTCGACGTCGCGGGCGCGAAACTGCTCGCCGACGAGGCCGCGGTGCGCAACGCCCGGGACTGCCTGCAGATTCACGGCGGCACCGGCTTCACCTGGGAGGCCGATGTCCATCTGCACCTCAAACGGGCCTGGTTGCGGGCCGGTTCCTGGGGCACGGCCGGCGAGGCGGAAGAACTGCTGGCGGTGGACCTGGCCGGCTGAGCGCGGGCGGATCCGGGATGCGGGGCGGTGAGCCGTGAGGGCCGATGTCAGACTCTGGCAACTCGTGTGCGAAATGTCGGACTCACCACACAGAAGTGGTCACGGAGGGTCGATATCGGGTTGTGTCCTAGGCGTGACTCGTCACAGGGGGGAGTCGGCGCCCCGCTCAGGTACGCTCCGTCGGGTGCGAGTGGTTCTGTGGCGCAACGAACCCGGTGCCGTCGGAATGACGGCTCCGGCGTACGGACTGCGCGCCGCCCGCCTTGGCCGAGGGCCGGCCAATCCCCCTTGTTCGACTCCCCGCAAAGTGCGTCGCACAGTATGCAGGACGCATACTCCCTTGCGCTGGAATATGCCCGAAGCGCTTGTTGGGGTGACTGAACGTCAACCATGCTGTGCGTCGCTGGGGTCACGCACTGTGACTCCATGGAGGCGCGAGGCGATGTTTCCGCCGGTTCGGATGGTGTGAGCGGTGCAGGTGCTTCAGGTGCAGTTGGACGTACGGCCCGACCCCGCGGAGGTGGGGCGGGCCCGGCGGTGGGCCAGGTCACGGCTCCTGGGCTCCGGTATAGGGGCGGACGAGCCGCTCGCGGAGACGCTGATCCTGCTGATCTCCGAGCTCGTGACCAACGCCGTGGTGCACACCGGCACCGCGGCCTCGCTGCGGATGTGCTTCTCCGGGTCCGGCGCCGTCGTCGGCACCGTCCGGGTCGAGGTCACGGACGCCAGCGCCCGTCCGCCGCGCCAGCGGCACGCCGACGGTGACGACACCAACGGGCGCGGCCTGGAGCTGGTCGACGGCCTCGCCGACCGCTGGGGCTGGCAGCCGGAAGGCGCCGGCAAGCGGATCTGGTGCGAGGTGGACCGCGGCCGGCCGCTGCTGATGGCGACCGGGTCCGACCTGGGGGCCTACGAAGACCGGTGCGCCGTATCGCGCCGGATGTGAGATCCACGGTGCCGTAGCGCACCATCAGGTCCGGGCCGGGTGTTGACGTAACGTGCCTGTTTGATCACGCTGGGACGAGCGATGCGCCGTGAGGGGACGCCGAGGGCGGGACGCGGCCGGGTCTGCGTACCCGGCCCCGGCCTCGACGAGTGCGGATCGCGGCCCGGTGGGGGGCGGGGGTGGCGGTCCGCGGTGCCGTGCTCGGGGCGCGCACCCGCGCGCACCGCCACCCGGCCGGCCCGTCACGGGCGCGGAGACGGGGCCGGAGACGGGCGCGGCGCGGGTCAGAGGACCGCCACCGGCGCGACCGGGGTGCCCGAGCCGCCGACGAACGGTTCGGCCATCGCGGACAGGAAGAACGCATAGCGGCCCGCCTCCGCGCAGGCCGCCGACAATTCCTCCAGGTTCCAGTTCTGGCCCTGCAGCATGCCCATCTCCACCAGGTGGAGCGCATGCACCGGCATCCACAGCCCCTCGATCTCCGGCGGGAAGATCTCGAACGTCAGGGTGTCGTTGGCGACCGCCGCGACATCACGGGCCCGGAACCACTCCGGGGTGCGCACCGACAGCCCCGGCGACGGGAAGGCGTAACCCTGCCGGTCGCCGGCGAGGTAGCGCTGCAGCTGCCCGGTCCGTACGAGGACGATGTCCCCGGCCCGGACCCTCGTCCCGGCCAGTTCCTCGGCGGCGTCCAGGTCCTCCGGCGTGACCGTGTGCCCGCCGGGCAGCCGGTCGGTGCCGTGCGCCCGGGCCACGTCCAGCAGCACGCCCCGGGAGGTGATCGGGGTGGCCTTCTCGATGCCGAGGACGGTGGCGCCGTCGTGGGCGGTGACGGACGTGGCGGGGCGGTCGTTGTAGAGCCGCCCCGAGTGCGAGACGTGGGTCAGGCCGTCCCAGTGGGTGGCTGCCTGGAGGCCCATGGTGACCGCGTCGTCGGAGGTGGCGACCGTGCCCGGCCCGAAGATCTCCTGATTGATCGCGACCATCGTGTGCAGCGGATTGACCCGGCCCGGGATCATCCCGGTCTGCACGCCGTCCTGCCGCAGCGGCAGCGCGAGCGGGACACGGCGGCCGCTGCGGATGCAGCCGGCGGCCTCCCGTACCACCTGCCCGGTGATCAGATTGAGCGTGCCGATCTCGTCGTCCGCGCCCCAGCGCCCCCAGTTGTTGACGCGTCGGGCGATCTCGTGGAACTCCTGCGGCAGCGGCATGGGGCCCTCCGGGGTCTTGTGTTCGGCTCGCGCCTGCCCAAAAATCTAACGGTCCGTCAGAAACTGCGGGAAGGGGCGCGGCATGGGGAACTTCTTGGCCGGCAAGGTGGTCGCCGTCACCGGGGCCGGGCGCGGCATCGGGCGGGCGGTGGCGCTGGCCTGCGCACAGGAGGGCGCCAAGGTCGTGGTCAACGACTACGGGGTCGCCATCGACGGCGCCGCACCGAGCAGCGAGGTCGCCGAGGCGGTGGTGAAGGAGATCGAGGCGGCCGGCGGCACGGCGACCGCGGTCGCCGACGACGTGTCCACGATGGCGGGCGGCCAGCGGATCGTCGACACCGCGCTGGCGCAGTACGGCCGGATCGACGGCGTCGTCTGCGTGGCCGGCATCCTGCGGGAGCGGATGCTCTTCAACATGTCCGAGGAGGAGTGGGACCCGGTGGTCGCCACCCACCTCAAGGGCACCTTCACGGTCTTCCGGGCCGCGGCCGCGGTGATGCGCCGCCAGGGCTCCGGCACGCTGGTGGGCTTCACCAGCGGTAACCACCAGGGCTCGGTCTCGCAGGCCAACTACTCCGCCGCGAAGGGCGGAATCATCTCCCTCGTCCGGAGCGCGGCACTGGGCCTGCACAAATACGGCGTGACGGCCAACGCGGTCGCCCCCGTCGCCCGCACCCGGATGTCGGCGAACGTCCCCATGGAACTCACGGAGATCGGCGAACCGGAGGACGTGGCGGCCTTCGTCGTCTACCTCCTCAGCGACCACGCCCGCGAGGTGACCGGCCAGGTCTACACGGTGGCCGGCCCCAAGATCGCGGTCTGGGCCCAGCCGGTGGAGCTGCGCTCCGTACACGCCGAAGAGGGCGGCTGGACACCGGAACGGGTGGCGGAGCTCGTACCGGACGCGGTGGGCGTCGACCCGATGCCGCTGCTGGAACGGGTGTCTGAGATGGCCGCGGCCGCGAGGCGGGTGCGGGGTTAGCCGCACGTACCTGTCTGCGGCGCCTCCCACGTACTTGGCCGTCCCGCCGCGGGGGTTGCTCACGGTTGCGCTTTGCGGCGCCGCGTACGTAGTTGTCTGCGGCGCCGCGGGTGTTGGTCGCCGTTGCGCCTGCGGCGGGCTGGGTGTGTGGTGGGTGCGGTGACGGGCCTCCGGGGCCGGTTGTGTGGACTGCTGACGCTTTACGTCCACACAACCGGCCCCTCCGGCCCGTCCCCTCCCGTGAGGGGGAGTGTGCGGGTAAGTGGGGGCGCGCGTCGTACCGCGTACACCTGACGTCGCCAGTCAGAGGGAATACCGACCCTCGCCTGCCGAGTTGTGGCCCCGCAGGGGCCCTCGCAACCCTTACGGGTTCTGTTCGACCGTCCCCTACGGGTCCCCAAGACCCCTTGCATCCCCAACGCCCACCCCCACCCACCGCATTCCCCTCCCCCAACGGGAGGGGACGGGCCGGAGGGGCCGGTGTTTGGGACGTAAAGCGACAGCAGTCCCAAACACC
>NZ_JBIDAJ010000064.1:0-25385 GCF_043202395.1 Streptomyces sp. NPDC048197
TGTGGACGTAAAGCGTCAGCAGTCCACACAACCGGCCCCGGAGGTCCGTCACCGCACCCGACACCCACCCAGCCCGCCGCAGGCGCAACGGCGAGAAGCAACAACGGCGGGACGGCCAAGTACGTAGGGGGCGCCGCAAAGCGCAACGACGAGACGACCCGCGCCGCCGCAGACGGGTACGAGCCGGGCGCCGCAAAGCGCAACGGCGGCAACCCCGACGGCGGGACGGCGAGCTACGTGCGGGGGCGCCGCAAAGCGCAAGGGCAACCCCCACGGCGGGACGGCCAGCTACGTGGGAAGCCCGCCGCTTAGGCTTGGGCGCATGAATGAACGCGTCACCGACGGTGAACCGGTGGGCAAGCCCACCTCCGTGTCCCGCATCACGCTCAGCCACATCATGACGGCCGGCGACACGAACCTCCTCGGGACGGTGCACGGTGGCGTGATCATGAAACTGGTCGACGACGCCGCGGGCGCGGTGGCCGGGCGGCACTCCGGGGGGCCGGCGGTGACCGCCTCGATGGACGAGATGGCGTTCCTGGAGCCGGTCCGGATCGGGGACCTCGTCCACGTCCGCGCCCAGGTCAACTGGACCGGCCGCTCGTCCATGGAGGTCGGCGTACGGGTCCTGGCCGAGCGCTGGAACGAGTCCAGCCCGCCCCAGCAGGTCGGCTCCGCCTACCTCGTCTTCGCGGCCGTCGACGAACACGGCAAGCCACGCTCCGTGCCGCCGGTGATCCCCGAGACCGAGCGGGACAAGCGCCGCTACCAGGAGGCGCAGATCCGCCGCACGCACCGGCTCGCCCGGCGCCGCGCCATCAAGGAGCTGCGCGAACGGCGCGCCGCGGAAGGCCTCGACGACGCATAACGGCCACCGCCAGCTGCCCCAGCATTGCCAGTCCCGCCCCGATCACGGTGCCGACCGCCGCGCACAGCACGTCGTCGATGTCGGCGATCCGGCCGGCCCGCATCAGCAGCTGTGCCGTCTCGATCACCAGGGACAGCCCGACCCCCAGCAGGAACGCCAGCGCCGCCGGGACCCGTGGCACGGCGAACCGCAGCAGCAGCGGCACCGGGACGAACAGCGCCGCGTTGGCGGTCTGCCGCCGTACCAGCATCGCCAGCTCCCCGGGCTCCATCCGGGCGCCCAGTTCGAAGAGCCCCTCGCCGGGCCGCCACCACACCGTCGCGTCCCCCGAGCCGATCGGCTGGGCCGGCGCCAGCGTGGCCACCAGGAGCAGCAGCAGCCAGCCGGCCAGCAGCACCCGCGCGGTGGTGTGGGGCGCGGGGCCGGCCGGGGCCAGCGCGGTCCACAGGGCGAGGCCCGCCGCCAGCGCCAGCGCCGCGAGCAGGAACAGCACCACCGTGGTGGGGGTGATGCCCAGCACAACCTGCCACACGAGGTGCACCTTTCCGAGTAGGTCCGTGGCGCCCGGCGGGCGTCAGCCGCAGCTCCACTTGGTGACGTAGACCGTTTCCGCGTGCTCCATGACGCCGCGGATGCACTCGTCCGCGAGCATCTCCACCCGGCCGCTCAGCGTGACCGCGCCGTGCCGGGTGCGCCGGGTGCCGAACCAGCCGGGGAACGCCGTGATCCGGGTGTTCTTGCGCTGGTAGCCCAGCCGTACCGAGATCTCCGGCAGGCCGGCCGCCGCGCCCTGCCGCCGGTAGGTGGCGGTGTACGTCCCGTCGGAGCCCACCGGGCCGCGCAGGCACAGCTGGCCGCGGACCAGGTCCCCGCAGCCGGTCGGGGCGGCGGGCGCCGGCGGTGCCGCGGCGGCGGTCGCCGCGACCAGGCACAGCGCGGCCGCCGCGACGAACGCGCGGCGGACCCGGCGGCGGGCGTCCGGGCGGCGCGCGGGCGGTGCGGCCGGGGTGCGGCGGGGCGCGGGGACACTCATGCCGGGGCCTCGCTTCGCTCGCTCATGGACACACCGCCTGGTCGCCGGTGACGGCCGCCACCGCGCCCGCCGGCGGCGCCGGCTCCTCGGCCCGCACCCGGTGCACCGCCTGGTGGTCCTGCCCCACCGTCACCCGCATCACCGGCCCCTGCCCGGTCACCGGCCGCAGCTCGGCGCCCGGCAGCGCGGCGGCCAGCGAGCGGGCCGAGCGGTCCCAGCGCGGGTCGTAGGCGATGACGGTTCGGGCCGACCGGCCGAGCGTGGAGTTGCCCGGGGTGCCGACCGTCGTGAACCCGGTGGCGTGCAGTTCCCGGGCCACCGACGTGGCCGGACCCGCGCGGTCGCTGCCGTTGTATACCTGCACCTGCACCCGGCCCGGCGGCACGTCCACCACCGCGGCGCGCGACCGGTGTCGGTCCCGGTGCACCGCCAGCGGCCGGTCCTCGCGGATCGCCTCGAAGAGCTTCGGTGCCCGCACCGGGTCCCACCGCACGGTCGAGCCGACGCCCGGCACCGGCTGCGCCACATCGCCCAGCGGGACGGAGGTGAATTCGGACGACGACGGGGTGAAGCCGCGCATCGCCTGCCCGAGGTCGACCAGGTCGTTCGCCTCGAACCCGGGGTCCGCGCGGACGGACGCCAGCATCGTGTCGGCGACGTCCTTGAAGCGGATCGGGTTCATCAGCACCCCGGAGGAGGTGATCTTGTGGATCAGGGCGGCCAGGAAGCGCTGCTGGCGCTGCATCCGGCCGAGGTCCGCGGAGCCGTCGATATGCCGCGAGCGCACGTACTGCAGGGCCTGGCCGCCGTTGAGCTGCGCCTTTCCCACCGGCAGGTCCAGCCCGGTGTAGCTGTCGCGCAGCGGCCGTACGGTGCAGATCTCCACCCCGCCGACCGCGTCCACGGTCCGCATGAAGCTGGTGAAGTCGACCTCCAGGTAGTGGTCGATGTGCACGCCCGTCATGTGCTCGACGGTCCGCACGGTCAGATTGGGGCCGCCCTCGGCGTAGGCCGCGTTCAGCTTGATCGGATGTGCGGCGCGGGCCCGGCCGGTGGCCGCGTCCGTATGGGCGGGCACCTCGGCGTAGGAGTCCCGGGGCAGGCTGACGATGCTGGCGCGGTCCCGGTCGGCCGAGAGGTGCACCAGCATCAGGGTGTCCGTGCAGTGGCACGGCTGGCCGCCCAGGTGGTACTTCTCCTTCTCCTCCTGGGTGAGCTTGTCGCGCCCGTCCGTGCCGACGACCAGGAAGTTGAGCCCGTCGCCGCCGCCGGGCCGGTTGCTCATCCCCTGGAAGGCGTCCACCCGGCCGATGCCGGTCTCGACGCCGGTGACCATGGCGTGCCCGACCCCGCTCGCCGACAGCAGCAGCAGGGACGTGGCCGCGCCGATCCGCAGCCCCCAGCGCGGGCCCGCCGGGCGGCGGTGCGCGCCGGAGCGGTCGGCCCGGCGGGCGGAGCGGAACGGCGCGGTCACGGGGGACACCTCCGCGGTACGGACGGAACCGGCGAGAACACCGTAGGTCCATACGATCTGCTGCAAAGCGCCACACGCCGGGCATCGGCCGGCCGGCCACCCGGCTGCGTCCGGGGCAGTCCGCCATTCGCGGTAACGTGAGGTGCGATTCTGCAGTCTCCCGGTGGGCGCTGCCGTCCCCGGCGGCTCCGCCACGGGCCGTACCCGCGAGGAACCATGCCGCAGCAGCCGCCCCCGGCCGTCTCCGTGATCATGCCGGTGCTCGATGAGGAACGTCACCTGCGCAATTCGGTCCGGCACATCCTGGAGCAGGAGTACGCCGGCGAGATGGAGGTGGTGATCGCTCTGGGCCCCTCCACGGACCGCACCGACGAGATCGCCGCCGAGCTGGTGGCCGAGGACCCCCGGGTGCACACCGTGCCCAACCCGACCGGTCGCACCCCCGCCGCCCTGAACGCCGCGATCAAGGCGTCCCGGCACCCGATCGTGGTCCGGGTCGACGGTCACGGCATGCTCTCCCGCAACTACATCGCCACCGCCGTCCGCCTCCTTGCGGAGACCGGCGCCGCGAACGTCGGCGGGATCATGCACGCCGAGGGTGAGAACGCCTGGGAGGACGCGGTGGCCGCCGCGATGACCTCCCGGATCGGCGTCGGCAACGCCGCCTTCCACACGGGCGGCGAGGCGGGCCCCGCCGAAACCGTCTACCTCGGCGTCTTCCGCCGCGACGCCCTCGAACAGCAGGGCGGCTACAACGAGGAGTTCATCCGCGCCCAGGACTGGGAGCTGAACTTCCGCATCCGCGAGGCCGGCGGCCAGATCTGGTTCTCGCCCGAGCTGAAGGTCCAGTACCGCCCCCGGCCGAGCATCAAGGCGCTGGCGAAGCAGTACAAGGACTACGGCAAGTGGCGCCACGTCGTGGCCCGCTACCACGCCGGCTCGATCAACCTGCGCTACCTCGCCCCGCCGACCGCGGTCGCCGCGATCGCGGCCGGTCTGGTGGTCGGCGCCGCCGTCACCCCGTGGGGCTTCGTCGTCCCGGCCGGCTATCTGGCGGCCATCACCGCGGGCTCGCTGCCCGCCGGCAAGGGGCTCTCCCTGAAGGCCCGCGCCCAGATCCCCGTGGCGCTGGCCACCATGCACATGTCCTGGGGCTTCGGCTTCCTGACCAGCCCCCGCTCGCTGGCCAGGAAGGTCATCGCCAGCCGCCGCCCGGCGGTCGTCGCCCCGGCGGCGACGCGCACGGACTGACCCCGGCCGACGGCACGACGGCAACGGCCGCCGCCCCACCGGACCGGGTCCGGCAAAGCGGCGGCCGCTCGCATGTCGCAGGGCTTCGCAGCCCTAGAACGTGTAGTCCGGGTTCACCTTCATGCAGCCCTTGGACTCGCCGTTCTGGGCGTCCGCGCTGGCGGGTGCCTTGTCGGCGGGCTTGTCGTTGCCGGACGTCTTCGGGTACGTCGTGCCCGCCCGCCAGTCGTTGCCGACCACCAGCTGCAGCCCGGTCACCGAACTCGACTCCCGCACCGCGCTCTTGGGCAGCCCGAGCGCCTTGGCGACGGCCAGCGCATCGCCGCGCCGGTCCGTGCCGTGGTACGTCAGGGTGGTGTCGGCCTGGCTGGTGAGGACGGTGGTGGTGCCGGCCGCGGCGTAGCCGAGCCCGGCCAGCTGCTGCTGGATGTCGGAGGCGCGGCCGGAGGCCGGACCGGTCACCGTGCTGTTGGTGCCGTTCTGCACGACAACCTTCAGCTGGTCCTTGGGAGTTGACGGCTTCGGGTCGGGCGCCGGCTTCTTCCTGGTGTCCTTGCCGTCGAGCGCGGTGTCGTTGCGCAGCATCGCGAACGTCGCGTCCGCGTCGCCGGGCTTGGGCACGACGTAGCGCTCACCGGGGCCGTACTGCCACGGCATGGTGATCATCGTGGTGCGCTTGGTCGGCACCCGGCTGAGGTCACCGCCCAGGTCGTAGAGCTTCTTGACGGTGTCCAGCCCGTCGTCGACGGTCAGCGCCTTGGTCGCGGCCTCCGCGAGGTCGCGCAGCTGGCCCGGGTCGGAGAGCTTGGTGCCCTTCTTCAGCTGCCGGATCATCGAGTTCATGTACATGTGCTGGGCCTTGGCCCGGCCGATGTCGGTGTTGTCCTCGAAGCCGTAACGGGTGCGCAGCCACTGCAGCGCCTGCACGCCCTTGACGGGGTGGGTGCCCTTGGTGAGCCGCAGGCCGCTGCCGTGGCCCTTGCTGTCGTGCGAGTAGATGTTGGCCCGCACGCAGACCGGGACGCCGCCGATGGCGTCCGCCATGTCCACCACACCGGAGAAGTCGACCATCATGAAGTGGTCGATGTAGATGCCGGTGAGCTCCTGCCAGGTGGCGAGGGTGCAGCCCGGACCGCCGTGCTGGAGCGACTCGTTGATCGGCGCGGTGGTCTGCGGGTACTTCTCGTGGGTCTTCGGATCGGTGCACTTCGGGATCGTCACCCGGGTGTCCCGCGGGATGGAGATCACCGACATGTTGCTGCGGTCGGCGGAGACGTGCACCAGCATCTGGACGTCGGCCAGCGGCTTGCGGTCCGCGTCCTGCCGGGCGCCGCCGAGCTCGATGTTCTTCTTGCTGTTCCGGCCGTCGGAGCCGAGCAGCAGGATGTTCAGCGGGGTCTGCCCGAACGCATTGGGGTCCGGCTTCTTCAGGCCGCTGTCGCCCAGGGACCGCGGGGCCTTGCGGAGGTTGGCGTTGAGGTGCTCGTAGTACCAGTAGCCGGCGCCCGCGGTGCCCACTGTCAGGACGGCGAGGGATATCGCGGTCCAGCGGAGCACCTTGCGGCCCTTGCCGCCCTTCTTGCGGCGCGGCCGGCCGCCCTTGCGGTGGCCGGCGCCCGCCTCGGGCCCGTCCTCGTCGCCGGGCGGCACCTCGCCGCCCTCCGGCGGCGTCCAGCCGGGCGCGTCCGGAGGCAGCCCCTTGTTGTCGTAGAGGCTGTCGTCCCAGCCCAACTCCTGTGCGTCCGGCTGTCGTCGCCGGCGTGATCGGTCACCACGCACACTGCTCTGCCGCATTGGGCCCTCTCCCCGTTGTCAGTCCGGTGGTGCGCCCCGGCCGCCGTGCAGGGCGGCCGGGTCCCGCTCGTTACTTCGCGCAGACGTTCTTGTCGTCCGCGTTGACGTTCTGCACCCCGTCCGGGGTTTCGGTCGGCGCCGCGATCGGTGTGCCCGGTGCCTTGAAGTCCTTGCCGAGGATCAGCTTCATCGGGACCCGGTCACCGGCGTCCTGCCCGGACTTCTTCAGCGCGCTCTTGGGCAGGCCCATCCAGTCGGCCAGTGCGGCAGCCTGGTCGGCCTGGTTGGGCGCGTACTCCAGACGCGTGGCGGCCAGCTTCTGCGGGGCGTTGCCGGCGTTGGTGGAGAGCCGGGCGCCCTTGGTGTTCTGCAGCCAGTCCACGGTCTCCTGGGCCGAGCCGATCGGCCCGCCGCCGTTGGTCACATCGACCCGCACCAGCTGCGGCGGGGCCTTCTTGACCGGCCCGGAACTCTTCTTGCTCTTGTGCTTCTTGGCCAGCTGGTGGTCGGCCCGGACCATCGCGAACAGCGGGTCCGCCTTCGCCTTGTCCAGGATGACGGTCGCCGGGTCGTTGGGGTTGTCCAGCACCGGCACCGTGGCGAAGGTGATCTTGTCGATGTTGACCCGCTTCAGGTCGTTCCCGAAGTCCAGCATCTTGCTCACCGTGCCGATACCCGTGTCGACGGTGAGGGCCCGGGTCGCCGCCTGGCTGACGTCGTAGAGCTTGCCGGGGCTGGAGAAGGCGCTCGACTTCAGCTTGCGGATCAGTGAACTGAGGAACTGCTGCTGCAACTGGATGCGGCTGAGGTCGCTGCCGGTCCCCACGGCGTGCCGGGTGCGGACGAACGCCAGCGCCTGCTCGCCCTTGACGGTGTGCCGGCCGGCCTTCAGGTGCAGGTGCGACTTGGGGTCGTCGATGTCCTTGCCGGCGCAGACCTCGACGCCGTCCACCGCCTCGGACAGCTCCTTGACCGCGTTGAAGTCGGCCATCATGAAGTGGTCGATCTTCAGGCCGGTGAGCTTCTCGACGGTGCGCCAGGTGCAGCCGGGGTCCCGGTCCTCCTGGCCCAGACTGGTGTTGAAGCGCACGCCGTGCTCGCCGGGGATGACCTTCTTCGAGCCGTCCTTCCCCTTCGTCGTGCAGTTCGGGATGTCGGTGATCAGGTCGCGCGGGATGCTCAGCGCGGTGGCGTTCGACCGGTCCTTGGAGATGTGCATCAGCAGCGTGGTGTCCGCGTGCCCGACGCTCCCGGCGTCGCCGTAGCCGGAGTTGCCCTTGCCGGAGCGGGCGTCCGTCCCGATGATCAGCACGTTGACCGGGCCGTCGGACACCGCCGGGTTCTCCACGCCGACGTCGACCTTGGAGATGTTCCCGTCCAGCTGCTGGTACAGGTAGTACGCGCCGCCGCAGCCGGCGACCAGGACGAAACCGACCACGCCGGCCGTCCAGTACAGCGCCTTCTTCTTCCCGGACGCCTTCGGCTTGCGCTTGCGGCGGCTCGCCGGACCCGCCACCGAGGGCGAGCCGGTCGCGGTACGCCCGGCCGCCCGCCGTGCTGCTGCCCGGCCGCCGGCCGGACGCCCGTCCGCACCGTCCTCGGCCCGCTCACCACGGCGCCCGCGCTGGGTCGGCAGCGGCCGGGTGTCGGTGTCGTCCCCGGCACCCGGCCGCCGCGCGGCGCGTCTGGACCCGGGGGCCTTGGGGTTGGAGGGCCGGGCGGGGGCTTGACCGGCCGGGTCAAGCCGCAGCTCGTAATTGCCGGTGTCCGGATCGAACACCCACTGATCGGCGGGATCCACGTTGTTGTCGCCCGCCTGCCCACGGCCTTGCGCGTCCACGGTGCCTTGAATCCTCCGTCGGTGCCACGCGGCGCCATCCCCTCAAGGCGCTCGGGTAGGTCGATCGTGCAGTGCATGGTCAAAGGTGCATGGTCATCGGTCCGGCAATGTGCGGACCGGATCGCTCACACTATCCGCCCAGTTCAGCGCCACGCGACGCGCGTGACAAATTCCACTTCCCTACAACTGGGCAATCCGCCCAATCCATTCGAGTCGCCGAGCGTACTTTGCGGCATCTTTATTCGCAGATCCCGCGCTCCGCCGTCGTACCGGGAAAGGTAGGCCCTGAACCCGCCGAAGGCGAGGGTCCGGGGCCCGGCTTGTCGTCCGGCGCCCCGCCGCCCGGTGCCCCGCCCCCGGACCGGGCCGGCCGCTGTGCACCGCCCGGCGCCGGCCGCACGGTCACCGGAAGATCCCTGCCCAGCCGCCCGAAGAGCCGGCCGGCATCCGGTTCCACCAGCTCGTCGCGGTTGGGATCGAGGCGGTACTCCCGGCGCGGCACGGTCAGGAACTGCACCCGGCCGGTCGGAATGCCACGAGTGCTGCGCACCAATTCGTACAGCCCGCGCAGCGAAGCCAGCCCGCCGTCCGTGGTCAGCGAACTCGTCGCGGCATCCAGAACCGGATACAGCCGGGTCGGATTCAGCAGGACACCATTGCTCTGCACTTTCTTCACGAGAGCACCAAGAAATCGTTGTTGGCGCTCCATGCGCTCGGTGTCACTTCCGTCCCCCAGGCTCTTCCGTGCCCGCACGTACCCGAGCGCGGCCTCGCCCTGCAGCGTCTGCCGGCCCGCGGGCAGCCTGAGGTGCGCCTCGTCGTCCCGGACCGGCCGCGGCAGACAGACCTCGACCCCGCCCACCGCGTCCACCATCCGCTTGAAACCCACGAAATCGATGATCATGTAGTGGTCGATCCGGATCCGGGTCAGCTTCTCCACCGTCCGGATCGTGCAGGCCGCCCCGCCGTACGCGAACGCCGAGTTGAACTGGGTGGTCTGCGGACCGGTCTCCCGGCCGTCGGCCCCCTTGCAGTGCGGCACCTGCACCACCAGGTCCCGCGGGATGCTCACCGCGGTGGCGCTCTTCCGGTCCGCCGCCAGGTGCAGCAGCATCGTGGTGTCCGACCGCTGGCCGCTGCTCCGGCCGTACGCGCTGTTGCCGCCGGTGCGGCTGTCGGAACCGATCAACAGCAGGTTCTGTGCGTTCGGCGGGCCCGCCGGCGGCCGCTCCGACTCCCACTTGCGCAGCTCGGCCTCGACGTCGCCGTCGGTGTGGATGTTGCCGTTGAGCTTGGCGTAGACCACCCCGCCGGCCCCCGCCCCGGCCAGCAGCACCCCGGCCGCGCCGAGCGCCAGCCGGCGCCGCCAGCGCCGGTCCGGCGGGGTGCGCCGCGGCCCCGGCCCCCTGCCCGGGCGCTCGGCCCAGCCGGTGAACCTGGGCGGCTCAGGGGTCTCGGTCACCTCTGCGTCCATCCTCACGGAGTCGGCGTAGCGCCCGCGCGCGGGCACCGCGTCACGACGGACGGACGGAACCCGCGCCGGGCCGTACGTATCTCACGAGCATGAACGGAAACCGGCGCCCGGGCCTGCGCTGGGCGCCCACGGTCCGCCGGACGGGGGAGCGGCCCGGGAAGCACCCGGGCCGGCCCCACGCGACACCCCTACCCGGCCGCCCGCGGCGCCCGGAACGTGATCTTCTCGCTGGTCTCCCGCGCCTCCTCGGCCTCCTCGGCCAGCCGGCCCAGGTGCCGGCAGAGCACCACCGAGCCGCCGGCCGCCAGCGGCCCGTACAGCCCGTACGACAGGCCCTCCCAGGTGTCGTACGGCAGCCCCGACAGCACCCGGGGCGCCGCGGGCAGCCCGGCCGCGGCCGCATCGGCCCGCGCCCGGTCCACGACCTGGGCACCGGTCAGCTCCTCGCCGGCCACCACCAGCGCCACCGCATCCGCCACCACCGGGACGAACGGCACGAACCGGTCGCCCTGCCCCGGCACCTCCACCGCGTAGTCGGCGAACCCCTCCGGCGGCTGCGGGAAACGCCCGCCCAGCGGGCGCAGCGCCAGCGCCACCCGCTCCCCGGAACAGGCCCGCGCCTCGGCCAGCCGGTCCGGCCCGGCCACCACCAGATCGGCGGCCGCCGGATCCCCGCCGACCTCCGCCACCACACCCACCGCCGAACACGCCAGCAGCCAGACGGCGGTCTGCCAGTGGGCGGGCAGCAGCAGCGCGAGCCGGTCACCGGGCTCGGCGCCCAGATCGCCCTGCAGATAGTTGGCGGTCTTGGCCACCCAATTGGCGAAGGTCGCGACGGACAGTTCCACGCGCTCGCCGGTGGCGTCGTCGTAGAAGGTCACCAGCGGGCGGGCCGGGTCCGCGGCGAGCGCGGAACCCAGCAGGTCGGCGGGGGTGCGATCGATGGCGTTCATCGCGGCCAGGGTACGCGCGGCGGCCGCTGACGGTGGGTCGGGCCCGGCCGGCCCGGGCCACCGGATCGGCCGATGCCCCGTCAGGCCACCGTTGGCGCGTTCCCTCCGCCCGTGTTCACGATGCTGTCCATGCGCCCCTTCCTCGCGAGCTGTCTCGGCGCGGCGTGCACCGCCGCCCTCGCCCTGCCCTTCGCGCCGGACGCCGGTGCCGCCGGCCGGCCACCCGGGCCCGCCGCGGCGCGCACCGCCGACCTCCCGGGCAGCACCCAGTCCCTGCCGGTCACGGCCCTCGGCACCGGCGCGCCCCGCCCCACCGACCGTGACACCGCCGCCGCGCCGGCCCCCCGCACCCTCGGCCTGCCGGCCCGCAGCGTACGGCCGTTCTCCCTGCTCGGCGTCGTCTGGGAGGACGCCGGCGCCGCACTCCACGGCCGGGTCCAGGTCCGCACCCGCGCCACCCGCACCGGCGCCTGGAGCGGCTGGCAGGACGTCCAGACCCACAACGACGACGCCCCCGACCTCGACGCCGCCGAACGCCACGGCAGCGACGTCCGCGGCAGCACCGCGCCCCTGTGGGTCGGCGACTCCGACGCCGTCCAGCTGCGCATCACCCCGCAGACCCGCAACCGCGCCCCGGTCGCCGTCCCGCGCGGACTGCGCCTCGAACTCGTCGACCCCGGCAGCGCACCACCCGCCCGCCGCGGCATCCAGGGCCCGCCGTCCCCGCTCGGCCCCGACGCCACCGCGGCCTCCGCCGCCAACGCCGCCCTCGCCCCGGTCGGCGCCACCGAGATCCCCGCCCTCGACCGCGCCGCGTCCCAGGCCGACATCGCCGCAGCCGGCGGCCGGCCCACCGGCCCCACCTACGTCGGACCGCGCCCCCGCATCGTCACCCGGGCCGGCTGGGGCGCCAACGAGAAACTGCGCGAGAAGTCCTTCCTCTACACCCACGCGGTGCGCGCCGCCTTCGTCCACCACAGCGGCTCCGGCAACAACTACACCTGCGCCCAGGCCCCCAAGCTGATCCGCGCCATGTACCGCTTCCACGTCAAGAGCAACCACTGGCGGGACATCGGCTACAACTTCCTCATCGACAAGTGCGGAACGGTCTACGAGGGCCGCGCCGGCGGCGTCGCCAAGCCCGTCATGGGCGCCCACACCCTCGGCTTCAACAACGCCTCCACCGGCATCGCCGTCCTCGGCACCTACACCGACACCGAACCGCCCAGGCCCGCCCTCGACGCGGTCGCCCGCCTGACGGCCTGGAAGCTCGGCCTGTCCCACGCCGATCCGCGCGCCACCACACAGATGGTCTCCACCGGCGGCAACCGCTACCCCAAGGGAACCAAGGTCCCGCTGCACGTCATCTCCGGCCACCGCGACGGCTTCACCACCGACTGCCCCGGCAACCACCTCTACAACAAACTCGCCGCCACCCGGCTCGCCGCCGCACAACTCCAGGGCCGCTGACCGGGGTACCGGGCACCACTGAACCGTTCCTGCGGCAGACACGTCTTAGCGACCACGACTTGGGCCACGACGTGGGCCATGACGTGGCACCACGGCGGGGACCACGACGTGGGGAACCACGGCGTCCGCCCTGGCCGGGCCCGGCCCTCCGCCGGGGCCGGCCGGGGGCCCGTCTGCCTACACTGGTCCGCCGACCGGCCGACCCCAGCAGGAAGCAGAGACGACAGGTGACAGAAGCGATCCTCCTGGTCGGCGGCAAGGGCACCCGGCTGCGCCCGCTGACGGTGCACACGCCCAAGCCCATGGTCCCGGCGGCCGGTGTGCCGTTCCTCACCCACCAGCTGGCCCGCGCCCGGGCCGCCGGCGTCGAGCACATCGTGCTGGCCACCTCCTACCTCGCCGAGGTGTTCGAGCCATATTTCGGCGACGGTTCGGCCCTCGGGCTGCACCTGGAGTACGTCACCGAGCGGGAGCCGCTGGGCACCGGCGGCGCCATCCGCAACGTCGCCGAACGTCTGCACTCCGCCCCCGGCGACCCGGTCCTGATCTTCAACGGCGACATCCTCACCGGCCTGGACATCAAGGCCCTGGTCGACACCCACCGCACCGCCGGCGCCGACGTCTCCCTGCACCTCACCCGCGTCGAGGACCCGCGCGCCTTCGGGCTCGTCCCCACCGACGACACCGGACGGGTCACCGCCTTCCTGGAGAAGCCGCAGACGCCCGAGGAGATCGTCACCGACCAGATCAACGCCGGCGCCTACGTCTTCAACCGGTCGGTCATCGACACCATCCCGGCCGGCCGCCCGGTCTCCGTCGAACGCGAGACCTTCCCCGGACTGCTCGCCGACGGCGCACACCTCCAGGGCATGGTCGACTCCACGTACTGGCTGGACCTCGGCACCCCGCAGGCCTTCGTGCGCGGCTCCGCCGACCTGGTCCTGGGCCGCGCCCCGTCCCCGGCGGTGCCCGGCCGCCGCGGCGACCGCCTGGTCCTGGAGACGGCCGAGGTCGCCCCGGACGCCAAGCTCACCGGCGGTACGGTCGTCGGCCCGCGCACCGTCATCGGCGCCGGCGCCGAGCTCGACGGCAGCGCCGTCCTGGAGGGCGCGGTCGTCGAACCCGGCGCCGTGATCCGCGACTCCCTGATCGGCGCGGGCGCCCGCATCGGCGCCCGCACGGTGCTCGACGGCGCGGTCATCGGCGACGGCGCCCGCATCGGCGCCGACAACGAACTCCGCGACGGCATCCGCATCTGGTGCGACGCACAGATCCCGGCCGGGGCGCTGCGGTTCTCGTCCGACCAGTAGGCCTGCCCCCTGCCCCGCGGCCCGCACCCCGCCCGCTGTCGGTCCCATCGCCTAATCTGGCCGCATGCCCGCCCGCACCTGGGTCCCGCCCGGCCCGTACGACCTGCACCGCACCCTCGGGGTGCTGCAGCGCGGCCCCGGCGACCCGGCGTTCGCGGTGCGCGGCGGCGAGATCTGGCGCGCCTGCCGTACGCCCCAGGGCCCCGGCACGCTGTGCGTCGCGGCCCGCCCGGCCGACGGCGAGGTGGCCGCCGAAGCCTGGGGCCCCGGCGCCGAGTGGCTGCTGGACCGGCTGCCCCGGCTGCTGGGGGAGGACGACGACCCGGCGCGGCTGACCGCCCGGCACCGCATCGTCCATGAGGCGCGCCGCCGCCACCCCGGCGTCCGGCTCGCCCGCACCGGCCTGGTCCTGGAATCGCTGATCCCCTCGATCCTGGAGCAGAAGGTCACCAGCGACGAGGCGTACCGCGCCTGGCGCCTGCTGCTCCAGCGGCACGGCGAGCCCGCGCCCGGCCCCTGGGAGCGGCTGCGGGTGATGCCCGATCCGCGCGGCTGGGCGCTGATCCCCTCCTGGGAGTGGCACCGCGCCGGCGTGGACGCCAAGCGCTCCACCGCGATCCTGCGCGCCGTACGGGTGGCCCGCCGGATGGAGGAGGCCGCGGCGATGGACCTGGCCGACGCCACCCGCCGGCTGACGGCGATACCCGGTATCGGCCCGTGGACCGCCGCCGAGACGCTCCAGCGCGCGCTGGGCGCCCCGGACGCGATCACGGTCGGCGATCTGCACCTCCCGAAGATCATCGGCTACGCCCTCACCGGCCGCCGCGGCACGACCGACGCGGAGATGCTCGAACTCCTCGCGCCGTACGCCGGGCAGCGGCACCGCGCCACCCGGCTGATCCTGCTCTCCGGGATCACCCCGCCGCGGCGCGCCCCCCGCTTCCCGGTCGGCGACATCGCCCGCCTCTGAGGCCGGGCCGGCGGGTCCTCCCGGGGGCACCCCGCCTCAGCGCACCACCACGAAGTCGTCCGCGCTCCGGGCCGCCCGCGGGCGCGGCTCCTCGGCCGGGCGGCCGATCGCCACCGCCCCCATCGGCTCCCAGTCGCCGGGCAGGCCGAGGACCTCCCGTACGACGTCCCGGCAGAACATCGTCGAGGAGATCCAGGCCGACCCCAGCCGCTCGCCCGCCAGCGCCACCAGGAAGTTCTGGATCCCCGCCCCGTGGGCGACGACGAACATCTCCCGCTCCGCCGCGCTGCGCCGCGCGTCCGGATAGCTGTGCGCGCCGTCCAGCACCATGCACGGCACCGCCAGATACGGCGCGTTGCGCAGCACATCGCCGCGCCGCACGCGTTCGGCGACGGACTCCTCCGACTTTCCGTCGCCGCGCAGATCCGCGATCCAGGCGTCCCGCATCGCGTCCAGCAGCCGCTCCCGGGCCTCGGCGGACTCCAGCAGCACGAACCGCCAGGGCGTGGTGTGGTGCGGCGCCGGGGCGGTGACCGCCGCGGCCACCGCGCGCCGCACCGCACCCGGGTCGACCGGGTCGTCGGTGAAGGCCCGCACCGTACGCCGTTGCGTCACCGCCTCCCGTACGGCCTCGGAGGTGCCCAGCCGGAACATGTCGTCCGCGGCGCCGCGCACCATCGCCCGCGCCCCGTCACCGGTCTCCTCGACGACGTGCCCCAGCCCGCGCACCACGGCGACCGGCAGCCCGGCCGCCTTGCCCTTCACCAGGTCGCCCGCCGCGGCCAGTTCGTCCGCGGTGGCCACCACGGTCGCGCTGAGCGGATTGCCGTACGCGTCCGTGCCGCCGCGCAGATCGTCCAGCACCCGCACCCCGGCCGCCCCGATGGCGACGTCGGTCAGACCGCTGCGCCAGGGGCGCCCGGAGGTGTCGCTGATGACGACGCCGACGTCCACGCCGAGTTCGGTGCGCAGCCCGTCCCGCAGCGCGCGCGCCGAGCGGTCCGGGTCCTCGGGCAGCAACAGGACCGTGCCGGCCGGGGTGTTGGAGGCGTCGACGCCGGCCGCGGCCATCACCAGGCCCTGCCGGTTCTCGACGATCCGCAGCGGGCCGCGGCGGGCGACCAGCCGCACGGTCTCCCGGTCGATCGCCGCCTCCCGGTCGGTGGCCTCGACGATCCGCCCCTCCGCCTTGCTGACGATCTTCGACGTCACCAACAGCACGTCGCCGTCGGCGAGTTGGCACCTGCCGTCGGCGGTCGCCGCGGCCGCGATCAGCTTCACCAGGTCGTCGCCGGGCCGCACCTCGGGGATCCCGGGCAGCGCCCGCACCCGGTACGCCGGTACGCCGGCGTCGCCGGTCACGCCCGGACCTCCTCGGCCAGCGCGAGCGCCTCACGCGCCATCGCGGCCGTGGCGTCCAGGTCGGTCATCATCAGCGGTACGGCCCGGCAGCGGATCCCGGCCGCCTCGACCTCGGCCACCGCGCCGGCGTCGACGGAGTCGACCAGCCAGCCGTCGAGCAGCCCCGAACCGTAGTGCCGGGCGACCGCCGACGCGGTGGACTCCACACCGACCGCCGCCAGCACCTTGTCCGCCATGCCGCGCACCGGCGCGTCCCCGACGATCGGCGAGAGCCCGATCACCGGCACCCCGGCGTCCGCGATCGCCTCGCGGATCCCGGGCACGGCGAGGATGGTGCCGACGCTGACGACGGGGTTGGACGGCGGGAAGAGGATGACGTCGGCGTCCCCGAGGGCCTCCAGGACGCCGGGTGCGGGCTTGGCCTGCTCGGCGCCTACGGGCACGACGGCCCGCGCGTCCACGGAGGCGCGCAGCCGCACCCAGTACTCCTGGAAGTGCACGGCCCGCTGTTCGCCGTCCTCCTCGATCGCGACGTGGGTCTCGACCCGGTCGTCGGACATCGGCAGCAGCCGCACGCCGGGCTGCCAGCGCGCGCAGAGCGCTTCGGTGACGGCGCTGAGCGGGTAGCCGGCGGCCAGCATCTGGGTCCGCACGATGTGCGTGGCGAAGTCCCGGTCGCCGAGGCCGAACCACTCGGGGCCGACGCCGTAGGCGGCCAGTTCCTCCTTGACCCGGAAGGTCTCGTCGGCGCGGCCCCAGCCCTGCTCCTCGTTGATGCCGCCGCCGAGCGTGTACATCACGGTGTCGAGGTCGGGACACACCTTCAGGCCGAACAGGTGGATGTCGTCACCGGTGTTGCCGATGACGGTGATGTCCGCGTCCGGAGCCGCTGCCTTCAGTCCCCGCAGAAAGCGGGCGCCGCCGATACCGCCGGCCAGAACCACGATTCGCATAAAGACAGTGTGTCAGCCGGAGGCGGACTCGATGAGGGGCGGTGGTCGGTGGGGGCACCTCCCAGCGGTAGCTGGGGGAGGGTGGGCAGTGTGTCAGCCGGAGGCGGGGCTCCGCCCCGGGCGTCAGGACCCGGTGGTCTCCCGTGCTGCCGTTGCGCAGTGGGCCGCGTCGTGCATGGGCATTTCGGTCAGACCGGGGAAGTAGACGTGCAGGCTGACCGCGGGCGTCAGGGAGTCGTTGACGACCTCGTGGACGTAGCCGGGGGCGAAGACCTTCTGGGTGCCGGCGGTCAGGGCGCGCGGTCCGGCGGGGCCGTGTTCGGTCAACTCGCCTTCCAGGAGGGTCAGTACGCCGGAGGAGGGCCCGTGGTCGTGCCGTCCGCTGCCCTGGCCGGGGAGCCAGCTCAGCAGCCACACCTCGTAGCCGGGCCCCGTACGCAGCCGGTGGTACCAGCGGGTGGTGGCGTCGTAGCGGACCAGCGGGGCCCACGCGGCGCGGTCCGCGGCGATGCTGCGGGCGAGCCCTACGAAGCCGGCGACGGTGTCCGGGTGCGCGGGGACGGGCGGCAGGAGGTGGGGGACGGCGAGCGGGTCGCCGGCGATCTGGACGTCGCTGTTCATCGGTTTCGGGTTCCTCGGCGGAAGAGCTGGGGGGACCTCCCCGCCGTAGCCGGGGGAGGGGGGCGGCCGGCGCGGGCGGTCCCTGTGGGGTGCGCGGCGCGGGCGGGAAATGCGGGGCGCTGCGGGGTGGTGCGAGCGGAAAAGCCGGAGCTCAGTGGCATCAACAGCTGGAACAGCGACAGCGGGCCTGCGCAGCGCAGAGCGACCCGTAGGCACGGGTCAGTCGGGGCGCGGCAGTCGCTGGCATGGGGTCAAGGAGACCGGGTTCCCGGCGCAATGTCAACCGGACGTCTGGTTTGCCGCGAATCTTTCACCGCATCCGGTTACTCCGGCCGGAGAAAGGTTTGTGCAGTCCCGGACGCGGAGACATCGACCGGCAACCGCTGCTCCAAACGCCGTTGCGGTCCCGTGATCCGTCTGTGATCTTCCCCGCTTCGGCGCGCGGGGTGCAACGCGAACGCCGCCTGATCACGTCTCCATGGATGACACGGACGTGCCGGGGGGTACGCCCGGGGAAGTGTCCTGGTTTTTACTGATTTGAACACTTTCCGCATCCGCTTGGTTCCGCCGAGTGAATAAGAGGCTCAATAGCAGATCTCGGCTTGACTGGCCCGGATCACCACACTTGTAATTTCACTCGTGTCGTTCAGCCGAAATCGATCACGGCTTGATCACGGGGACGTAAAGACAGACGAGGGGCGCACATGACCGAGCTGTTCCAGGAATTGCTGGTCGAGGAGGCGGACGAGGAGCTCGGCTGGCAGGAGCGCGCACTGTGCGCCCAGACCGACCCCGAGTCCTTCTTCCCGGAGAAGGGTGGCTCCACCCGCGAGGCGAAGAAGGTCTGTCTCGCCTGTGAAGTCCGGTCCGAATGCCTCGAATACGCCCTCGCCAACGACGAGCGCTTCGGCATTTGGGGCGGTCTGTCGGAGCGCGAGCGGCGCCGGCTCAAGAAGGCCGCCGTCTGACCGTGACGAGTCAGCCACCCCCGCCCAGGGCGCGCGGTCTTACGGACCCCGCCGCCGCACCGCCCCAACTCCCCATATCCCCCCATAGCGAACACTCCGCCTCCAGCGCACCGGGCGCCGGAGGCGGACTGCTGTGTACGGGCCCGGTCGGGGCACCGGCACGAACCATTAGTGTGGGGCCCCGTCCGAGATGCGCCGCCGCCCACCGGGGCGCGCGCGTCGCCTCGTAGTCCGTCGCAGTGTCTTCCGGGGGCGGGGCCTGAAAGCGACTTCGCCGCGGGCCTTCGAACTCCCGGGTCCGGAGGGCCCGTACCTCGATGTCCGTGCACAGCCAGTCGGCGGCGCAGGCCGCCTCATACGCAGCCGCCACGCCAGAGTTCCCCCGGCACGTCGTCACCGCCGTGATCGTCTCCCACGACGGCGCCCGCTGGCTGCCCGACGCGCTCAGCGGCCTGCTCGGCCAGGAACGCCCGGTGCAGAACGCCATCGGCGCCGACACCGGCAGCGCGGACCACTCCGCCCAGCTGCTCACCGAATCCCTCGGCGACGAACGCGTCCTGCACCTCGCCCGCCGCTCCGGATTCGGCACCGCCGTCGACGAGGCGGTCCGCACCGCCCCCCTGCTCGGCCCGGACGACCTGCCGTACCTGCGCCGCCCCAGCGGCTGGGACCCGGTCAGCCGCACCTGGCGCGACGAGGCCTACGACATGCCGGAACTGCCGCACGGCGAACCGGTCCAGTGGCTGTGGCTGCTGCACGACGACTGCGCCCCCGAGCCCGACGCCCTCGCCGAACTGCTGCGGGTCGCCGACGCCAGCCCCTCGGCCGTCATCGTCGGCCCCAAGCTGCGCAGCTGGTACGACCGCCGCCAGCTCCTCGAAGCCGGCGTCAGCATCGCCCGCAGCGGCCGCCGTTGGACCGGCCTGGACCGCCGCGAACAGGACCAGGGCCAGCACGACCAGGTCCGCACGGTGCTGTCGGTCTCCACCGCCGGCATGCTCATCCGCCGCGACGTCTACGAGGAGTTGGGCGGCTTCGACCGCCGGCTGCCCCTGATGCGCGACGACGTCGACCTGTGCTGGCGCGCCCAGGCCGCCGGCCACCAGGTCCTCGTCGCCCCGGACGCCGTCCTCCGGCACGCCGAGGCCGCCGCCCGCGAACGCCGCCCCATCGACTGCGTCGGCCGCTCCGTCGCCAACCCGCACCGCGTCGACAAGGCCGGCGCCGTCTACACCCTGCTCACCAACACCCGCGGCCGGATCCTGCCGTACGTCCTGCTGCGGCTGCTGCTCGGCACCCTCCTGCGGGTCCTCGCCTACCTCGTCGGCAAGGTCCCCGGCCAGGCCCTCGACGAACTCGCCGGCCTCTTCGGCACCCTGCTGCGACCCGGCAAGATCCTCGCCGCCCGCAAACGCAGAGGCCGCCCCGCCGTCGAAGCGAGCGAACTGCGGCCGCTCTTCCCGCCGCCCGGCGCGACCGTCCGGGCCACCGTCGAGCAGATCGCCGGCAACCTCGCCGGCCGGGCCGCCCCCGACGTGGCCTCCGCCGGCCGGCACGGCGCCGTCGAATCCGGGCCCGGCGGCGACGACGCCGACTTCCTGGAGATCGAGCAGTTCGCCCGGCTCAAGCGGATCGCCCGCAAACCGGCCCCGGTCCTCTTCCTCGTCCTGCTTCTCGTCTCCCTGGTCGCCTGCCGCGGGCTGCTCGGCTCCGGCGCCCTCACCGGCGGCGCCCTGCTCCCCGCCCCCGGCAGCGTCTCCGACCTGTGGTCGGCGTACCTCGACAGCTGGCACGCGGTCGGCACCGGCGACAGCGCCGCCGCACCGCCCTACCTGGCCGTCGTCGCCCTGGTCTCCAGCGTCTTCCTCGGCTCCACCGGCTTCACGCTGACCCTGCTGCTGGTCTGCTCCGTCCCGCTGGCCGGCCTCACCGCCTACTTCGCCTCCCGCCCGCTGGTCACCTCCCGGCTGCTGCGGGCCTGGGGCAGCATCGCCTACGCCTTCCTGCCCGCCGCGGCCGGCGCACTCGCCGGCGGCCGCCTGGGCACCGCCGTCCTCGCGATCCTGCTGCCCCTCATGGCGCGCGCCGCGATCGCCGCGTGGGGCCTGCGGCTCCCCGTCGGCACCCGCCCCAGCTGGCGCGCCACCTGGGCGTACGCCCTGCTGATCACCTTCACCACGGCCTTCACCCCCGTGGTCTGGCCGATGGCCGTCCTGCTCGGCATCGGCCTGCTGGTGCTGCGGCTCTTGGACGGCAGCCGGGATCTGCTCGTCGCCTACGGGCTGCGCTTCCTGGCCGTGGTCCTCGCCCCGCTCGTCGTCCTCGCCCCCTGGTCGCTGTCCCTGCCGACCCACCCCGCCCGCTTCTTCCAGGAGGCCGGCCTCGCCTACGGCACCGGCTCCGCCTCCGTCCTCGACCTCGTCGGACTCAGCCCCGGCGGCCCCAAGGCCACCGGCGGACTGCTGCTCCTCGGCATCGTCCTCGCCGCGCTCGCCGCGACCCTGCGCGACGCCCGCCCGCTCGCCATCCGCACCGCCTGGGCCGTCGCCCTCACCGGCCTGCTCTTCGCCGCACTCGGCAACGGCTCCGGCTGGACCGGCCCCGCCGTCCTCGTCTACGGCCTGGCCCTGCTGTGCGCCGCCGCGCTCGGCGCCGAGGGCATCCGCACCCGCATGGCCAGCCTCGGCTTCGGCTGGAAGCAGCCGGTCGCCGTGCTGATCGCGCTGGCGTCCGTGCTCGCCCCGCTCTACGCCGCGGTCAGCTGGATGATCACCGGCGCGGCCGGCCCGCTGGAACGACGCAGCCCCGAACAGGTCCCGGCGTTCGTCGCCGAGGAGTCCGGCAGCGCCGACCAGCCCCGCACCCTCGTCCTCGACGGCACCCCCGGCCACGTCGCCTACACCCTCGTCCGCGGCTCCGGCGCCCGCCTCGGCGACGCCGACCTGGCCGCCGAGGCCGGCGAGGACAAGCGGTTCGGCAGCATCGTCGCCAACCTCGTCGCCGGCTCCGGCGCCGACCAGACCAACCAGCTCGGCGGCTATGCGGTCCGCTACGTCCTGGTCCAAAGCGGTGCCCCGCGCGAAATGGGCCGCGTCCTGGACGCCACCCCCGGCCTGACCCGGCTCAGCCAGGAGGACGGCAGCGCCCTGTGGCGCGTCGACCGCCGGGTCTCCCGGGTCTCGATCGTCCCGCCCCAGGCCCAGGACGGCACCACCGCCGGCGAGGCCGCCGCGCCCACGGCCGTGGCCGCCGGCCCCGTCGAGGCACACACCAAGCTGCCCGCCGGGCCCGCCGGCCGGGTGCTGCGCCTCGCCGACGCCGCCGACGAGGGCTGGCAGGCCACCCTCGACGGCACCCCGCTCAAGCCCGTCACCGTCGACGGCTGGGCCCAGGGCTTCACCCTGCCCTCCAACGGCGGCCGGCTCGACCTCACCCACGAGAACCCGTTCGGCCACACCCTGTGGCTCTGGGCCCAGGGCCTGCTCGCCGTCGTCCTGGTCGTCCTCGCCCTGCCCGGCCGCCGCCGCGAGATCGACGACGACCTGCCCGAGGACGACGCCGCCGCACAGGCCGCCGCGGCCACCGGCGACGGCCGCCGGGCCCGCCGGCTGCGCGCCCAGGCCGAGGCCGCCGGCACCCCCGAAGCGGCCGACGCCGGCACCCCCGGCGCCCGCACCGGCGACGAGCCGCCCGCCCCGCCCGCCGACCCGGCGGCACCCCAGGAACCCGCCGCGACCGGCGACCCCTACACCGCCGTACCGCAGCAGCCCGCCTACGAGGACTGGCCGGCCGCCCCCGGCCGGCACGTTGCCGAGCAGCAGCCCTACGACCCGTACCAGGGCACGCAGTACGGCGGCCAGTACCCGCAGGCGGACCCCTACCAGCCGACCGGCACCTACCCCGGCGACCCCTACCAGGCCGGCGCCTACGACCCGTACGGCTACGCCCAGCAGCCGTACCAGGACGGCACGCCGCAGCCCCAGCAACAGCCCTACGACGACGGCACCGTGTACCCGGGGTACTCCGGGCCCCCCGGCTCCTACCCCGAGCCGCGCCGTGACGGGAGCGACCAGCAGTGAAGCGCACCATGACGTCCCTGATCGGCGCGGCCGCCGCGCTGGCCGCCGTCACCGGCATCGCCGCCGTCGCGGCCCCCGGCGGCACCCCGAAAACCCCCGGCGGCGCCGCGCGGCTGCCCGTCCAGCGCTCCGCGCTGCTCTGCCCCCCGCCCACCTCCTCCGACGTCGGCGAGACCACCTACACCGCCTTCGTCCCCCAGGGCGCCGCGGCCGGCGCCGACACCAAGAAGGGCACCGCGAAGCTGCTGCCCGCCGGGACCGTCAAGGACGCCGGCGCCGGCGCCGGCGCCGGCGGCGGCAAGAAGAAGGGCGGCCGGTCCAAGGCCGCGGACACCGGCCGGACCACCGTCCCGCCCGCCGACACCACGCCCGTCGTCCCCCTCCGGCAGGCCGGCAAGCCGGTCACCACCACCACCGACCGGGCCGACGCCCCCGCCCTCGTGGGCGCGGCCGACGGCACCCTCGCCCCCGGCTGGACCGTCCAGCAGACCACCACCGTCGCGGCCGGCGCCGGCCGCGGCCTGCTCGGGCTGAGCTGCCCCACCCCCGACACCACGTTCTGGTTCCCCGGCGTCAGCACCGCCCCCGACCGCCAGGACTACGTCCACCTCACCAACCCCGACACCACCCCCGCCGTCGTCGACCTCGAACTGCACGGCAAGGACGGCTCGTTGGGCGGCTCGGCCGGCGAGGACATCACCGTCCCCCCGCACACCACCGTCCCCGTCCTGCTCTCCACCCTCACCACCCGCCCCGCCACCAACGCCACCCTGCACGTCCTCGCCCGCGAGGGCCGGGTCGGCGCCGCCGTCCAGGCCACCGACAACAAGCTCGGCAGCGACTGGCTGCCGCCCGCCGCCGACCCCGCCCCGAGCGTGGTCCTCCCCGGCATCCCCAAGGACGCCACCTCCGTCCGGCTGGTCGCCCTCGCCCCCGGCGGCGACGACGCCGACCTCAAGGTGCAACTCGCCACCCCCACCGGCCTGATCACCCCGGCCGGCCTGGAGACGCTGCACCTCAAGAGCGGCATGACCACCGCGGTGGACCTCAAGGACGTCACCAAGGGCGAGGCCGGCTCCCTGGTGCTCACCCCCACCGACCCCGGCGCCAAGGCCCCCGTCGCGGCGGCGCTGCGGGTCACCCGCGGCAAGGGCGGCAACCAGGAGATGGCCTTCATCCCCGCCACCCGCCCGGTGGAGAAGCGCGCCACCGCCGCCGACAACGGCGCCAAGGGCAGCACCCTGTCCCTGGCCGCCCCGGAAAAGGGCAAGGACGCCAAGGTGAAGGTCACCGCCTCCGCGGGCAGCGCCGGCGGCACCCCGGTCACCAAGACGTACACGGTCAAGGGCGGCACCACCCTCGACATCGACCCGCCCCGCCCGCAGGGCCTCAAGGGCGGCTACGCCCTCACCGTGGAGCCCGAACCGGGCAGTGGCCCCGTCTATGCGGCCCGGATGCTCGCCCGCCCCCAGGGCGGCGTCCCCGCCTTCACCGTCCAGCCGCTGCCCGACGACCGCGGCTCGGTCGTGGTCCCCACCGCCGGCCAGGACCTGTCCCTGCTCACCGACTGAGCCACCGCGCCCGCGCTACGGGCCTCACTCCTGCCCGTAGCGCGGGTCCACCGACTCCGGAGCCAGCCCCAGCAGATCGGCGACCTGCTCGACGACCACCTCGTGCACCAGCAGCGCCCGCTCGTCCCGGCTCTTCGTACGGATCTCCACCGGCCGCCGGTAGATCACGATCCGGTCGCGATGTCCGCCCGCCGCCGGCAGCACCCGCCCCAGCGGCACGCTCTCCTCGTCGACCGGCCCCTCCCCGCCGTCCGGTCCAAAACCGGGCACCTCGACCACCAAGAAGTCGACCTGGGCCAGCTGCGGCCAGCGCCGCTCCAGCCGGTCCCGCGAGTCGTAGACGAGATCCACGAAGGCGTCCGCGCGGGTCACCGACAGCGGCACCTGGGGCGGCGCGATCGGACCGCGCATGCCGCGGCCGTGACGGTCGCGGCGGCGGAGCCGCGGCTCCGCCGGTCGGGGAGGTACGGGCCTGTCCATCAGCATCGAGCGTAGCCGTCACGGACCGCCGGAAACCGCAGACCGCCACAAGACGCGGCATGTCGCAGGCTGACCGGACCGGTCCGGATCGCTTTCGTTTCCCTCCCCACATCAGATCGCGGAACCCCCGCCGAATGGCCGGAAATGCACTAACTCATGAGGGTATTCCCTCCCGCACACCGACCGTCCCGCCCCGCCCGCCCCAGGACGGGCCGAGCGGGTGCAGGTCAGACGCATCGGACGAAGCGGGACGACACGGTTGGGTGAGCCGGGGGAGAGTCGTCGCGGCCCGCTCAAGAGTGCGGTACCGTCCAACGTCGTGAGCCCTGTACGTCGCTGTTCGCGCACTGCGTGCGGCCGCCCCGCCGTCGCAACGCTGACGTACGTCTATGCGGACTCGACCGCCGTGCTCGGACCGCTCGCCACCTACGCCGAACCGCACTGCTACGACCTGTGCGCCGAGCACTCCGAGCGGCTGACCGCGCCCCGCGGCTGGGAGGTCGTCCGCCTCGCCATCGACTCCGGCCCGGCCCGCCCCAGCGGCGACGACCTGGAAGCCCTGGCGAACGCGGTCCGCGAGGCCGCCCGCCCCCAGGAACGCGAACGCGCCGCGGGCGCGGACGCTCCTACGGGCGACCGCGCCCCCATGGAAGTCGCCCGCCGCGGCCACCTCCGGGTACTGCGCTCCCCGGATTCGTAACCCACGCATCCGCTGCGCTCGGCTTTCCGCCCACGTACCTGTCCGTCCCGCCGTTCCGCTGCGCTTGGCGGCGCCTCCCACGTACCTGTCCGTCCCGCCGCGGTTGTTGCTCGCCGTTGCGCTTTGCGGCGCCGCGTACGTAGTTGTCGGTCCCGTCGCGGGGCTTGTTCGCCGTTGCGCCTGGCGGCGGGCGTTTGTGTTTTGGGTGCGGTGC
>NZ_JBIDAJ010000065.1:0-24414 GCF_043202395.1 Streptomyces sp. NPDC048197
ATCCACCTGGCCAAGGCCTCCGGCGCCGGCAACAAGGTCATCCTCTACGGCGCCCGCACCGGCGGCGACGGCATCGGCGGCGTCTCGGTCCTGGCCTCGGAAACCTTCGACGACAGTAAGCCGACCAAGCGGCCCGCGGTGCAGGTCGGTGACCCGTTCCAGGAGAAGCTCCTGATCGAGTGCACTCTGGAGATCTTCGGCGAGAAGCTGGTCGCCGGCATCCAGGACCTGGGCGGGGCGGGTCTGTCCTGTGCCACCAGTGAGCTGGCGTCGGCCGGTTCGGGCGGTATGCGGGTCGAGCTGGACTCCGTGCCGCTGCGGGACGCGACCCTCTCTCCTGAGGAGATCCTCATGAGTGAGTCGCAGGAGCGGATGTGCGCGATCGTCGAGCCGCAGCACGTCGAGCGGTTCATGGAGATCTGCGAGAAGTGGGACGTGATCGCCACCGTGATCGGTGAGGTCACCGACGGCGAGCGCCTGGAGATCTTCTGGCACGGCGAGCAGATCGTCGATGTCCCGCCGCGCACCGTCGCCCATGAGGGCCCGGTCTACCAGCGTCCCTACGCCCGCCCGGACTGGCAGGACGCGCTGCAGGCCGATGATGCGGGCAAGCTGCCGCGTCCGGCGGGTGGCGAGGAGCTCAAGCGGCAGGTCCTGCAGCTGGTGGGGCACCCCAACCAGGCGTCCAAGGCCTGGATCACCGACCAGTACGACCGTTTCGTGCAGGGCAACACGGTGCTTGCGCAGCCTGAGGACGCGGGCATGGTGCGCATCGATGCCGAGACCAACCTGGGTGTGGCGCTGGCCACGGACGGCAACGGCCGCTACGCCAAGCTCGACCCGTATGCGGGTGCGCAGCTGGCGTTGGCGGAGGCGTACCGCAATGTGGCGGCTGCCGGTGCCAAGCCGCTGGCGGTTTCGGACTGCCTGAACTTCGGTTCGCCCGAGGATCCGGCGGTGATGTGGCAGTTCGCCGAGGCCACCCGTGGTCTGGCCGATGCCTGTCAGATCCTGGGTACCCCGGTGACCGGCGGCAATGTCTCGCTGTACAACCAGACGGGCGAGACGGCGATCCACCCGACGCCGGTCGTGGCGGTGCTGGGTGTGATCGATGACGTCACGCGTCGCACGCCGATCGGGTTCGCCGAGGAGGGGCAGCTGATCTACCTGCTCGGTGACACCCGGGAGGAGTTCGGTGGTTCGGCCTGGTCGCAGGTCGTGCACGAGCACCTCGGTGGACTGCCGCCGGCGGTGGATCTGGAGCGGGAGCGGCTGCTGGCCGAGATCCTGATCTCCGCCTCCCGCGACGGCATGATCGACGCCGCCCACGACCTGTCCGACGGCGGACTGATCCAGGCCCTCGTCGAGTCCTGCCTGCGGGGCGGGGCCGGTGCCCGGCTCGTCGTGCCCGATGGGCTGGACGCGTTCACCTTCCTGTTCTCCGAGTCGGCGGGCCGTGCGGTCGTCGCCGTGCCGCGGAGCGAGGAAGTCCGCTTCACCGACATGTGCACCGTCCGGGGCCTGCCGGCCACCCGCATCGGCGTCGTCGACGGCGAAGAGATCAACATCCAGGGCGAGTTCAGCATCCCGCTCAGCGAACTGCGCACCGCCCACGAGAGCACCATCCCGGGGCTGATTGCCTGACCTGACACGACGTGACGTGACATGGCGTGACGTGACATGGCGTGACGTGACGGTGGCCGTGGCCCGTTGCCGGACCGGCAACGAGGCCACAGCCACCACCACACTCAGGGAATCAGGACCCTTCGCCCTACCACCCGGTACCCGTTCCGGGCGATCCGTCCTACGACGTCGACCAGCAGTGCGCGCTCGACCTCCTTGATGCGCTCGTGGAGTGTGGCCTCGTCGTCCTCGTCACGTACCTGCACCACGCCCTGCGCGATGATCGGGCCGGTGTCCACGCCGTCGTCGACGAGGTGCACCGTGCAGCCGGTCACCCGGACGCCGTGGGCGAGTGCGTCGCGTACGCCGTGGGCGCCGGGGAAGCTGGGCAGCAGGGCGGGGTGCGTGTTGATGACGCGGCCGCCGAACCGGGCGAGGAACGCCTTGCCGACGATCTTCATGAAGCCGGCCGAGACCACCAGGTCCGGCCGGTACGCCGCGGTCGCCTCGGCCAGGGCCTCGTCCCATTCCTCGCGGGTGGCGTGGTCCTTCACCCGGCAGACGAAGGTCGGCAGTCCGGCGCGCTGCGCACGTTCCAGACCGGTGATGCCCGGCCGGTCGGCACCGACCGCGACGATCTCCGCACCGAAGCCCGCCGGATCGGCGGCGATCGCGTCGAGGAGGGCCTGGAGGTTCGTGCCGGAGCCCGAGACCAGGACGACGAGGCGGAGGTGCGGTGCCCGTAGCTCGATCACTTCCGCCACTTTCCTCATGCCGGTCGGGTTCGTCGTGTGCGTCGTGTTCGTGGTCGTGTGCGTCTTGTTCGTGGTCGTCTTCGTCATGACAGAGCGTCCACCAGTGCGTCGCCCCGCAGCGTGCGCAGTATCCGGACCTCCCGGCCGCGCCGTTCGCGGGAGAGGAGACCGGCCTGCTCCAGTTGCCGGCAGTGGTACGTCACCGTGCCGGCGGTGCAGTGCAGCAGGTCGGCCAGCTTGCCCATGGTGACCGGCTGGTTGCCCGTCCGGAGGATGTCGGCCCGCAGCTCGCCGAGCATCATGGCGAGCGCGTCGGCGGCCGTCTCCGCCCGTGCGGCCTCACCCTGCAGCAGCGGGGCGAGGCCGGCGATGGGATAGCCGAGGTACATGTGACCGTGGCGGTCGACGTGGTAGGCACAGGCGCGGGTGCCGGAGACCAGCGGCATGAGCGTCAGTTTTCGTACGGTGACGCCCTTTTCGATCGGTGCGTGGTCGGGCAGCAGAATGTTCCCTTCGACGAAGGCGATGCGCGGGCTGAGATTCGCGAGGAACGCGCTCATCGTTCCGGTCACCGAGGCCACTCCCGCGCGCTCGATTTCCCGTTCCAGTAAGGGCTTTCCCTGCTGCCATACAGGAGCCACCGCGTCCCATACCTTTCGCGCCAGCCCGGCATATGCATTCAGGAAGTCGACGGGATTGTCCGTGGCCTTGCGCCAGGCAGGCGGCACTTCTCCACCGTAGGTGCGCGCCAGGTCGGTGAGGAGTGCGTCCGGCGGCATCTCGGCAATGCGCCGGACCTCCTCGCGCATACTGCTTTCCTTGAGTTCCCCCCGCATCAGGAGGGACTCGGGAATGCGCAGGGAGCCGCCCGCGGTGATCGGGCCCATCACATCCGCCAGATACTCCGGGCAGGCCTTCCGCAGCAGCCTGCGCCGGCTCACCGGTACGCCCTGCGCGACGCCGAGGACATCGGCCAGCAAGGAGATGACAGAGACTCCCGGCAGGAACGCTATCGATACGGGAATGTCGACGTTTGTACCCAGATGAAGTCCGACCGCTTGGGTCACTTCTTTTCCCCCGTTCAGAAGAACCACTGGTGAACCACGTTCACGCCTGCGCGCCGGGGTCGGTCGGCCCCGGCGTACAGCAATGCTTCAGTCCTCGTCACGGCACCCCGTCGGCAGTTGCGGCACCGGATCCGGCCTGTAGAAGATCGCGTATGGAATTACCTCTCCGTGCCGTTGCACGGTGAGTCGGCGCGGATCAGGCCGAGAGTGTGTGCCTCTGCTCCCCCCGCAGCAGTATTGGCCCTTACCGCACTCAGAGTGAAGAGTGAAAAGTCGGCTCGGACCGGCCGCGTGATGTCCCCTTCATTTGATTCTGTGACATCAAACGAAGTGTCACCAAACCTTTGAATGACCCCCACTTGGAGCATAGTTCACGCCACGCGCCCCCGGCAACCAGCCAAAGGTAAACTACGGTCGAGTAGTTGAAGCGGATATCTTTCTTATGCTGCACTACAGCGGATTGCCGGGACGGAATCCGCGTGCCGCGGGAAGCAAAACGGAATCCTTCAATCCCGGTGCCGGTCAGCACCTCGCACCCCCATTGTTCCGGCCACCGGCCGCCGTTCGTCGCCCCACGGAGAGCCGAACGTCGACCGATTCCCTTTCTGAGGACTCCCGGCAGAGCTATCCGGTTGCGCCGAGAAATGGCCATTCCCACAGCGCATCGGAACGCCACTCGCATCCCAGCGTCATCTCATGCACCGAGATCACGCATCCCACGTATTGACTGGCCCGGCCGACCACGTGAGAGTGCGACAGGTGCAGAGTGAAACCACTTCGGACCAGGCGGACCCGGCGGGCCAGGCGGACCGGACCACGGCAGCGCCCGCGGAGAGCAAGGAGAGCCTGCGGCGCGTCGCCGTGGCCTCGTTCATCGGGACGGCCATCGAGTTCTACGACTTCTACATCTACGGGACGGCCGCCGCGCTCGTCCTCAACCAGGCGTTCTTCCCGACCCTCGACCCGGTGAACGCCACCCTCGCGTCCTTCTCCACCTACGCGGTGGCGTTCGCCGCCCGGCCCCTCGGGTCGGTGATATTCGGCCACTTCGGCGACCGGGTGGGCCGCAAGTCCGTACTGGTCGCCTCGCTGCTGCTGATGGGGCTGTCCACCGCGCTCGTCGGCCTGCTGCCGGGCTACGGCAGCTGGGGCATCTGGGCCCCGCTGCTGCTGATCCTCCTCCGCTTCCTGCAGGGCATCGGGCTGGGCGGTGAGTGGGGCGGGGCCGCGCTGCTGGCCGTCGAGCACGCCCCGCGCGGCCGCCGGGGCCTGTACGCCACCTTCCCCCAACTCGGCCCCTCGGTCGGCTTCTTCGCGGCGACCGGCGTCTTCTGGCTGCTGTCGTCCGGGCTCGACGACGCGGCGTTCCGCTCGTGGGGCTGGCGGGTGCCGTTCCTGCTGTCCTTCCTCCTGGTCGGCGTCGGGCTGTTCGTCCGGCTGAAGATCAGCGAGACCCCGGTGTTCGCCCAGGTGCTGGACGCCCAGGAAGCCGGCAAGGTCCCGGCGGCCGACGTGCTGCGCCGCCATCCGCGCGAACTGCTGCTGGGCGCCGGCGGCATGATCATCGCGTACGGCCTCTTCTACACCGCGACCACCTACTGCCTCTCCTACGCCACCGGCACCCTGGGCATCTCCCGCAACACCATGCTGGGACTGTCCCTCGTCGCCTGCCTGTTCCTCGCCGCCGGCACCTGGCTCGCCGCCACCCGCTCGGACGGGGCCGGCCGCCGCAAGCTGGTCCTGCTCGGCAGCGGGTGCGCGGTCGTCTGGGGCCCGGCGCTCTTCCCGCTGCTGGACACCCGGCAGCCGGTGCTGGTCGCGCTCGGCATCGGCGGAGCGCTGTTCTGCATGGGCGTGGTCTACGGCCCGATGGGCGCGTTCCTGCCGGAGCTGTTCGGCACGACGGTGCGCTACTCGGGCGCCTCGCTCGCGTACAACCTCGGCGGTGTGCTGGGCGGCGCGGTGGCCCCGCTGGTCGCCACCCGGCTCCAGTCCTCGTTCGGCTCCGCGTCGGTGGGCTGGTACGTCAGCGCCATGGCCGTGGTCTCGCTGGCGTGCGTACTGGCGCTGCCGGAGACCCGGGAGCGCGACCTGGGCTGAGCGCCACGGCGGAGGGCCGGCCGGGCTCAGGTGAACTACCGGCGGAGGACGGGCAGTTGCCGCTCAACGGCAGTCACGACTGGAGCCACCAGCGCTCGTTCTCCGCCGACAGCGCCTTCCACAGGAGGTTGAGCGGATGGCCGGGCGGGTACGAGGCCCGCTCCCCGCGCCGGGTGAAGACACCGACCAGGACCTCGGTCCGCGGGCCCACGTCCCCGACGATCTCCAGGGTGCGCAGGCCCCCGGCCTCCGGGAGCCGGCCGTCCGCGGCGGCCTCGCCGATGCCCCGGGTGACCAGCATCGCGCCGCTCACCAGGCCCGAACGCAGCAGCTCGAAGCCGTAGTGGGCGGCCTCTATCTCGGCCGCTATGGAGAGCTTCTGGCGGTAGTCGGTGCCGTACCAGGCGGTCAGGAAGCGGCCGATGAGGCCGCGCGCGGAGATCACCAGGGGCAGCCGGTCCAGCTCGTGGGCGGGGAGGGAGGCGCCGGGGAGCCGGTCCGGCGGCAGATTGGTCAGCAGGGAGAGGCCGCTGCGCCGCCACTCCATGACCTCGTAGGGGGCCAGCAGTTCCGTTTCTTCGCCCTCGGTGACCACCACGCTGCCGCAGACCAGGTCGAGTTCGGTGCTGCGCAGCTTGGTGAAGAGGTCGCCGGTGCGGACGTGTGTGACCTTGAGATCGACGTTCTCGCGCGCGTAGTCCTCGCCGATCCGTTCCGCGGCGTCGAGCAGGAAGCCGAGGGTGTAGCGGGTGGTGCCGACCGACAGGGTCCGGCCGAGCCGGCGCCGGGCGTCGTGCACGCCCTCGGCCCACTCCCCCAGTGTGCGGCGGGCCAGTCCCACCAGTGCCTCGCCGGTCGCGGTGAACAGGGCGTCCCGGCCGCGCCCTTGTTTGCGTACCAGCTCCTCGCCGCACAGCGCGGCGAAGGTGCGGTTCATCGTGTCCAACTGCTTCTGCACGCTGGACTGTTCGCGGCCCAGGCGGCGGGCGGCGGCCAGCGCGGTGCCCGCCTCGTGGACGACGATCAGCGTGCGCAGCTGGTCCATCGTGGTGTCGAGCAGCTCCGTCGGGTACTGCTGCGGTCCGGACAAGGCCATGCGCCCCTACTCGTACTCGCTTTCCCGTGCCTGGAATTCAGGACTGTGCAGCATAGCCAAGCCCTCAATCACCGCCGGTGCAGGGGTGGTTACGCACGAAGGCCCCGGCACGCCGCCGAGCGGGCTCCGGGGCCTTCGTGGCCTTGCTGTCTGCTTCCTACCGGTGGGCGGGGAACTCCACCACCTGCTGGTAGGTCGGCCGGTTCTGCCAGCTGATGGTGTCGTGGGTCAGCCCGCCGACCGCGCGGTGGACGATCGCGTCCGCGCACCACTGGTCGCCGGCCTTGCAGCCGGCGTCGCCCGGGTAGACCTGCTCGGCCGTCCTGGCGGTGGCCTGCCGGAGGGTGGTCAGCAGGGTGTCGCGGCAGGCGGACAGGTCGCCGCCGCCGCAGTACCGCTGGGCCAGCGGGCCCTTGACCTGCTCGCCCAGTACGGAGCGCAGGTCCTTGTCCGCGTAACTCCACCAGCCGTACTGGAACGCGGATCCGGCGTGCGCCCCCGTGGGGCCGTGGCCCGCCGACGGTGACTCGTCGATGCCGAGGTCGGAGGTGAGGGCGCCGTACAGGTCGTCGCCGAGGCCGGGCTTGAAGACGCCCTCGATCATCAGCGGCCACCAGGCGTCCATCAGACGGACCGCGTCGGGGTGGGTGTAGGTGTGCGAGCCGGGGCTGGTCTCCCGGCGTTGGGCGCCGTCCTTGCGCCAGGCCGCCAGCTGCTGGACGGCGGTCTTCAGCGCGGGGTCGGTGACCGGCTTGCTGCCCAGCACCCGCAGGAGTTCGGGCAGCACGTCCTCACCGCGCAGGTCGGTGACCGCGGCCTCGGACATCGCGCGGGTGAGGGACGCCCGGGTGACCCCGCCCTCCTGGGTCAGCGCGCGCACCCGGTCGTCCAGCAGGTTGGCGCGGTGCACCGGGCCGTTGCCGAAGCCGGCCGAGTCGTAGTCCTTGGCCTGTTTGTTGTTCCAGGAGATGTAGTAGTCCTGGCCGACCGACTGCGGGTGCTGGGCGGGCGGGGTGTAGTCGCTGGTGTTGGTGGCGGGGTCGTAGCCGCGCCACTCGTAGGCGTCGTCCGCCCTGACCGGCAGGGAGGGGTCGACGTCGGGGTTGCGGACGGGGTTGAGGCCGCTGTTGAAGTACGCGATGTCGCGGGAGTCGGCGTAGAACCAGTTGAAGGCGTAGCCGATGTGCGCCGCGGCCTGCTGGAAGGACCTCGCGTCGTGCACGGCCGAGGGGTCGTTGAACATCTGGAAGCCGATGATCGAGTCGGCCTCGTGGCGGTAGGTGGAGCGCTGCGCGGTGTAGGCGACGGGCTTGCCGCCGACGGTGGCGCGGTGGGTGACCGTGCCGTACTTGGTGCGGAAGACCTGCATCCGGTACGAGCCGGCCGCGGTCGGGTCGGCGACGGTGGGCTTCCAGGAGTTGGTGCGCTCCAGCTTCTCCATCGGGACGCACGCGCCGCGGTAGCGGTAGGAGGTGGAGTCCTTGGTGGCCGGCGAGCCGTCCTGGTTGCACAGGTCGACGGCGTAGGTGTCGGTGATGTCCTGGCCGGCGGAGGTGGCGCTCCAGGCGTAGTCCTGGCCGCGGCCGAGCTGGATGTACATCCCGACGCCGGCGAAGGAGGCGCCGCGGGCGCTGATGCCGGGGCCCTGGATCTCCTGGAGCATCAGCAGCTGCGGCGCGAAGTACCCGGTCTGCGGGCCGAAGACGGCGACCGGGTGGCCGCTTTCGGTGTGCTTGCCGGAGACCAGCAGGGCGTTGGACATCCCGCGGTGCTGGGTGGGGTTGAAGCTCCCCTTGGGAAGCACCCCGTCCTTGAAGAGGCCCTCCAGCTTCCGGTACTTCTTCGGCGCCTTGACCGGGTCCTGGGGCGCGGTCCCGCCCTTGGCGGTCGCGGCGCCGGTCCGGTCGAAGACCAGGGGTTCGGGGGTGACCGAGCCGCGGTCGGGCAGTGCCGTTCCCTGCGCCTTGTCCGGTTTGACGGCGTAGGGGAAGCTCTGGCCGTCGTGCAGGGTCTTGGCGGCCTCGGGGTCGTTGCGCTCCCGGAAGGACTCCCAGACCTCGGTGCCCTTCTTCATGCCGTACTTCTGCTGGGCGGCGAGCAGGGACAGGGCGTTGGTGACCTCGCCGCCCCCGCCATTGCCGAAGAGGCCGCCGACGACGGAGGCCAGGGCTATCAGGTCGGTGAGCTTGAAGGGCTGGATCTCCCCGGCGTTGGTGATCGCGTCGATGTGGCCGGTGAGGACGTATTCACCGGGGAAGTAGCGGCCGTTCTTGGACTGTTCGCGGTAGGCGTTGATGCCGTCGACGTACGCCTGGGCGTCCGCCATGGCCTGCTTGCCGCGCTCCCCGTTGTGGTCCCTGATGTAGTCGACCTGGTCCTGGAGGTCCTTCTCGGTGTACGGCGCCTGCGGCCAGAACTCCTGCTCCAGGCCCTGGTTGGCGGGCGCGCCGCCGGCGAAGGAGGTCAGTTCGCCGCGGCCGATGTGGCGGAAGAGGTCCATCAGCCAGAGCCGGTCCTGACCCGCCGCGTAGCCGGCGCCGAATTCGGTGCCGTAGCGGGTGGTGCCCTTGATGTGCGGCACACCGGTCTTCTTGTCGCGGGTGATGGTCACGTCGTCGCGGGGCGTGGTGACCTTGCCCACCTGGTCCGCCGGGACGCCGAAGGACGCGTCGTTGAAGAAGTGGGTGAGGGTGTCGTCGGTGAGCGACTGGTAACCGCCGGCCAGCGCGGCGTACGGGCCGAGCTGGTCGGTGGAGTGCTCGGGGTGGGTGCCGAACAGCTTGTTGCCGAGGATCTCCACCAGGGTGGCGTTGCCGGTGGCGCCGGGCGGCAGGATGTCGGCGCACCGGCCCTGGCAGTAGTCGTGGGTCTCGTCGGCCGCGATGGCGGCCGCGGTGGGCGATGGTGCCACGAGCGTGGCACCCAAGGCGCACAGGGCTGCCACCGCGGCAGTCCTGAGCCGTCCGGTACGTCGTCGCATTCCTGCTCCTCGATGGGGGTCTCCCGCTGCTCCTCAGGGGCGCGCGGGAGGGAGGGTGGGCGGGACGTTACCGGCGGTTATCCCCGGCCGGAAGATGAACAACCGTCATCTTTTCTTCTTCCCCACAGACCACGGCCGTTGGCCGCCCGACACGTCGGAACATCGCTCACGAAACCGCAAAAAAATTCGAGGGATCCGGCTGGTGATCGGTTACGTCCCATCCCCGTCCAGTCGGGTCCTCCCCCCGGAGGTGGGATGAAATGGCCGGTTTCAGAGCCCTCGCAGAACAGGTCCGCAATCCACGACTCGTTGCGGCCCAGCGCCGCACCGCCCTGCGCAAGTGCCTTGAGCGGTTCGCCCCTTACGGGCATCGCGCAACTTGGCACCATCTGTGCACCCGGGCCGGTATCGCGACCCAGGACCGCGATCCGGACCCGGAGCGGCTGGTCGCCGCGCTCACCGAGCTGGAGGAGGCCCGTAGCCTCTGGCTCGCGTACGAGGAGGAGTTCGCCGCCCGGCGCCGCAAGGAGAAGCACGACGGCATCCGGCAGGTCGGCGCCCTCGACGACTGGCACCGCCGCACCTGGGGCGGCTGTGACATCGTGCCGTGCGAGTCACCGCACCGGCATCCGGCGGTCCGGCTCGCGGTGGTGCTGCACCGCATGATCACGGCCATGGAGGCCGGCCGGCCGCGCCCCGACTGCCCGGTCTGCGGCTCCACCCGCTTCGCCTGGCTCCCGGAGACCGCGGACGCCCCGGCGCCCGGCCCGGCCTGCCGCCAGTGCGGCGTGCTGGCCCCGGTGTCCGTCCTGGCCCCCGAAACGCTGCGGGCCGCCCACCGGACGCACCACGCGGGGGCGTTCGCGGCGGCCTGAGCCCGCATCGCGTACGACCGGAGCCCGTTGCCCGACCTCGTTACCCGGGCCCGTTGCCGGAGCCCGGCACCGGACCCCGCTGTCGGACCCTGGCGTCGGGCCGTTGTCAGACCCCGGTGGCATGCTGGGAAACATGCTGCAGGTATGTCTCAACGGGCCCCGGACCGCGGCCGATTCGGGAGCGGTGCCGATGTCGCCGGCCGCGCTCGCGGAGGCGGCGCGGCGGGCGGTGGCGGCCGGTGCCGAGAATGTCCATGTCCACCCCAAGACCCCGTGCGGCAGGGATTCGCTCTCGCCGCGCGTGGTGGGCCCCGCCCTGGAGGCCATCAGGGCGGCGGTGGACGTCCCGGTGGGCGTGACGACCGGCGCCTGGACCGAGCCGGACCCGCCCGCCCCGTCCGACGGGCCCAAAAGCTCCCCCGACCCCCGCGTGGAGCGCATACGGTCGTGGACGGTGCTCCCCGATCACGCCTCGGTGAACTGGCACGAGGAGGGCGCCGAGGCGCTGGCCGCCGCCCTGCTGGAGCGCCGCATCGGCGTGGAGGCCGGCCTCTGGTCGGGCACGCCCGGGCCGGGGCGGTTCCTCCGCTCGCCGCTCGCGCCGCGGGTCCTGCGGGTGCTCGCCGAAGTCACCGACACCGACGCCGGGTCGGCGGCGGGCACCGCCCGCGCGCTGCTCGCCGAGGTGGCCGCCGGAGCGCACGGCCGCCCGGTGCTGCTGCACGGCTGGGACGGCGGCGCCTGGCCGGTGCTGCGGCTCGCCGTCGAGCTGGGTCTGGACACGCGGATAGGCATCGAGGACACCCTGCTGCTGCCGGACGGCCGCCCGGCGGACGACAATGCCCAACTGATCGCCGTGGCACGGGATTTGGAGAGGGCTGTGGAGAGGGCTGTGGAGAGCTGAACAGCTCCTCAGGGGCCGACGCCGCGCGGGCCGGCGCGCCGGCTCAGCACCGCTGGTCGTCGGGCACGCACTCCTGCTCGTCACCCGTGCCGCGCCCGGCCTCCTGCACGCGGGACCGGCCGGCGTCCTCGCGCGGCGGGTCCCCCTCCGTGCGGGGCCGGCCGTCCTGCGGGTCCTTGGTGGCCCGGTCGACCCGCAAGCGCCGTGCGCCCGGCCCCCGTTCACCCAGGTTGTCGTAGGGGTTGGACAGCTTGCACCGCTCCAGCGACAGACAGCCGCAGCCGATGCAGTCGGTCAACCGGTCGCGCAGTTCGACGAGTTGGCTGATCCGCTCGTCCAGTTCGGTACGCCAGACCTGGGAGAGCTTGGCCCAGTCGTCGCGGTTGGGGGTGCGCTCGTCCGGCAGCTCCGCCAGCGCGTCCCGGATCACCGCGAGCGGGATCCCGACCCGCTGCGCCGCCCGGACGAAGGCGACCCGGCGCAGCGCGTCACGGGTGTAGCGCCGCTGGTTGCCGGCCGTCCGGGTGCTGCTGATCAGTCCCTTGGACTCGTAGAAGTGCAGCGCGGAGACCGCGGCGCCACTGCGCGCGGAGAGCTGGCCGACGGTGAGTTCGTGAACCTTGTACGGAAGCTGGGGCACCTTTCCAGCCTACGGGGTGTCTCCTCGCCGCCTGCGGTGATCCCGCTTCCGATGATCCGGCGCCGACCCGGCCCCCGACGACCCGGCTTCCGGTGATCCGGGTTCCAGTGATCCAGATGCCAGTCATCCGGATTCCGGTGATCGCGGCCCGGGCGTTGACAGTCGGCGGTCGCACTCCGCATTCTGAGCAAGCGCTTAGTAAGGGCCGGCCGGTGACGACGGCGGCGAACGGATCCCGAGGAGGCAGACGGAGATGGCAGAGCCCCGAGTGTTTGGATCGCTCGACGAACTGCGGGCCGCGGTGGGCGAGGAGCTCGGCCCCAGTGACTGGCTGGAGGTCGACCAGAAGCGGATCGATCTGTTCGCGGACGCCACCGGGGACCACCAGTGGATCCACGTCGACCAGGAGAAGGCCGCGACCGGCCCGTTCGGGACCACCATCGCGCACGGCTATCTGACACTGTCGCTGCTGCCCGCCCTCGTCCCGCAGCTGATGCGGGTGGACAACGTGAAGATGGGGATCAACTACGGCACCAACAAGGTCCGCTTCCCCGCCACCGTCCCGGTCGGCTCCCGGCTCCGCGCCACCGCCAAGCTCGCGGAGGTGACCGAGGTGACCGGCGGCGTCCAGCTCACCACGGTCGTGACGATCGAACGCGAGGGCGGCGACAAGCCGGTGTGCGTCGCGGAGTCGGTCAGCCGGTTCTACCTGTAGCCCGTGCGATCAGGTCGTGGATCAGGAGCTCTCCGGGCGCGCGGTCCTCGGTGAGGCGGTGCAGGTCGGCGGGGCCGAACCAGTCGTAGGCGGAGTGCTTGGACCACTCCAGGGCCGGCCGGTCCAGGTCCCCGTCGACCTCGACGAGGTAATCGGCCTCGTGCCGGAGCCCGCCGCCGTCGTCCCCGGTCCACGCGGTGACGCCCAGCAGCGTGCGCACCCGGCGAAGGCGCCAGCCGGTCTCCTCCGCCACCTCGCGCGCCAGCGCCTGGAGGAGGGTTTCGCCGGGCTCGACGTGGCCGCCCACGATGTCCCAGGCACCGGGGAAGAGGCGGCGGTCGGCGCTGCGCTTCTGCGCGAAGGCCTCGCCCCGCCGGTTGAGGATGACCGCGCCGACCGTCCAGAGCTCGCCCCGGGCGGGCACCGGCACCTCGACGCCCGGGTCCACGATGACGGATGACATGGGCGCAGCGTACGGGCGGGGAGCCCGCGCCGGCGCCCGTTCCGTCGTTCCGCTCGGCCCTTGCCGGCCTGCCGGCCGCTCCCGCCCCGTCAGCCCCGCCCGCCCTGTCAGCCCTTCTCGGCGGGCCGGTACGTCGCCACGTGGACGCCCGTGCCGGTGGTGACCGTCGAGACCAGTTCGAGGGGGCGCCGCCCGCCGTCCGCGGGGAAGGCCGTCTTCCCGCCGCCGAGCAGCACCGGCATGATCATGAGCCGGAGTTCGTCGACCAGGCCCTCGGTCAGCAGGGTGCGGACGAGCGTCGGGCTGCCCATGACGTGGAGGTCGGCGCCGTCGGCGTCGTGCAGGTCGCGGATCCGGGCGACGGCCTCGTCCGCCGGGATGCGCGTCGTGTTGTTCCAGGTCAGGTCGGCGTCGCCGAGGGTCCCGGTCACCACGTACTTGCGGACGGCGTTCATGTGGTCCGCGAACGGGTCGCCGGCCCGCCCGGGCCAGGCCGCGGCCATGGTCTGCCAGGTGCGGCGGCCGAACAGCAGCGCCTGTGTCGTGGCCATCGCGTCGCTGATGGCGCCACCCATGACCTCCGGGTCGAAGTACGGGTGCGACCAGCCGCCGTGCGCGAAGCCGCCGTCGGTGTCCTCGTCGGGTCCGCCCGGCGCCTGTACGACGCCGTCCAGGCTCATGAACTCGCTGACCACGATGCGCATGGGGCGCTCTCCTCTTCCTCGCTGCTCTCGCTGCCCGGGGGCAGGGGGTCTTACTGGGCGCCCACCATGCGCAGCACGAGGTCGGCGTAGAGGGCGCCGACCTCGTCGGGGGTGCGCGGGCCGTCCACGGAGAACCAGCGGGCGACGTCGACGCAGAGGGACAGTACGGCGAGGGTGGTGCCCGGTACGTCGTCGGCGCGGAACTCCCCGCTGTCCGCGCCGTCCTGGATGATCTGCCGCAGCAGCCGGTCGGTGCGGCGGCGCAGCCCGGCGATCTCGGTGTAGTGCTCGGGGCTGAGCGCCTGGAGCTCGTACTGGATGACCCGGGCGGTGGTGTGGTGCTCGGCGTGCCAGCGGGCGAAGGTGCGCACCGCGTCGCGGAGCCGTTCGGTGGCGCTGGCCTCGGCCTCGGCGGCGGCGCTGATGATGCGCAGCGCCTTCTCGTGGCCGATGCCGCTGATGCGGTAGAGCAGCTCTTCCTTGGTCTTGTAGTGGATGTAGAGGGCGGCCGGGCTCATTCCGGCCCGGCCGGCGATGTCGCGGGTGGTGGTGGCGTGGTAGCCGCGCTCGGCGAACGCCTCGACGGCGGCGCTGACCAGCCGTCGCGCGGCGTCCGGGGTCACCCCGGCCCACTCCTCGCTCTCCTCAGCAGCCCGCTGTGCCGCCGCACCCATCGCGCACCCCGCTCCTCGATCCGCCAGGGACCTTCCTCTGACGGATCGAACACCATACCTGGCTGGTGAGCAAGCGCTTAGGGGCGTACGGGGCCCCGCCCCCGGGTGCGGCGGCGTACCGGGCGGGTGCTCAGAAGGCCGAGACGCCGGTCAGCGCGCGGCCGATGACCAGCTTCTGTATCTGGCTGGTGCCTTCGTAGAGCGTCATCACCCGGGCGTCCCGGAGCAGTTTGCCGACGGGGTACTCGTCGATGTAGCCGTAGCCGCCGAAGACCTGCAGGGCGTTGTTAGCGGCGCGTACCGCGGCCTCGGAGGCGAACAGTTTGGCCTGGGAGGCGGCGGTGGTGAAGGGCTCGCCGCGGTCGATCAGATCGGCGACCCGCCAGGTCAGCAGGCGGGCGGCCTCGACGTCCACGGCGATGTCGCTGATCAGCTCCTGGACCAGCTGGTGCCCGGCGATCGGCTTGCCGAACTGCTCGCGCTCGCCGGCGTAGCCCAGGGCTGCGTCCAGGGCGGCCTGGGCGATGCCGACGCAGCCGGCGGCGACCGACATCCGGCCCTTGGCCAGCGCGGACATCGCGACCGAGAAGCCCTTGCCCTCGGGCCCGAGCATCGCCCCGGCCGGCACCCGGACGCCGTCCAGGACCAGTTCGGCGGTGGCCTGGCCGCGCAGTCCGAGCTTGCCGTGGATCTCGCGGCGTGCCAGACCGGGGGTGTCGGTGGGGAGGAGGAAGGCGCTGATGCCGTGGTGTCCGGGGGCGTCGCCGGTGCGGGCGAAGAGCAGCACCACGTCGGCCCAGGTGCCGTTGGTGATGAACGTCTTGGCGCCGTTGATGACGTAGGCGTCGCCGTCCCGGACCGCGCGGGTGGCGAGGTGGGCGGCGTCGGAGCCGGTGCCGGGCTCGGTGAGGCCGAAGCAGCCGACCGCCTCGCCGGAGGTGAGCCGGGGCAGCCACTGGCGCTTCTGGTCCGCGTCGCCCCAGGCGGCGAGGGTCTTGGCCACCAGTCCGAGGGAGACCGAGACGATGCCGCGCACGGAGGAGTCGCCGCGGCCCAGTTCCTCGGTGACCAGGACGTAGGAGAGGTGGTCGCCGCCGGAGCCGCCGTACTCCTCGGGGACGGTCAGGCCGAGGAAGCCGAGGTCGCCGAGGGTCTTCACGATGCCGCGGTCGACCTGCTCGGCGCGGTCCCAGGCGGCGGCGTGCGGTGCGACCTCGCGGTCGACGAAGTCCCGGGCGAGCCGCCGGACCGCGGTCTGCTCCGCGCTGAGCTCCAGATTCATCTCGGACCCCTTGTGGACGAGGAGAAGGGCATTTAATTAGCACTGCTAGTTTTTGCGGAACAGCCTCTACTATGTGGCCCATGGCCCGACCCCGCAAGCCCCTGCTGAGCCGGGAGCGCATCGTCTCCACGGCGCTCGCGCTGATCGACTCCGAGGGGCTGCCGGCGCTCTCGACCCGGCGTCTCGCCGCCGAACTCGGGGTCAGCGGCCCGTCCCTCTACAACCACTTCACCACCAAGGACGAGATCCTCGACGCGGTCGCCGACACGGTCATCGCCCAGGTCGACGTCTCGGCCTTCACCGCGGCGGGCGGCGACTGGCGCACCGGGCTGCTCGGCTGGGCGCGTTCCTACCGCGCCGCGCTCGCCGCCCATCCGCAGATCGTGCCGTTCCTCGCGCAGGGCCCCGGCCGCCGCCCGGCCGGGCTGAAGATGGCCGACGCGGCCTTCGGCGGGATGGTCGAGGCGGGCTGGCCGCCCGCCCAGGCCACCCGGATCTGCGCGATGGTCCGCTACTTCGTCGCCGGCTCCGCGCTGGGCTCGTTCGCCCGCGGCTTCGTCGACGACCCGAGCGCCTACGACCCGGCCGACTATCCGCACCTGGGTCAGGCGCACCTCCTGGCGGAGCATCAGCGCCAGGTCGACGAGGGCGCCTTCGAGACCGGGCTGCGGGCGCTGGTGGACGGACTGGCCCTGCAGCACCCCGAACGCGTACCGCCGGGTAGCTGACAACGGCTGTAAAGTGCGCACGCCGCTGACGGGCAGGGGCAGCCGGGACATTGCGCAGGAGGCGGTGTGCACGAGTCGGGCACGGCCGTCGGCGGCCCCTTCCGGGCCCCTTACGGTCGGTTCGTCGTCGAGGTGCTGCGCGGTCAGGCGCAGGTCGACTTCCTGCCGAACGCGCTGACCGGTGTGGTGTTCACGGTCGCCCTGTTCGCGGCGGGGTGGGAGTACGGCCTCTACGGGCTGATAGGCACCGCGATCGGCACCGCCACCGCACGCGGCCTCGGCGTGGACCGGAGCCGGATCACCGCGGGCCTGGAGGGCTTCAACGCCTGCCTGGTGGCGGTCGCCTGCGCGGTCTTCCTCGGCCCCGGCCACCTGTCCACCGCGCTGCTCGCCCTGGCCGGCAGTGCGCTGGTCACCGTCCTCACCAGCGCCGCCGGGCGGGTCCTGGCGGTCTGGGAGCTGCCGGCCTTCACCCTGCCGTTCTGCCTGACCGCGAGCGCGCTGACGCTGGCCGCGCCCGGTTTCCGGCGCGTGTGGCACCAGGACGCAGGCCCGGCCGCGCTCCCCCGGCCGGCCGCCGGCCCGGTCTCCCTCACCGTCGGCGACCTCTGGCACGCCTTCTTCGCCAACGTCGGGCAGATCTTCTTCATGCCGCAGTGGTACGTCGGCCTGATCTTCCTCGCCGGCATCTTCGCCGCGTCCCGCCGGGCCGGGGCGCTGGCCTGCGTCGGCAGCGTGGTCGGGACCGGCACCGCCTGGGCCCTCGGCGCCCCGGCCGAGCAGGTCGCCGAGGGCACCATGGGCTACAACGCGGTGCTGGTCGCGATGGCGCTGTGCGGAGGGTTCCTGGCCGCGGACGGCTGGAGCCTGGCGTACGCGGTGGCCGGTGCGGCCACCGCCACCGCCGTCACCCCGGCGCTGGCCGCCCTCCTCGCCCCGTCCGGCGGCCACACCTTCACCTGGCCGTTCGTGCTGGTCTCGCTGGTCTTCCTGGCGGCCGCACCGGCGTTCTCCCGGCTACGCCGGGTCCCGGCCTGACGCGGACCACCGGGCGTGGGAAGATCACCGGGCTTCAGAAGACCACCAGGGACCGGCCGCCCTTCCCGGCCAGCATCGCGTCGAAGGCGGCCGGGATGCCGTCGAGGCCGATGCGGTCGGTGACCAGCTGCGACAGGTCCAGCGCGCCGGAACGGACGTGCCCGGCGATGACCGGCAGATCGCGGGCCGGGTCGCTGTTGCCGTAGACGCAGCCGGACAGCGTCCGGCCGAAGTAGAAGAGCTCCAGCGCCGAGAAGGTCACCTGCTGCTCCTGGCCGCCGATGCCGACCACCGTGGTCCGGCCGCCGCGCCGGGTGGCCGACCAGGCCGTACGGATGGTGTCGGCGCGGCCCACGCACTCCACCGCGGCATCGGTGCCCAGCCCCCCGGTGAGCTTGCGGATCCGCCGGGCGGTGTCCTCGCCGGCGGTCACGAAGTCGGTGGCGCCCGCGGCCCGGGCCAGTTCCTCCTTCGCCGGGGAGACATCGACCGCGACGATCGACGCGGCACCCGCGATCCGGGCCGCCTGGATCGTGGCCAGCCCCACCCCGCCCACGCCGAAGACCGCCACCGACTCCCCCGCGCGCACCCGGGCGCTGTGGTGGACGGCGCCCCAGCCGGTCAGTACGGCGCAGCCGAGCAGTGCGGCGTCGGCGAGCGGCACCCCGTCCGGCAGCGGCAGCGCGGCCCGCGCGGGCACCACGGTCTCCTCGGCGAAGGCGGCGGTGCCGAGGCCCGGGTAGAGCTCGGTGCCGTCGGCGGTGGTGGCGTACGGGGCGTTCGCGGCGAGGCCGGAGTTCACGCACAGCCAGGGCTCGGCGAGCCCGCAGAAGTGGCAGTCGCCGCAGGACGGCGCCCAGTTGAGGACGACCTGGTCGCCCACCGCCACCGAGGTCACGTCGGGGCCCACCGCGGTGACCGTGCCCGCGCCCTCGTGCCCGAGGACGGCCGGCGCGGGCTGGCGCAGGGTGCCGTTGGACAGTGACAGGTCGGAGTGGCAGACCCCGGCCGCGGCGAGCCGGATGCGGACCTGTCCGGGGCCGGGCTCGGGCAGGTCGATCTCGGTGATCGTCAGCGGGGCGTTGACGGCGGGCAGGACGGCGGCGCGGACCACGGGATCTCCTCGGGCCAAGGACGGGGGCGGGGGCGGGACAGCCGGGTCGGGGCTGCCGGGGCGGTGCGGGCTCGCAGTGCTCTCAGAGCTGCAGGGACTTGGTCTGAAGGTATTCGGTCAGGCCGTGCCGGCCCAGCTCCCGCCCGACGCCGGACTGCTTGTAGCCGCCGAACGGGGCGAGCGGGTTGAAGCGGCCGCCGTTGATGTCGACCTGGCCGGTCTCCAGCCGGCGGGCGAAGGCGACCGCCTCGGCCTCGTCGCCGGCCCAGACCGCGCCGGCCAGCCCGTAGACGGTGCCGTTGGCGATCCGGGCGGCGTCGTCCTCGTCCTCGTAGGCGAGGATCGACAGCACCGGGCCGAAGATCTCCTCCTGGGCGATGGTCATCTCCGGTGTGACGTCCGCGAAGACGGTCGGACGGATGTAGAACCCCGCCTCCAGGGGCGCCTCGGGGCCGCCGGCGACGAGCCGTGCGCCCTCGGCGACGCCCCGCTCGATGTAGCCGCGCACCCGGTCCTGCTGGACGGCGTTGACCAGCGGGCCGAGCTTCTCGCCGGGGACGTACTTGGCGGCCGCGGTGGCCGCCAGCCCGACGGCCTCGTCGTACCGGTCCCGGTGCACCAGCATGCGGGTCCAGGCGCTGCAGGTCTGGCCCGAGTTGGCCATGACGTTGGCGACCCCGACGGCGACCGCCTTGGCGAGGTCGGCGCTGGGGAGGATGACGTTGGCGGACTTGCCGCCGAGCTCCAGCGCCACCCGCTTGACCGCGGCACCGGCCAGTGCGCCGATCTTCCGGCCGACGGCCGTGGAGCCGGTGAAGGAGACCAGGTCGATCCCGTCGTGCGCGGCGAGCGCCTGGCCGGCGACCGGGCCGAGGCCGGTGACGAGGTTGAACACCCCGGCGGGTATCCCGGCCGCGTCCACGCACTCGGCGAACAGCTGGGCCACCAGCGGGGTGTCCTCGGCGGGCTTCAGCACCACCGTGCAGCCCGCCGCGAGCGCCGGCGCCACCTTGGCGACGACCTGGTGCAGCGGGTAGTTCCAGGGCGTGATCGCCCCGACCACGCCGACCGGTTCGTGCAGCACCGTGGAGTTGCCGATCTTCTCCTCGAAGGCGTACGCAGCGGCCAGTTCGGCGTACGAGCCGCAGACCGCGATCGGCACCCCGGCGTGCACCGCCTTGCTGAAGGCGGGCGGCGCGCCGAGCTCGGCGGTGACGGTGGCGGCGATCTCGTCGGCGCGCGCCACCAGTTGGTCGCGCAGCGCGGCCAGCCGGGCGGCGCGCTCCTGCGGCGGGGTGGCGGCCCAGCCGGGGAGCGCGGCGCGGGCGGCGCGCACCGCGGCGTCCACGTCCTCGGCGGACCCGGCCGGGACGGTCGCGATGACCTGTCCGTCGGCCGGGTTGACGACCTCGATCGTTCCGCCGCCCTCGGCGGGCCGCCAGCTTCCGTCGATGTACATCGCGTCGTGCTGCTTCACGTCGTGGTCCTCCCGCGCCGGCTCCTGGTCACCGCCCAAACTAGCGCCGGTAGTTTTCCGCCGCCAGGGAGGCCCGGGCCACCTCCCCGGTGACGGTCGCCACTCGCCACCCACGCAGCAGGCCCGGCCCGGGTCACGCGCCGGTCGAGGGCCGCCGCATCTCCTCGATGACGCTGATGAATCCGGCACCGCCGTGGCCGGCGGCGATGGTGCGGTCCGCGAGCCCCTTGACCGCGTCGAGCACCTCGGTGTTGAGCCCGCGGTGCCGGGCCGCCTCCAGGACGTGCGCGATGCCGGTCGCCTCCATGACCAGGTTGTCCTGGTCACCGGAGTAGGCCCCGCGCTCCAGGTCCTCGGCCATCCCCGCGGCGATCGGCGGCAGGATGCCGGCGATCGTCCCGGCGAACGGCGCGAAGTCCTTCGCCGCCACGCCCTCCGCACCCGCCAGCGCGAAGCCGTGCACCAGCCCGGCCATCGCCGAGAAGAAGAAGCCCAGCAGGGCGAGGTCGTACACCGCCGCCGTGCCGGGGTCCTCGCCGAGGAACGGCGCCCGGCCGCCCAGCACCTTGAGCGTCGCCTCGTACGTCTCGAACGCCTCGCGCGCACCGCTGTAGAGGACGGTCGCCTCCGGCTTCCCGATGACCGGGGTCGGCACCATGATCGAACCGTCGAGGTAGTCGATGCCGTGCCCGGCGGCCCAGGTGGCGATGGCCCGGGCCCGTTCGGGGGTGTCGGAGGTGAGGTTGACCAGCACCCGGCCGGCCAGCCGGGCACCGATCGGCTCCAGGACCGCCCGGGCCGCGTCGTCATCCAGCACGCAGACGATCACCAGCGGGGCGGCGGCCACCGCCTCGGCCGCGGTGTCCGCCAACGACGCGCCCTGGTCGACCAGTTCGCCGGCCCGGCCCGGGGTGCGGTTCCAGACGGTCGTGGGATGCCCGGCCCGCAGGAAGGCGCCGGCCAGCGCCCGGCCCATGGCGCCGAGGCCGAGCACGGTGACGGGGGTGCGGGAGTCGTCCGGGGTGTCGACGGGGGCGCCGACGGGGATGTCGTTCGGGGTGTGCTGGGGGGTGTGGTCGGTGGTGTCGTTCGGGGTGTTCACAGCTGCTCCTCGCAGGCCGCTGCGGGTCCGGCCCGGTGCCGGTCCCGCGCTGCACACCACCCTGTCGACCTGCGCTTACGGTTCCCTTCCGGTCTGCTTACGGTCCCTCGGGGGCCGCTTACGGTCCCTCTCCGGCTGCATACGTCCCCTCAGGACAGCCCTGCGGCCACCGCCCGCCACCCGCACGCTGCACCCCTCCCCCGTACGCGCCGCCAGTCCCCCGGAGACCAGCAGCAGCCCGCCGAGCAGGACGAACGGCGCGGCGGTGCCCGCGAGTCCGGCGAGCAGCCCGGCACCGGCCGGTGCGGCCTGGACGACGGTGGTCATGGACAGCGGCTGGCCGACACCCAGGCAGAAACCGAGCCCGGTCAGCATCCCGGCCAGCACCCCGACCGGTACCGGCAGCACCAGCGCCCCGCACACCACCCCGGCCAGCACACAGCTGCCGGCCATCAGCGCGGTACGCCCCAGCCACCGGATCATCGGCGTCATCACCAGCCGGCAGGCCACGGTGGCCGCGGCCCGCAGGCTGAGCAGCAGGCCGATGACGCCGGGCGCGATCCCGCGGTCCTCGCCGATCACCGGCAGGTACGCGGTGAGGATGTCGGTCGCGGACAGCACGGCCAGGCTCATGAAGATCCCGGCCGGCACGCCCCGGGTACGCAGGATGGCGCGCACCGCAACGGGCGGCCCGGCGGCGTCGCGCTCCCGGGCGCCGCCCGTCACGGGCCGGCCGCGCTGTTCGAGCCGCCAGAGGGAGGCGTAGGAGAACGCGGCGACCGCGCCGGACACCAGCAGCGCGGTGGCACTCGTCGACGCCATCCGCCCGCCGCGCTCCGAGATCAGCGCACCGGCCGCCGCCGGACCGATCAACTGGCCGAGGGAGGCCCCGATCGTGAAGTGCCCGAAGTTGCGGTCCCGTTCGTCCGGGGCGCTGCGGCGGGCGACGATCGACTGCGCGCCGATGACGAAGCACAGGTGGCCCAGCCCCATCACCCCGCTCCACGCGGCCATCGCGGGCAGGCTGCCGGCCAGCCCGCTCAGCGCACAGCCGCCGCTGATCAGGGCGACCCCGGCGACCAGCAGCGGGGCGCACCGGCCGTGGTCGGTACGCCGGCCGAGGGGCACCGCGACCAGCAGCGGCAGCAGGGCGTAGACGCCGGTGATCACGCCGACGGCGCGTCCGTCCGCGCCCAGGGCGAGGGCCCGGTAGGAGACCGCCGGCCTGGCCATGCTCACCGCTCCCTGCGCGAAGGAGAAGGTGATGACCAGACGCAGCAGCCAGCTCCTGCCGGGCCTCGCGAGTTCGTTCGCCGTCATCTGTGTGTGCGCGGCCCTCTAGAGGATGCCGAAGAGCAGTCCGGCCCCCAGGACCACCAGGGACGTCAGGGCCGCCCACTTGACGGTGAACCTGGTGTGGTCGCCGAACTCGACCTTCGCCATGCCGACGAGGACGTAGACGGCGGGGACCAGCGGGCTGGACATGTGCAGCGCCTGCCCGACGAGGGAGGCCCGGGCGATCTCCACCGGCGCGACACCGTGCGCGGCACCGGCCTCGGCGAGGATCGGCACGATGCCGAAGTAGAAGCCGTCGTTGGACATGAAGTACGTCAGCGGGATGCTGAGAACGCCGGTGACCAGGCCCATGTGCGGGCCGAGCGCGTCCGGGATGCCGGAGACCAGCCAGCGGGCCATGTGCTCGACCATGCCGGTACCGGTGAGCACCCCGGTGAAGACGGCGGCGGCGAAGACCATGCCCGCGACGTTGAGCACGTTCTCGGCGTGCGCCGCGACCCGGGCCTTCTGGTCCTTCATGTGCGGGAAGTTGACGGTCAGCGCGAGCGCGGCACCGAGCAGGAAGAGCACCGGGATCGGCAGCGTCTGCAGGATGAGCAGGGTGAGCAGCGCAACGGTGAGCGCGGCGTTGAACCAGTAGAGCTTGGGCCGCAGGGTCGCCCGGTGCGGGTCCAGCACCTGGGGTTCGTCGCCACCGCCGTCCCCGGCACCCGCTCCGGCGTCGGTGCCTGCGTCCCCGGAACCGCCGCCGGTCCCACGCGCAGCGGCGGCCGCCACACCCTTGCCGCCGGCGCCCGCTCCGACCAGAACCTGCTCGGCCTCCTTCTCCTCGACGGTCTCGTCGACCACCCGGGCCTCCCCGAGCGTCAGCAGACCGAGCCGCTTGCGCTCGCGCCGGCCGAGGACGTACGCGAGGGCGAACACCGCGACCAGCCCGACGGCCAGGGCCGGGATCATCGGCACGAAGATGTCACCGGCGTCCAGCTTGAGCGCGGTGGCGGCACGGGCGGTCGGACCGCCCCACGGGAGGGTGTTCATCACGCCGTTGGCGGTGGCGGCGACGCCGGTCATGACGACCAGGCTCATCTTCAGCCGCTTGTAGAGCGGGTAGAGCGCCGAAACGGTGATCATGAACGTGGTGGAGCCGTCACCGTCCAGCGAGACGATCGCGGCGAGCAGCGCGGTACCGACCACGACCCGCACCGGGTCCGCCTTGCAGAACCGGAGGATGCCGCGGACGACCGGGTCGAAGAGCCCGACGTCGATCATCACTCCGAAGTAGATGATCGCGAACATCAGCATCGCGGCCGTGGGGGCCAGGTCACCGATGCCCTTGAGGACGTAATCGCCCAGGTGCGCGCCCTGTCCGACCAGGACGCAGAACAGCGCGGGAATCAGCACGAGCGCTGCCATCGGTGACATCTTCTTCATCATGATCAGCACCAGGAACGCGCCGATCATGACGAATCCGAGGATCGTCAGCATTTGGGGTACCTCACGTTCGCCCTTGAACATCTGCCGGGGGTGGCGGTCCAGGAACGTTAGGACCCGCAAACTTTTGTTAACAAGACCTTGACACCCGAGCAATAAGCGCAAAACTGCAGGTCATCCCACGTGGTCGTCTGCGGCGCCGTGGTGGTTGCTCGCCGGTGCGCTTTGCGGCGCCGCGTACGTACCCGTCTCTCCCGCCGCGGGGCTCGCTCGCCGTTGCGCTTTGCGGCGCCCCGCACGTACCTGGCTGTCCCGCCGCGGGGCTCGCTCGCCGTTGCGCTTTGCGGCGC
>NZ_JBIDAJ010000066.1:0-22822 GCF_043202395.1 Streptomyces sp. NPDC048197
CCCCCACCAACGGGAGGGGACAGACCGGAGGACGAAGTCTGTAGGGCTGTCACCGCACCCAAAAACACCACGCCCGCCGCCAGGCGCAACGGCGAGCAGGCCCGCGGCGCCGCAGACAACTACGTGCGGGGCGCCGCAAAGCGCGCAACGGCGACCAACAACCACGGCGGGAAAGCCAGGTACGCGGGAGGCCCCGCAAAGCGCAGCGCCCCGCGGCGGGAAAGCCAAGTACGTGGGAGGCGCCGCAAGGTCACTCCGTCGGCGGGTCCTCCGGGCGGCGGTACATCCGGGTTGCCGTGATCTGGCCGTGCACCGCCTCGCCGGACGGGTCGGGCTGGGGGAGGCCCGGGCGCAGGTGTTCCTCGACGCTGATGTACTTCAGCCCCGCCCGCAGGTCCGCGTCGTTGCGCAGCCGGATGACCAGCGGGAACTCGGCGAGCGCGGTGGTGTCGAACAGGCCGGTGGTGTAGAGGAGCTGGACGCCCAGGGCATCGGCGACCGCCCGCTGGAGCTCCAGCAGATAGGTGGCGTTGGCGCGGCCGATGGGGTTGTCCAGGAAGAGCGTGCCGGCGTGCCGCTGCTTGTCCCGGCCCCGGTCGTTGCTGCGCAGCGCCGCCATGGTGCAGTACAGGGCGATGGCGGCGGTCAGCAGCTGGCCGCCGGAGAAGACGTCGCCCATCTGCCCGACCGGCACCCGCTCGGCGCGCAGCACCGCGTCCGGCTTGAGGATCTCCACCGCGACCCCGCGCGGCAGCAGCGCGGCGTGCACCCCGCGCAGCAGCAGGGACATCCCGTCCCGGCGCAGATCGCTGTTCTTCTTCACGGCCGCGCGGGTCGCCTCGTCGATGACCTCGCCCAGCCGCTCGGTGAGGGTGGCCTGGTCGGGGTCCTCGAAGCGGATCCGCAGGAACTCCTGGCCGGACCACTCCCCCAGCCCCTCCGGGAGCCGGGACAGCCGCTGGGCCGAACGGAGCGTGGTGAGCGAGGACTCGACCAGCCCGCGGAGCCGGTCGACGATGGAGTCGCGGTTGCGCTCCAGCTGCGCCAGCTCGTCGGTGAGCACCCGCAGGCGGGGCGCGAACGCCTCGGCCCACTTGGCGGCGTGGTCCGGCAGGGCCGCGGCGGGCAGTTCGCGGATCTGCTGCCGGGCCGGGGTGCGGACCTGTTCGTAGCGGGTGGAGTTGGCGTGCCGGACAAGGATGTCGGCGGCCTCGCGGACCGCGGATTCCGCGGCGGACAGATCGGCGGCGCAGCCGCGCAGCGAGCGGCGGGACTCGGCGGCGGCCTGCCGGGCGCCGTCGAGGGAGCCGGCGTACGGCTCGATCGGCGCCGGTGCGCCCTCCTCGGTGTCGTGGTGGTCCCGCAGCAGATCGCGCAGCAGGGCGGCGGTCTCGTCGAAGCCGCCGGCCGCGTCCTCGGCCGCGCGGTGGGCCCGCAGCAGCTCCTCGTGCCCGGTGCGGGCGGCGGCCAGCGCCTCGGTGGCGGTGGCGAGTTCGCCGGACGCGGTGCGCAGCAGTTCCTTGGCGCGGTCGGCGTCGGCGGGCACCAGCTCGTCGGGGAGTTCGGTGTGTGCCTCGCCGTCCGTCGGGGCGAGCCGCTCGGCCTCGCCGCGGAGCCGGCCGAGCTGCTCGCTGGCGGCCGAGGCGCGGCTCTCCAGCATCTGCACCAACGATTCGGCGCGGGCCGCGGCTGCCTGCCGGGACGGGCCGTCGGCGGCGTCCGGGCTCTCCAGGAGCGCCTCGGCGCGGGTGCGGACCTTGTTGGTGAGACGGTTCAGCTCGGCCAGCGCGGCGGATTCCTCGCCCTCGGCGCGGGCCTGTTCGGCGCGCAGGTCCGCGCCGACGCCGACCTTCTCGTAGAGCTGGGAGGCGGCGCGGTAGGCCTCGCGCAGCGCGGGCAGCGAGGCGGTCGGGGCCTCGGGTGCCTCGCCCAGGTCGTCCGGTACGCCGGCGATCTCGGCGCGCTCGGCGCGCAGCGCACGGGCCGTGCGGCGGGCGTCGTCGGCGGCGCGCTGGGCGGCCCGGCGGTCCTCGTCGGCGGCCCGGGCGCGGTCCACGCATTCCTCGGCGCGGGCCTCGAACTCGGCTGCCTCGTCGGCGAGTTCGCGCAGCCGGGACTGCCAGGAGGCGCGTTCGCGCAGCCGGTGGGCGAGTCCGGCCAGCAGATCGGCGGCGCGGCGGGCGCGCTGCGCGGCCTCCTGCCGCTCGTCGCGCGCCCGGGTGGCCTCGGCGGCCGTCTCGTCGGCCTCGGCCCGGGCGGTACGGGCCTCGGCCAGTTCGGCGGCGGCCTGCTCGGCGGACGTACGGGTCTCTTCCACGGCGGCGGCGAGCTCGGCGAGCCGGCCGGCGGGGCAGCCGGTGCGCCAGGAGCCGAGCCGGGCGGCCAGCGCGCGGTCGCCGGCGAGCCGGGCGGCCAGCGTCCGGATCTCCTCGTCGCGCTCTATGGCGCGGGCCCGCAGTGCCTGCCGCTCCTCGTCGGCGGCGGATTCGTCGTGCATCGCCGGGTTCGGCGGGACGAGAAAGACGGCCGGATCCCGCTCGTCGTCGGCGGGGGTGGGGGCGAGGAGTGCGGCGGCGGTGCCGACCGCGACGGCGGAGCGGGGCAGCAGGGCGGCCTGGCCGAGCACCTCACGGGCCCGGGCGTGCGAGTCCGGGTCCGTGATGATCACGCCGTCGACGAGTTCGGGGCGGGCGGCCAGCACCCGGGCGTGGTCGGCCGGGTCGACGGCCTGGGCGAGGTAGCGCCAGCCGGGCAGGGCGGGCACGCCGTGTTCGCCGAGGTACTCGACGGTGGTGAGCACGTCCGGCCCGGGCGGCAGCAGGCCGCCGTCGCCGAGGGCGCCGAGGATCCGGGCGTCGTCGGCGGCGGCGGTGCGCAGTTCGAAGAGCTGCCGCTCGGCGGCGGCGACGCCGTCCTCCAGGAGTTCCTGGAGGGCGTCGGCGTTGCGGTCCAGTTCCTCGGCGGTCAGCGGGCCGGCACCGGCCGGGCGTCGCGGGGTGCCCGGCTCGGCGCCGCCGGCCGTACGCGGGCCGGGCACTCCGACGGTGCGGCCGTCGGCGGGCGGGAGGCCGAGGAGGTCGGCCAGCCGTGGCTCGGCGCCGATCGACTCGGCGGCCCGGCGCTCGGCGTCGAAGGCGCGCCCGGCGGCCTCGGCGGCGTCCTCGGCGCGGGCCGCGGCGAGTTCAGCGGCGGAGTGCCGGGCGGTCGCCTCGCGGGCCCGGTCGGTGGCCCGGCCGGCCGCCTCCCGGGCGACGTCCCAGGATTCGACGGCGGTCTTCTCGGCGTCCGAGGCGGCGAGCGCGGCGCGGGCCGGGTCGGCGTCCGGGGCGGTGTCGTCCAGCCAGCCGGCCCGGACGGCCTCCTCGGTCTCCTGGGCGACCTCGGCGAGCCGCTGCCGGAGGTGGTCGGCCTCGCTGCGGGCGCGCTGGGCGTGGGTGGCGGCGGTGGTGGCGTCGCGGTGCGCGGACTCGCCGGTCTCCTGGAGGGCGGCGGAGCGCTCCTCCTCCTCGTTGGCGATCCGCTCCCCGGCCTCGGCCGCCGCGTGCAGGGCGCGGACGAGGTCGGCGGCGGCGGTGGCGCGGGCGGCGAGCGCGGGTGCGGCGTCCCGCTCGGCCTCGCGGATGGCGGCGGCGACCCGGGCGGAGCGGTCGGCGGCGGCGCGGTGCCGCAGCGCGATCTCGGCGGCCTGCCAGGCGCTGTGCAGCGTACGGGCGTCGTTGAGCTCGCGGCGCTGGGCGGCGGCGCCCTTCTCGGCGGCGGCCAGCGCCAGGGAGGCGTGCCGGTAGGCGAGTTCGGCGGAGACCAGGGCGCGGCGCTCGCGGACCTGCTCGGCGTCGGTGACGCGGTGGGCGGCGGTGGCGACCTGTTCGGCGAGCTCGGCGGCGCGGCCGCGCTCCTCGGTGCCGCGGGCGTGCAGCCGCTGGGCCAGGGCGCGGGTGCGGCGCTCGGCGCCGGCGTGCACCTCGCGGGCGCGTTCGCGCTGTTCGGCGGCGCCTGCGATGCGGGAGAGGAGGTCGAGGGAGCCGGCGGTGAAGTCGCGTTCGGCGGTGAGTTCGGCGCGCCGGCCGAGCTTGTGGGCGAAGCCGTGGACGAGGTCGGCGAGGCCGTCGGTGTCCCGGGTGTCGGTGACGGCGCGCAGCAGCAGGTCGGTGAAGTCGGAGTCGTTCTTCACCGCGAAGAGGCCGGCCGCCTCGCCCTCGTCGGCGTTCATCTCGCGCTGGTAGCGGAAGAGTTCGGGGTCCAGGCCCAGCTCGCCGAGGTGTTCGTTCCAGCGTTCGTGGACCTCTTCCCAGATGACGTCCAGGTTGGGGTAGTTCTTCCCGGCCTCGGTGAGGACGTCGCGGAAGCCCTTCATCGTGCGGCGGCGGCCCTGGGCGCCGGAGGAGCCCTCGGCGCCCTCCTGGCGGGGCCGGACGACGGTGGCCTCGGCGACCGGGAGCGAGTCCAGGCTCATGCCGGGGCCGGGCCGGAAGCTGTACCACGCCTCGGCGAACTTGCGGGGGTCGTTGGAGACCTGCCGGCCGCGCCATTCGCTGACCTTGCCGACGACGACGGATTCGCCGGTGAGGACGTGCTGCCACTCCAGGGCGACGTGGCCGCAGTCGTCGGCGAGCAGGAACTTGCGCAGCACGCCGGAGCTGGCGCCGCCGAGGGTGTTGCGGTGGCCGGGCAGCATCACCGAGAAGATCAGCTTGAGCAGGACGGACTTGCCGCCGCCGTTCTCCAGGAAGAGCACGCCCGCGGGGGCCGGCCGGCGTGGCGGGCCGACCGGCTCGTCCTCGAAGAAGTCCGCCTGGGCCGGGGCCGGTCGGGGCACGGGCGCGCCGACTCCGCGCAGGTCCAGCACGGTGTCGGCGTAGCGCGCACCGGCGGGCCCGATGGAGTAGAGACGGACCCGGGACAGCTCGTACATGGCGGACTTTCGTTGTCGTGGCGGGAGGCGGCGGGCGGGGTGGTCGGTCAGCCGGAGTGGAAGGGCAGTCCGGCGTCCGCGACCAGGTCGAGGGCGTCGGTGTCCTCGCCGGGCAGCAGCGAGGCGCTGCCGTCGGCGACCGGGACGATGCCGAGGTCGAGGAGCTCGGCCATGGCGGCGCTGCCGGCCATGTCGCGGACCTGGAGTTGGTAGCGGGCGGTGGTGCGGTAGGCGCCGCCGGCGTCGTCGCCGGTGCGCTGCAGGAAGCCGGAGTCGACGAGGAAGGTGACGGCCTTGGCGATGATGCCGGTGGTCGAACCGGCCAGCCGCCGGGCGTCCTTGGTGGCGCCGGTGGCGCTGCGCCGCGCGTAGATCCGCCAGGCGGATTCCAGGCCGGGGGCGTCGGTGACCGGGTCGGTGTTCTCGCCCTGCTGCTCGGCGCGTTCCTCCAGGCGGCGGCAGGCCTGGCGGACGAAGGCGTCGACGCCGTTGACGGTGATCCGGCCGATGTAGCCGTCGTCGGCGAGGTCCTCGGGGCGCGGGAAGGCGAGCGCGGCGACCGCGAGGTGGGCCAGGCCGTGCAGGAAGCGGTCGGCGGAGTCGGCGGAGGCGCGGCGGGCGTAGTCGCCCATGCGGACCGCGAAGACGGAGTCCTCGGCGGCGGTGACGGCCATGCCGGCGCGGGTGGAGACCTCCAGGACGACCAGGCCGAGGCCGGTGGCGACGGCGTCGGCGAGCCGGGCGAAGGCGGGGTCGTCGCGGTAGCGGCGGAGGAGTTCGCCGTAGTCGGCGTCGCGGGCGGGCAGCAGTTTGGGCTGGAGTCCGAAGGAGACCAGCCGCGCGGCGTCCGCGGCGTCGGCCGGGGTGACGGGGGCCGGGCCGGTGGTCTGCGCGGCTGCGGCCGGTGTGCCGTCGGCGGTGGGCGCGCCCCGGTCCGGTTCGCCGGGTGGGGACGCCGGGTCCGGCTGCGGCGTCTCGTCGGCGTCGTACGGGGTCACGGGCCAAGCTCCTTGCGGGGGACGGTTCGGGGTGTTGCGGGCGGGGTCGGGGGCGTCATCAGGCGGCCTCCGAGCGGTCGGCGGCCATGCCCGCGGCGTCCAGCAGGGCCGTGCCGACGATGAGGTCGGCGCCGCCGAACTCGGGGTCGGTCAGCTCGGTGCCGTCGTCGACGGCGAACAGCAGCTGCTGTTCGCCCTGGCGGTAGGCGGTGCCGACCGGGGGGCTGGCGGCGTGCACTGCCAGCAGGGCGACGAGGTAGGGGAGTTCCGGGTCGCTGCGGCGGGCCTCGGCGAGCAGGCCGGACAGTCGGCGGGGCGCGTCCGGCGGGAGGTCGAGCAGGGCCATCGCGGCGTCGAGCTGGGCCTCGCTGAAGCGGCTGTCGTCGGGGGTGGCCACCAGGTCGGGCTCGGGCATCTCGGCACCGAGGTGTTCGCGCTCGACGGGTGGGGTGAGCAGCACCTCGACGAGGTCGCCGACGCGGACGGCCGCGGGGGTGCGCAGGCCGGTGCCGTGTGCGAAGAAGGCGTCGGTGACGCGGATGGCCTGCTCGACGGGGAGCGGCAGGACGGGGGCGACGAGCTGGCCGTACAGGTCGAGGCCGGCCCGGGCGACGGGGGTGGCGAACGCCTGCCGATCCTGTTCGGCGCGGAAGAGCGGGCCGGCCTCCAGCAGCCGCGACTGGAGCTGGGTGTGGCGGCGGATGCAGTCCTTGACGATGTCGACGAGCTCGGCTGCGCGCCGCTTGTGCTCGCCCGTCCTGGGGTCGTCGGCCTCGGCCTCGTCGCGGACCTTGCGGATGTTGGTGAGGATGGCGTTCTCGTGGCGGTAGCGGTCCGCGACGTGGTCGAGCGCCTCGTTGATCATGTCGGGGACGGTTTCCAGCCAGTCGACCGCGCGGACGTTGCGCCGGGTGGCGTCCAGGGTGCGGCGGAGGGTCTCGGCGTACTGGACGGTGCGGTAGCGGGCCTGTTCGGCGGCGAGCTGGGCGTCGGCCAGCCGGCCGCGGCTGATCAGCACCTCCAGCTTGACCTCGGCGGCGATCTGGGCGCTGGTGACGTCGGTGTCGAGCGCGCCGACCAGGACGTTGACCGCTTCGTCGGTGGCGCGGAGGTAGACGCTGCCGCCGGCGCCGGGGACCTCTTCGATGAGCTTGAAGTCGTAGTCGCGGCGGATGTACTCGCCGTCGGTGGTGAAGGTGCCGTAGACCGCGCGGAAGCCGCGGTCGACGCTGCCGACGTTGATGAGGTTCTCCAGCACCCAGCGGGCCACCCGCTCGTGTTCGGCGGTGGGGCGGCCGGGGGTCTGGGCGGCGACCCGGGGGAGCACCTTGGCCACTATTTCCTCGTGGTCGGCGCCGGTGTCGAAGTCCATGTTGAGGGTGACCAGGTCGATGACGGCGAGCGCCACCTCCGCCATGGCGTAGACGCCGTATTCGCCCGCGAGGTTGGCCTTGCGCGCGTCGAGGTCGTGCAGCGGCGCGGTGCAGGCCAGGGCACGCAGCCGGCGGGCCAGGCCTTCGTCGGCGGCCGGGCCCGGCGCGGGGCGGTTGACCCCGTTGAGCTGGGGCGCAGCGGGCCCCTGGGCGGGAAAAGTCACGTCGCACAGAGTAGGCGCTCGCACTGACAACGGACGAAACGGCGCGGATCCGCTCACGGGTGGAACGGCCGCCGGATCCCTTGACGGACCGCGGGCGGGCGGCGCTTCGGCCGGTCGGCCAGTTTACGGCGTGGGCGGCCGCGGCCGGACGGCAGGTCCCTTTGCCGGTCAGCTCCGTTCGCCGGTCAGGCCCCCTTTGCGGTCGGGGCCCTGTGCGGTCAGGGCCCTTTTTGGTCAGGGTCCCTTTGCGGTCACGCCCCGGAGGGTCCGTCGCCGGCCGGCGGTCCGTCCAGGGCGAGCACGGCGAAGGTGGCGAGCCAGTGGTCGGCGGTGAAGTCCCCGGTGACGGTGTGCGGGAGGCCGGCGACCAGGTGGTCGCGGGCCGCGGCGGTGAGGACCGGGCGGCGCGGGTCACCGCCGGGCAGCGCGGCGGCGATCCGGCGCAGTGCGGCCGCCCGGCTCAGCGAGAGGCCGATGAGATGGCCGATCTGGGGGTCGGCGGGGTCGGAGACGGTGGGCGGGCCGAGCAGGGCGGCCGGGGCGCGCCGTTCGAGGCCGGGCAGGAAGCGGTCCAGCCAGGCGGCGAATCCGGGGCGCGGCAGGACCCGTGCCATCGCCTCGGCCTCGCTGAGCGCCGGGGAGAGGAAGTCCTGTCCGGAGGGTTCCCAGTGGGCGGGCGCGGTGTGGTCGTCGGTGAACCAGCGGCGCAGCGTACGGGTGACCGGCCCGGCCAGTGCGGGGCGGCCGGCCGCGGCGGCGCTGTCCAGGACCAGGCCGAGCGCGAAGGCGCTGTTGGTGTGGGTGCCGTGGCGGACGGGGTAGGTGGCGCGCGGCAGCCAGGCGCGCAGCAGGTCGTCGGCGGTTGCGGCCGCGGGCGCCAGCGCGGCGGCCCAGCGGTCGCCCGCGGCGCCGCCGAGCGCCCGGCATTCGGCGGTGAGCGCGAGCAGCCAGGCCCAGCCGTAGGGCCGCTCGAAGGAGGGGTGGGCGCGCAGGTAGGCGGCTTCCGCGGCGAGGTGGGCGGGGGTGAGGTGGGCGTCGAGGACGTCGGTCACCGCCTCGCGGGGGACGCGCTGCGGGCAGCGGCGCAGCAGCCGGACCAGCAGCCAGTGCATGTGGACGGCGGAGTGCCAGTCGTACGAGCCGTGGAAGGCCGGGTGGTGGGTGCGGGGCGGCACCAGGTCCTCGGGCCCGGCGAGGAGGTGCATCGGGGCGAACGGGTAGGCGCGGGTGACGTTGGCCCGGGCCACGGCGGCGAACCGCTCGGCGTGGGCGGCGAGTTCGGTGGCGTGGGCGCCGGTGGCGGTGGTCAATGGGTGGCTCCGCCGGCGATGCGGAGGTCGGTGCGGGTGCGGGCCGTGGTGGCGGCGATCTCCCGCAGCGCCCGGGCGACCGCGTCGACCGGGAGGGAGGGCTGGGCGCGGTCGGTGACCTGTTCGGGGGCGTAGGGGACGTGCACGAATCCGCCGCGCACGCCGGTGAGTTCGGTGGCGATGAGGTGGGCCAGGCCGTAGAAGACGTGGTTGCAGACGAAGGTGCCGGCCGTGTTGGAGACCGAGGCGGGGAGGCCGGCGGCGTGTACGGCGGCCACGCAGGCCTTGATGGGGAGGGTGGAGAAGTAGGCGGCGGGGCCGCCGGGCACGACCGGTTCGTCGACGGGTTCGGCGCCCGTGGCGTCGGGGATGCGGGCGTCGTCGACGTTGAGGGCGACGCGTTCGACGGTGATGTCGGGGCGGCCGCCGGCCTGGCCGACGCAGATGACGATCTCGGGGCGGGCCTCGTCGATCGCGGCGCGCAGCACGGCCATCGACGCCCCGTAGACGCAGGGCAGTTCGACGGCTGAGGCCTCGATGCCGGGCGGCGGTTCGGCGGTGGCTGCGCGTACCGCCTGCCAGGAGGGGTTGACGGCCTCTCCGTCGAAGGGGGCGAATCCGGTCAGCAGTACCCGGGTCATACGGTCGTCCTCGGTGCGGGTGGTCGGGGGGGGAACGGCGCGGGCACGGCGGTGGGGCGCCGTGCCGCGGCGGGCGGGCCGGCCGGTTCAGAAGGCGAACAGGGCCATGATCACGATGTTGCAGCCGAGCAGGACGCCGGCGGTGGGCAGTTGGGCCTTGATGGGCCCGTACTGGTCCTTCAGTTCCAGCAGGGCCGCCGGGACGATGTTGAAGTTGGCGGCCATCGGCGTCACGAGGGTGCCGCAGAATCCGGCGAGCATGCCGACGGCCAGGACGGCGGCGGGGTTGCCGTGGAAGTGCCCGATGAGGACGGGCCAGCCGACGGCCGCGGTCATCACGGGGAAGGCGGCGAAGGCGTTGCCCATGACGATGGTGAAGGCGAACATGCCCACGCAGTACAGGGCGATGGCGATGTAGAGGGAGTCCTTGGGCAGGACGGAGGTGGTGAGTTTGCCGACCTGGTCGCCGACGCCGGAGACCTGGAAGATGGCGCCCAGGGTGGCCAGCATCTGCGGCAGCAGCATCGCCCAGCCCATCGCCTCCAGCATGGAGCGGCCGGCCTGGACGGGCACCGTGATCCGCTTCTCGCGGAGCATGACCATGCCGACGACGAGGGCGGCGACGGCGCCGATGCCCAGGCCGAGGATGGTTTCGCTGCCCTCCTGGAGGACCGGTTCCCCACCTATGGTCAGGTGCTTGACGCCGATGGCGCAGGCCATGGCGACGGCCGGGATGGTGAGTGCGGGGACGAAGAGCTTGTTGCCGAGCCGGGCGGCGCCGGCCGTGCGCTCCTCGGGGGTGGTGGTGCGCGGGGTGCCGCGTCCGGTGAAGCCGAAGCCGGCCAGGCAGGCCATGACGAGGACGGCGACGCCGAGCGGCTCGGCGGGTGCCTGTTTGGTGACGACCCAGCTGCTGTAGACGAAGCCGGCGCCGATCAGGCCCCAGAAGGCGCCGGTGCCGTACCGCTTGGGGTTGCTGCGGTCGGTGAGCATCTGGGCGGCCATCACCAGGAAGCTGAGGCCGACCAGCCAGTAGAACCACTCCGCCTTGATCACTGGGCTGCCTCCACTGCGGCGTCGGTCGGGACGGGGGCGGTACGGAGTTCGCGCTCCAACTGGCGGTCCAGGCGCAGCAGTCGCCAGCCGTGGACCAGGAAGGCGCACACGGCGGTGGGGATGGCCCACAGTGCGAGGTGCAGCGGTTCGAGGTGGGTGCCGTAGGTGGTGTTGACGAATCCGGTGATCAGCAGGATGGAGCCGACGGCGAGGAAGACGTCCTCGCCGAAGAACAGGCCGACGTTGTCCGCGCTGGCGGCGAACGCCCGGACCTTTTCCCGGGTCCGTTCGGGCAGTCCGCCGTACTTGCGCTCGGCTGCGCCCTCGGCCATCGGGACGGCGAGCGGCCGGACGGTCTGGGCGTGCCCGAAGACGTTGGTCAGTCCTACGGCGGCGCCGATCTGCCGCAGGCCCAGGTAGAGCGCGAGGAACCGGCCGGTGGTGAGCCTTGAGAAGCGGGCGATGAGGGTGCGGGCGCGTTCCTGGAGGCCGTAGCGCTCCAGGAGGCCGATGACCGGGAGGGTGATGGCGAAGATGGTCACCGCCCGGCTGCCGGCGAAGCCCTCGCCGAAGGCGGCGAGGACCTTGCCGGGGGACAGTCCGCCCAGGAGGCCGGTGGCGATGCCGGCCACCGCGACGACCAGGAGCGGATTGCGTTTCGTGGCGAAGCCGATCACGACCACGAGCACGCCGAGGAGCACGATCATGGATCCGCCTTCCGCGTACGGGACCGCAGGGGTCCGGGAGAGGGGTGAAGAGATTGCAGCGGAGGCTAGGCGATTGTTCAACGATCCGACAAGGGGTCTGCGCGGGCGAACCTCGGACCGTGGGTCAGTCCCGGGCGATGTGCTGGGCGTACGCGCCCGACAACTGGCTGCGCGAGTCCTCCAGGTAGGACAGCAGCAGCCGTTCGGCCTCCGCCGCGTCGCCGGCCTGCAGGGCTTCCACGATCTGCCGGTTCCGGGTCAGATAGGGCGCGTGGAACCGCCGGGGATCGGCCATGACGTGGAAGACCAGCCGCAGTTCGGCCAGCACGCCGCGCATCAGCTCGTCGGTGCGCGGGCTGCCGGCCAGCGCCACGATGCCCTGGTGGAAGCGGATGTTGGCGGTCGACAGGTCCTGCCACTCCCGGTCCTGGGAGGCGGCCTCACCGGCCTGCACTGCCGCCTCGATGCCGGCGATGGCCGCGGTCGTCCCCTCGTCGTAGGGCCCCTCCCCCAGGCTGCGGACCGCCGCGCACTCGACGAGCGTGCGCACCCGGTAGATGTCGTCCAGGTCCTCGACCGTCACCACCCGCACGAACACCCCGCGGTTGAGCTCGTGCACCAGCAGCCGCTCGTGCGTCAGCAGCCGGAAGGCCTCGCGCAGGGTGTTGCGGGAGACGCCCAGCGCGCCGCCGATGCTCTCCTCCGACAGCCGGGCGCCGGGCGGGAAGTAGCCCTCGGTGATCCGGTCGCGCAGGATGTCGGCGACCCGTTCCGCCGTACTGGCGCGGCCGAGCAGGGCCCGGTCCCGTTCCAGTCCCGCGACCTCGGCGAGCCGCCCCTGGTCGTTCTTCGCCACTCCGCCGGCCATCTGGCTCCCCGCTCTCGTACCGTGCCCGGTGGCCGGCCGGGCCGTCCGGGCGTGATGTGGACGGAAGTCAATCCCAGATCCGGGGACAGGACAACGGAACCGCGTCCGGAGCCCGCACACCCCTTGTCGGATCGTTCAACAATCCTCTACGTTGTCCCCCAACGCCGGTCGGCTCGGGTGCCCTCGGGGGAGAGTCACTACGGATACGGGCCGGCCGGTTCGCCCCTGCCGTCCCTCCCCCGCCCGCAACCGGGCCGCCACGCCCTGCCCCGGCCCGCCCCGGCCCACCCGGCCGGCACCGAGCACCCTGGAACGGAGCGACATGAGCGACGCGGTGGACTCCCCGGACCGTGCGGATGCTCCCGTCATCGACCTCAACGCCGACCTCGGCGAGGGCTTCGGCCGCTGGCAGCTCACCGACGACGAGGCCCTGCTGTCCGTGGTGACCAGCGCCAACGTCGCCTGCGGCTTCCACGCCGGCGATCCGGCCACGATGCGCCGGGTCTGCGCGCTGGCCGCCGAGCGCGGGGTGGTCATCGGCGCCCAGGTCTCCTACCGCGACCTGGCCGGCTTCGGCCGCCGCGCGATGGACGTCCCGCCGGACGAACTCGCCGACGAGATCGCCTACCAGATCGGCGCCCTCGACGTCTTCGCCCGGGCCGCCGGCGCCCGGGTCGGCTACGTCAAACCGCACGGCGCGCTCTACAACCGCTGTGTGCACGACGCGGAGCAGGCCGGCGCGGTGATCGCCGGCATCCGTACCGCGGGCGGCGGGCTGCCGGTCCTCGGACTGCCCGGCTCCCGACTGCACGAGGCCGCCCGGGAGGCCGGACTGCCGGTGGTCGGCGAGGCGTTCGCCGACCGCGCCTACACCGCCGCGGGCACCCTCGTCCCGCGCCGCGAGCCGGGCGCGGTCGTCCACGACCCCGACGAGGTCGTCAAGCGCGCCCTGGGCATGGCCCGGGACCGCGCGGTCACCGCGGCCGACGGCCGCCGGGTGGAGATCACCGCCCGCTCGCTGTGCCTGCACGGCGACACCCCGGGCGCCGCCGGCCTCGCCCGGCGCGTCCGGTCCGAGCTGACCGCCGCCGGGGTACGCATCCGGAGCTTCGTATGAGGCCGCTGCCGGTCGGCGAACACGGCCTGCTGATCGAGCTGGACAGCGCCGAGGAGGTCGGCGCGCTCCACGCCGAGCTGCTGCGCCGGGCCGCCGACGGCACCCTGCCACCGGTCGGAGAGATCGTGCCGGCCGCCCGCACGGTCTTCCTCGACGGCCTGGCCGACCCCCGCGGGCTGATCGCCGAACTCGCCACCTGGGACGTCCCGCCCCGCCCCGCCGACGACCGGCCGGCCGTCGAGATCCCGGTCCGCTACGACGGCCCCGACCTCGCCGACGTCGCCGCCCTGTGGGACACCACCCCCGAGGAGGTCGTCCGCCGGCACTCCGGCACCACCTTCCACGTCGCCTTCTGCGGCTTCGCGCCCGGGTTCGGCTATCTGACCGGGCTGCCCGAGCCGCTGCACGTGCCGCGCCGGGACACCCCCCGGACCAAGGTCCCGGTCGGCTCGGTCGCGCTGGCCGGCCCGTACACCGGGGTCTATCCGCGGTCCTCCCCCGGCGGCTGGCAGCTCATCGGTACCACCGACGCCGTGCTGTGGGACCCGCGCCGGGAGCCGGCCGCGCTGCTCACCCCCGGCACCCGCGTCCGCTTCGTGCCCCTGGGGACCGCCCGATGACCGACCGCGCCCTCGCGGTGGTACGGGCCGGTGCGCTCACCACCGTGCAGGACCTCGGCCGTCCCGGCCACGCCCATCTCGGGGTGCCCCGGGCCGGCGCCCTGGACGGGCCCGCGCACCGCCTCGCCAACCGCCTGGTCGGCAACCCCGAAACGGCCGCCACCCTGGAGACGACGCTGACCGGCTGCGCCGTACGGGTGCGGACGGCCACCACGGTCGCGGTCACCGGCGCGCCCTGCCCGGTGACCGTGGACGGCCGCCCCGCCCCCTGGGGCGCCCCGGTGCGCGTCCCGGCGGGCGCCGTCCTGGACGCCGGGACGCCGGTCCACGGGCTGCGCTCCCACCTGGCCTTCGCGGGCGGCATCGACACCGAGCAGGTGCTCGGCAGCCGCGCCGCCGACCTGCTGTCCGGCCTCGGCCCCGATCCGCTCACCGACGGCGCGGTGCTCCCGCTGGGCGACCCGTACGGCCCGCCCGCCGCCGCGGACGCCGTCCCGCACCCGGGCCCGGTGACCGAACTGTGCCTGCCGTTCCTGCCCGGCCCGCGCGACGCCTGGTTCACCGAGGACGGGCTGCAGACCCTGACCACCGGCCGCTTCCGGGTCTCCGCGGCCAGCAACCGCATCGGGCTGCGCACCGAGGGCCCCCCGCTGGAACGCGCCCGTACCGGCGAACTCCCCAGCGAAGGCATGCCGTTGGGCGCCCTGCAGGTCCCGCCGAACGGCCTTCCGGTGCTCTTCCTGCACGACCACCCCACGACCGGCGGCTACCCGGTCGTGGGCGTGGTGCCCGAGCGATTCCTGGCGCCCGCGGCGCAGGCGGTGCCGGGCACCCCGGTCCGGTTCGTACGCCTCGGCCGACGGCCGGACCGGGCGGCGCACTCCCGGTGACACCGGCGCACACCGCCGCCCGAAGTGGGCACGGTGCGCCGGCCGTTCACGCCCGGCACCCCGCCTCCGCCCGCGTTGCCGGACACCCCCTTGGGCACGTTCCGTAGCGAGTCAATCGCTCCGAGTGACCAGCTCGGACCTCCGCACGGAAGGAACCGTCCCCCCATGCGTCTCGTACCGCGCCTCGCCGCCGCGCTCAGCGGTCTCGCCCTCACCCTCGGCGGCGTCGTGGCCGTCGCCCCGGCCGCCCACGCGACCCCGCAGGCCTGCTTCTACCACGTCCTGGCACAGCATCCCGGCGCGGACCCGGAGGTGGTGGAACGGGCCTGTCTCATCGGGGCCGAGGGCACCCCCGAGGCCGTGCGGGCCTGCTACGTCGAGCTGCGGCGGGACTACGTCCCCGCGGTGGTCGCCTTCGAGGCGTGCCGCCGCGCGGGACAGGAGCAGCGGCCGGCCACGGATCACGGCTCCCCGTAGCCCCCGCCCCCGGGCGTCCGCAGCACCAGTACGTCGTCCACGCCGGCCTCCGCCGCGTCGCAGCCCCGGAGTTCCTCGCAGGTGCCGTCGGCACGCTCGATGAGGTTGGCGCCCAGCGCGCCCGGGGCGCCGCCCGCCATGCCGTAGGGCGGGACGCGGCGGTGGTGGGTGAGCAGGGCGAGGGTGACCGGCTCCAGGAAGCGCAGCCGGCGCTCGACGCCGCAGCCGCCGTGCCAGCGGCCGCGGCCACCGCTGCCGTCGCGGATCGCGAAGGCGTCGACGCGGACCGGGTAGCGCCACTCCAGGACCTCGGGGTCGGTCAGCCGGGAGTTGGTCATGTGGGTCTGCACGGCGTCCGCGCCGTGGAAGCCGTCGCCGGCGCCCGAACCGCTGGCCACGGTCTCGTAGTACTGCACCCGGTCGTTGCCGAAGGTGAGGTTGTTCATCGTGCCGGAGCCCTCGGCCTGGATGCCCAGTGCGGCGTAGAGCGCGCCGGTGACCGCCTGGGAGGTCTCCACGTTGCCCGCGACGGTGGCCGCCGGGAAGACGGGCGCCAGCATCGAGCCCTCGGGGATGCGCACCTCGACGGGCTTGAGGCAGCCGCTGTTGAGCGGGATGTCCTCGCCGACCAGGGTGCGGAAGACGTACAGCACCGCGGCCATCACCACCGAGGTGGGCGCGTTGGTGTTGCCGGGCTGCTGGGGCGAGGTGCCGGCGAAGTCCAGCACGGCGCCGCGGGCCTCCCGGTCGACGGTCAGCGCGACCCGGATCTCCGCGCCGCTGTCCGTCTCGTAGCGGTAGCTGCCGTCCGACAGCCCGTCGATGATCCGGCGGACGGATTCCTCCGCGTTGTCCTGGACGTGGCCCATGTAGGCCCGTACGACGTCCAGCCCGAACTGGTCGGTCATCCTGCGGAGTTCCTGGATGCCCTTCTCGTTCGCGGCGATCTGGGCGCGCAGATCGGCGAGGTTGGCGTCCGGTGAACGGGACGGGTACGGGCCCGAGGTGAGCAGCTCACGGGTCTCGCGCTCCCGCAGCGTCCCGTCCCGGACCAGCAGCCAGTTGTCGAAGAGGATGCCCTCCTCCTGGATGGTGGTGCTGAACGCGGGCATCGAGCCGGGGGTGATGCCGCCGATCTCGGCGTGGTGGCCGCGGGACGCCACCAGGAACAGCAGGTCGTCGCCGTCGGCGCCGAACACGGGCGTGACGACCGTGACGTCCGGGAGGTGGGTACCGCCGTGGTACGGGTCGTTGATCGCGTAGACGTCGCCGGGCCGCAGGTCGCCGCGGCGCCGGCGGAGCACCTCCTTGATGGACTCCCCCATCGATCCCAGGTGTACGGGGATGTGCGGGGCGTTGGCGATCAGATTGCCCTCGGCGTCGAACAGCGCACAGGAGAAGTCCAGCCGCTCCTTGATGTTGACGGAGTGCGCGGTGTTCTCCAGCCGGACGCCCATCTGCTCGGCGATGGCCATGAAGAGGCTGTTGAAGACCTCCAGCATCACCGGGTCGGCTTCGGTGCCGACCGCGACCCGGTCGCCGCGCGGGCGGGTGCGGGTCAGCATCAGGTGCCCGCGGTCGCCCATCTCCGCCTGCCAGTCGGGATCGACGACGGTGGTGGCGTCGGCCTCGGCGACGATCGCCGGGCCGGTGAGGACGTCACCGGGCCGCAGCCCGTCCCGCCGGTACAGGCCGGTGTCCCGCCAGCGTCCGCCCGCGTACATCCGCACCGTCGCGGCGGGCGTCAACTCCCCGTCTCTGCCGCCGCTCTGCGCCTCGTAGCCGCGGGCGCCGCCGGACTCGCCGCGCGCCTCGACCGACACCGCCTCGGCGACCAGCGGTTTGTCCATGGTGAAGGCGTACCGCTCGCGGTGCGCCCGGACGAACTCCTCCGCCATCGCCTCCGCGTCGCCGAGCGGGACGCCGAGGGGCGAGTCGGTCCCGGCGTAGCGGACCAGCACCCGGGCGCGGGTGGTGATCGACGCGTCCGGCACCCCGTCGTCGAGGAGTTCGCGGCGGGTCTGGTCGGCGAGCGCGGTGCACACCTCGTGGACGTGGTCGAGCGCCGCGGGGTCCGCGAACTCCGCCTCGACGGCCTGTTCGCGCATCGCGGTGGCGTCCGCGACGCCGATGCCGTACGCCGAGAGCACGCCGGCCAGCGGCGGGACGAGGACCGTGTCGACGCCCAGGGCGTCGGCGACCGCGCAGGCGTGCTGGCCGCCGGCGCCGCCGAAACTGGTGAGGGCGTAGCGGGTGATGTCGTGGCCGCGCTGGACGGAGATCTTCTTGACCGCGTTGGCCATGTTGAGCACGGCGATGTCCAGGAACCCGGCGGCGACCTCCTCGGGGCCGCGGTCGTCCCCGGTGTCGGCGGCGGCCCGGGCGGCCAGCTCCGCGAAGCGCTCCCGGACCGCCTGGTCGTCCAGCGGCCGGTCGCCGTCGGGTCCGAACACCGCCGGGAAGTGGGCCGGCTGGATGCGGCCGAGCATCACATTGGCGTCGGTGACGGTCAGCGGGCCGCCGCGGCGGTAGCAGGCCGGTCCCGGGTCGGCGCCGGCGGAGTCGGGGCCGACCCGGTAGCGGCGCCCGTCGAAGTGCAGGACGGAGCCGCCGCCGGCCGCGACGGTGTGGATGTTCATCATCGGGGCGCGCATCCGGACGCCGGCGACCTCGTTGCCGAAGACCCGCTCGAACTCACCGGCGTAGTGCGACACGTCGGTGGAGGTGCCGCCCATGTCGAAGCCGATCACCCGGTCGTGGCCGGGACCGGCCTCGGCGGCCGTACGGACCATGCCGACCACGCCGCCCGCGGGGCCGGAGAGCACCGCGTCCTTCCCGCGGAAGTGCGCGGCCTGCCGCAGCCCGCCGTTGGACTGCATGAACATCAGCCGGATGCCGGGGAGCTGGGCGGCGATCTCGTCGACGTAGCGGGCCAGGATCGGCGAGAGGTAGGCGTCGACGACGGTGGTGTCGCCGCGCGGCACCAGCTTCATCAGCGGGCTGACCTCGTGCGAGCAGCTGACCTGGGGGAAGCCGGCTTCCCGGGCCAGCTCGGCGACGGCCTGCTCGTGCTCGACGTGGCGGTAGCCGTGCAGCAGGACGACGGCGGCGCTGCGCAGCCCGTCGGCGCGGGCCCGGCCGAGCGCCTCGCGGACCCGGTCGGCGTCCAGGGGCCGGACCACGTCGCCGTGCGCCCCGATCCGCTCCGGCACCTCGATCACCCGGTCGTAGAGCGCCTCGGGCAGCACGATCCGGCGGTCGAAGATCCGCGGGCGGTTCTGGTAGGCGATCCGCAGCGCGTCGCGGAAGCCCTCGGTGATGAGCAGCACGGTCGGCTCGCCCTTGCGCTCCAGGAGGGCGTTGGTGGCGACGGTGGTGCCCATCTTGACGACGGAGACCCGCTCGGCGGGCACCGGTTCGTCCGGGCCCAGGCCGAGCATCATCCGGATGCCGGCCACCGCGGCGTCCCGGTAGCGCTCGGGGTGGTGCGAGAGCAGTTTGCCGGTGACCAGCCGCCCGTCCGGGCGTCTGCCGACGACGTCCGTGAACGTGCCGCCGCGGTCGATCCAGAACTCCCAGCGTCCGGTCGTCATCCCGTCATTGTCGCAGCGCCCGGCGCGCACACGGCGGCTTTCGGCCCGGGGAGGGCCGCGGCGGCTTCCGGCCCGGGGAGGGCGGCGAGCGCGGCACGGGTGGTCCGGTCGGCCGCGGCGTCCAGGAGGCGCCCGGTGCCCGCGAGCGAGTGCCGGTACTCCCGGGCCGCGAGGGCGAGCAGACCGGGCAGCAGGTCGGTGCAGCGGTCGACGACCCAGCGGGTGCCCTTGGTGGCCATCCACAGCGCGGAGCCGGTACGGGTCGGTGGCCGGCCGTCGAGGGTGAGCGCGGGCGGCGGGCCCACGGACAGGCCGGCGGCGGCGAGCTGCGCGTGGAAGCCGCGGGCCAGCAGCCGGTGCCCGCGTTCGCTGGGGTGCAGCCGGTCCACGCTCCAACAGGCGCGTTCGGTGACCCAGGGGTACTCGGCCAGATGCAGGTGCACGCCCCCGTGGCGGGCGGCGAGCGCGTGGACGACGGTGTTGACCGCCCGCATCCGGCGCCCCAGCGGCCGGGCCAGCGGCGCGGGCAGCCCCAGCATCCGGCCCGGATCGGGCAGACAGGCCGTCAGGACCACGGCCCCGTCGCCGCTCAGCGCGCCGTACGCCCGGTCCAGTGCGACCGCGACCCGCTCGATGGCGAAGGCGGCGCGCAGGGTGTCGTTCGCGCCGACGACCAGCGACGCGAACCGCGGCCGGTGCGCCCGCGCGGCGGGCAGCTGCCGCTCGGCCACGTCCGCCGCCAGCGCCCCGCTGACCGCCAGGTTCACCAGCCTCACACTCTCCGGCCGCTCCCCCAACGCCGCCGCCAGCAACACCGCCCAGCCCCGCCAGCCCCCACCCGGAAGGGGATCGCCCAGCCCCTCGGTCAGCGAGTCCCCGAGCGCGACAAAACGGACGGGTTCCCCGCTGCGGGCCGGTCCCGGCGGTGCCATGGGCGGCCACCCGGCCGGCGACTGCTCCGGCATCGGCCGTTCGGCTGACGCCGGTCCCGTGGGCGACTGCTCGGGTATCGGCTCTTCCGCTGCCGCCGGTCCCGTGGGCGGGCGTTCGGCTGCCGCTGCTCCCGTAGGCGGCCGTTCGGCTGCCGCCGGTCCCGTTGGCGACTGCTCGGGTATCGGCCGTCTCGCTGCCGCCGGTCCCGTAGGCGACTGCTCGGGTATCGGCTCTTCCGCTGCCGCTGGTCCGGTAGGTGGGCGTTCGGCTGCCGCCGGTCCCGTAGCCGGCCGTTCCCCTGCCGCAGCCCCCATAGACGGCCGCTCGGCTCCCGCCGCCCCCGCAGACGGCTGCTCGGGTATCGGCCCCGTTGTGGACCGCACCGTCACCACCCGCCCCGGGGGCCCGCCGGATGCGGCGCGGCGGGTACGGGGGTGGCGGGCCGGGCCAGCGGCAGGGCGGCGTCGTGCGCCGCCAGGAAGGCGTCCACGGCCGGTTGCCAGCCGTAGCCCTCGGCCTGCCGGCGGGCTGCGGCGCGCCGGGCCGGTTCCGGCCGGGCCAGTACCCGCTGGACGGCGTCGGCGAAGGACGGACCGTCGTCGAGCGCGGTGTCGCCCCCGCCGCCGACGAGCCCGGCCAGCGCCGAGGCCGCGCTGGCGACCACCGGAGTGCCGCAGGCCAGCGCCTCCAGGGCGGCCAGCCCGAACGTTTCGGCGGGCCCGGGCGCCAGCGCGAGATCGGCGCTGGCCTGCAGGGCGGCCAGCCGGTCGCGGTCGGCGAGGTGCCCCAGGAAGGCCGCGGGCAGCCGCTCGGCCCGCGCGCGGGCGGCCAGCCGGCCCCGCAGCGGCCCGTCTCCGACCACGACCAGCGCCGCGTCGATCCCGCGCCGGCGCAGCTCGGCGAGCGCGTCCAGGGCCCGCCCGGGCCGCTTCTCCTGGGACAGCCGGGAGCACATCAGCAGCAGCACCCCGGCCCGGCCCGCACACCGGCGGCGCAGCTCCACGCTGCCGCAGTCCGGGTGCCAGGCATCCAGATCCACCCCGAGCGGGGCGCGTACGACATTGCGCGCGCCGGCCCGGGTGAACTCCGCGGCCGCCCACTCGGTGGTGCACACCACCCGGCTGTAGGCGTACGCGGTACGGCGGTTGAGCCGGTCCGCGGCGGCCCGGGCGAGCGGCCGCGGCACGCCCCAGGTGCCCAGCACCCCGTCCACGCTCTCGTGCGAGACCATCACCGCGGGGACCCGGGCCCGGCGGGCCCACTCGCCCGTCCAGCGCAGCGTCGTACGGTCCGAGACCTCCAGCCGGTCGGGCGCCAGCCCTTCCAGCAGCCGCTGCACCCGGTGCCGGTCGGTCAGCATCCGGTAGCCGCCGCTGCCGGGCAGCACGGTCCCCGGCAGCGTGAACACCCGCCCCTGGGCGGCGAGTTCCTCCCGCATCCGCCCGTCCCCGGGCGGCCCGGGCACGATGAGCACCGGTTCGTGCCCGGCGGCCCGGTAGCCGGCGCCGAGTGCGGCGAGCGCGGTGCGCAGCCCGCCGGAGGCCGGGGTGACGAAGTTGGCGATCCGTACGATCCGCAGGCCCGTCGTGCGGGCCGCCCGCCGGTTCATGCCGCCACCGCCGTCCGGTCGGCGAGCACGTCCTCGTAGTGGCCCAGCAACTGGTCGCCGACGGCTTCCCAGGTGCGGTCCGCGACGGCCCGGCGGGCCGCGGCGCCGTACCGCACGCGCAGTTCGGCGCTGCCCGCCAGGAAGCGCACCGCGTCCCGGAACGCGCTGCCGTCGCCGGGGGTGACCAGGAGCCCGGTACGGCCGTGGTCGACCAGATCGACCGGCCCGCCGGCCCGCGGCGCGACCACGGGCACGCCCGAGGCCATCGCCTCCTGCACGGTCTGGCAGAAGGTCTCGTAGGGCCCGGTGTGCACGAAGACGTCCAGGGAGGCGTAGAGCCGGGCGAGTTCGTCACCGGTGCGGCGGCCGAGGAAGCGGACCTCCGGGAGGGCGGCGCGCAGCCCGGCGGCGCTGGGGCCCTCGCCGATGACGACGGTACGGACGCCCGGCAGCCGGGAGGTCTCGGCCAGCAGCCGGACCTCCTTCTCCGGCGCGAGCCGCCCCACGTACCCCACCAGCAGCTCCCGCCCGGCGGTCAGCGAACTGCGCAGCACCGCGTCCCGCCGCCCCGGGTGGAACCGGGTGGAGTCCACCCCGCGCGGCCACAGGTGGACGCGGGGCACGCCGTGCTCGGTCAGGTCCAGCAGCGCCGCGCTGGAGGGCGCCAGGGTGCGGTCGGCGGCCCCGTGCACCGCGCGCAGCCGCCGCCAGGCGGTGGCGGTGCCGCCGCCGAGGTAGGTACGGGCGTAACGGCCCAGGTCGGTCTGGTAAACGGCGACCGCGGGCACCCCCAGGCGGGCCGCGGCGGCCATCCCGCGGGCACCGAGGACGAAGGGGCCGGCGAGGTGCACCAGATCGGGCCGGTGACCGGCCAGCGCCGCGGACAGCCGCCGCCCGGGGAGCGCGATCCGCACCTGCGGGTATCCGGGCAGCGGCATCGACGGCACCCGCACGACGGGGCAGGGGCTGTCGTGCGTACCGGTTGCGGGCGCGGCGCCACCGAGCGGGGCGATGACGAGCGGATCGTGCCCGCGCCGGACGAGGTGACGGGCGGTTTCCAGGGCGCAGTGGGCCACGCCGTTGACATCGGGCGGGAAGGATTCGGTGACGATGACGACACGCATACGGCTGTTGTCGGCGCCCGGTGCGTGGAGCGAGCCACGTGGATCTTTCCTGCCGGCGAACATTCCGCTGCGCTTTGCGGTGCCTCCCACGTACCTGGCTGTCCCGCCGCGGGGCTCGCCGTTGCGCGCTTTGCGGCGCCCCGCACGTACCCGTCTGTCCCGCCGCGGGTCGCCTCGCCGTTGCGCTTTGCGGCGCCTCCCACGTACGCGTCTGTGCCGCCGCGGGGCTTGGTCGCCGTTGCGCTTTGCGGCGCCCCACACGTACCCGTCTCTCCCGCCGCGGGTCGTCTCGCCGTTGCGCCTGCGGCGGGCTGGGTGGGTGTCGGGTGCGGTGACGGACCTCCGGGGCCGGTTGTGTGGACTGCTGACG
>NZ_JBIDAJ010000067.1:0-18201 GCF_043202395.1 Streptomyces sp. NPDC048197
CGATGGTACTGCAGGGGGGACCCTGTGGGAGAGTAGGACGCCGCCGAACAAATTTTGAAATAGCCTCGTCCCGAGTTGAAGTAATTCAGCTCGGGACGAGGCTTTTTTGCGTTTAGGGTCAGGGGTATGCGCTATGACCTGGTCATCTTCGACAACGACGGCGTCCTCGTCGACAGCGAGCCCCTGTCCAACACCATCCTGGCCGGCTATCTCACCGAGCTCGGGCACCCCACGTCGTACGAGGAATCGATACGCGACTACATGGGGTCGGCGATGCACCGTATTCACGACCTCGTCCTGGAGCGGACCGGGCGGCGGCTGCCGGAGGACTTCGACGAGGTTTTTCACGGGCGGGTCTTCGCGGCTTTCGAGCGGGAGCTGCGGCCGGTGCCGGGGGTGACGGACGTCTTGGAGAAGCTGGCCGCGGACGGCATTCCGTACTGCGTCGGTTCGTCCGGGAGCCATGCGCGGATCCGGGTGGGGCACCGGGCGACGGGGCTGGACCGGTGGTTCGGGCCGGAGCGGGTTTTCTCCTCGCAGGACGTGGGGCGGGGGAAGCCGGCGCCGGATCTCTTTCTGCACGCGGCGCGGGAGATGGGTGTGGCGCCCGAGCGGTGTGCGGTGATTGAGGACAGTCCGCTGGGGGTGCGGGCGGCGGTTGCTGCGGGGATGGACGTCTATGGGTACACGGCGATGACGCCGGCGGCGAAGCTGGTGGAGGCCGGAGCGACCGCGCTGTTCGGCGGGATGGCGGAGCTGCCGGATCTGCTGTGACGCGGCCTCACCCGCCGGACATAGGTCGGAATTGCTGGTGTGATCCATCTACCCAGCGGTAGCCGGGAGTTCTACGCTGAGCGGCCATGACGGCCCCTCTGGCACCGGGAGCGCAGCTGCGGCACGGCCGGGTTTCGCTCGCCCTCAGCTTCTTCGTCCAGGGTGCGGTCTTCGCCCTCCTCGTGACACGTATCCCGGCGATTCAGGACCGGTACGGGATTTCGGACGGGCTGCTGCCGGTGTTCCTGGCGGCGGTGCCGGTGCTGGCCGGCGTCGGCAGCATCGTCACCGAGCAGCTGGTGAAGCGGGTGCGGCCGAGCCGGGTGCTGCGGTGCGTACAGCCGGTGGTGTGCCTGGCGTTGCTGGCCGTCGGGTCGGTCGGGTCGATGGCGCAGGTGGCCGTGGCACTGGCGGCGTTCGGGCTGGCGGTAGGGGCGCTGGACGCCTCGATGAACATGCTCGGGGTGAGCCTGCAGCGCGCGTACGGGCGGAGCATCATGCTCGGCTTCCACGCCGCGTACAGCCTGGGCGGCATCGTGGGGGCGTCGCTGGCCTGGGCGGGGGCGCACTGGAAGCTGTCGCTGGGGCTGCTGTACGGGCCGGTGGTGGCGGTGCTGGTGCCGTTGGCGGTGGTGGTGGGCCGATGGTTCGTGGACCAGCGGGACGTGGCCGGGCCGGGAAGGCCAGAGCCCGGGCAGCCTGCGGAGGCCGCCCCCGGTACCCCTGGCACCCCAGGCGCCCCCGACGCCCCCTCCGCCTCCGTAGCTCCCGCAGTCTCTGCCGCGGCCGTGACTCCCGTCGCGATGCGGCTGCTGTTGCCGTTGTGTCTGGTGATGGCGTTCGCCTATATAGGCGACTCGACGGTGTCCAACTGGAGCGCCAAGTATCTGCAGGACGTCCTGGGGAGCTCCGAGCAGCTCGCCACGGTGCCGTACAACGTCTACATGGTCACCACGCTGCTCGGGCGGGCGGTGGGGGACCTGGGGGTGCGGCGGTTCGGTGCGGTGGCGGTGGTGCGGTGCGGGACCGTGGTGGCGGCGGGCGGCTTCGCGGTGGTGGCCGCGGCGCCGGGGGCCTGGGCGGGGATGGCGGGGTTCACGCTGCTGGGGCTGGGGCTGTGTGTGATCGTGCCGCAGACGTTCGCGGCGGCCGGGCGGTACGCGTACGACAGCCAGGGTGCCGGGGCTTCGGACATGGCCGTCGCGCGGCTGAACATCTTCAATTACGTGGGCTTTCTGATCGGTTCTCCGTTGGTGGGGGCGCTGGGCGACGCCTGGAGTTATCGGGGGGCGATGCTGGTGCCGATGGCGCTGGTGCTGGTGACGCTCGTGTATGCCCGCTCGTTCGGTGCGCCGCGGGCCGGATACGGTGACAGGCATGAGCGGCCGCGCACAGCTGATGTGGGATGAGGCAGTAACGGGCTACAACTTCGGGCCCGGGCACCCGATGGACCCGGTCAGGCTCGCGCTGACCATGCGTCTGGTCGAGGCGTTCGAGCTGGACCGCGGGCCGTTGGAAGTGGTCGCGGCCAAGCCGGCCGGGGACTCCACGCTGCGGCTGGTGCACCGCCAGGACTACATCGAGGCGGTCCGCCGGGCGTCGGCGGATCCGGCCGCCGCGGACCTCTCGTACGGGCTGGGGACGGCCGACGATCCGGCGTTCGCGGGGATGCACGAGGTGTCCGCGCTGATCGCCGGGCAGTCGGTCGGGGCCGCGGAGGCGGTCTGGCGCGGTGACGCGGCGCACGCCGTGAACTTCGCCGGCGGGCTGCACCACGGGATGCCGGGCGGCGCGTCCGGATTCTGCATCTACAACGACGCGTCGCTGGCGATCGCCCGGCTGCTGGAGCTGGGTGCCGAGCGGATCGCGTACGTCGATGTGGACGTTCACCACGGTGATGGTGTGCAGGCGGCCTTCTGGGACGATCCGCGGGTCCTGACGATCTCGCTGCACGAGCATCCGCGGACGCTGTTCCCGCAGACCGGCTGGCCAGAGGAGACCGGCGGGGAGGGCGCGGCCGGCAGCGCGGTGAACGTGGCGCTGCCCGCCGGGACCGGGGACGAGGGCTGGCTGCGGGCCTTCCACGCCGTAGTGCCGGAGCTGCTGGGTGCGTTCCGGCCGCAGGTGCTGGTGACGCAGCACGGCGCCGACACGCACTTCGAGGACCCGCTGGCGCACCTCGCGGTGAGCCTGGACGCCCAGCGGGCGGTGGCCGAGTCCTGTCACTCGCTGGCGCACGAGCATGCGGACGGCCGGTGGGTCGCGCTCGGGGGCGGCGGCTATGCGGTGGTGGACGTGGTGCCGCGCAGCTGGACGCATCTGACGGCGATCGCGGCCGGGCGGCCGATCGAGCCGACCACCGTGGTGCCGGAGTCCTGGCGGCACGAAGTGTTCCGGCGGACGCGCCAGTTGGCGCCGCAGCGGATGACGGACGGCCGGACGCCGCAGTGGCGGGATTTCCTCGACGGCGGTTACGACCCGGCCGACCGGCTGGACCAGGCGGTGCTGGCCACCCGGCGGGCGGTGTTCCCGGCGCACGGTCTGCTGCCGTAGCGGAGGCCGACGGAACGGGGTGGCGGCCGGATGCGCCCGGATGTGTGACTACCCGTCGGTTGGGGCATCGACCGGCCGGCCAACGGGTGAGCATGGGCGGCGTGTTGGCCACCGGGGAGCTGCGGGCGCATCTGGTCGGGGCGCGGCTGGCGGGGACGATCGCGACGACCCGGGAGCAGAGTCTGGGGCGCTACCGGCTCTTCGCGGCGCGCGATCCCCGGGTGCTGCTGGGGCTGGACCCCGAGCGGGAGTGGCCGCTCAGCGCACTCCTGCGACTGATGGGACAGAAGTGCGGCGTTTCGGTCGATCCCGCGCACATTTCCGGCCCGGACGTGATCGATCCGGATCGTACGATCGCGGCGCTCGACCGGTTCGCCGACCGGATCGGCGTCGCCGCGGGCCGTGCGGAGCCGGTGCTGCTCGGCACCGGGCACCCGCAGGCGTTACTGGAGTTCTACGCCGGCCTCGCAGACGCCCTCTCGGCGGCGGGCTGCCCCGTCCTCACCCCGGCGTATGGCGTCCGTGTCGACATAGCGACCCGGTTCGGCGTACGCACCCGGGCCCTGGGCTACGTACGGGGAGTCGCGATGTTGCGAGAGACCGGCGTGCGGGGCGCGTCCGGGGCGGGGGGCGTACACACCCATTCGCCGCTGCCGGTACGGACCGTTCTGGCGGCCGCCGCGGACGCCGGAGGGCCGCTTCCGGGGCTGGTGATCGGGGACCACGGATGGGCCTGCGGGGCAGGTCAGCTGGGCATTGAGGCGATCGCGCTGGCGGATTCGGACGACCCGGCTCCGTTCGTCGGACAGGCCGAGGGGCGGCTCTCGGAGGTGGTGCCGCTCGACGATGCCGTCCCGGCCGCGTCCTACCGGCCGCTCATGAGATATGTCCTGGAACGTGTCGGTCTGTCATATTAGGCGGCTGTTCGCTGCTCCTCTTCCCCACTCGCATCACCCGCCCCTAATCTGGGGAGTGAGCGCATAGCGACGAAGAGTCACCGGAGGGGAAGCCGGTGACCGTCTTATGCGGAAGGTGCAGGTGTGTTCATGGCTGCTGACCAGAGGCCTCTGAACGAGGTCGTGTTCCTTACGGTGGCGGAAGTTGCCACGGTGATGCGAGTGTCCAAGATGACCGTGTACCGCTTGGTGCACAGCGGTCATCTGCCCGCGATTCGGGTGGGGAGGTCATTCCGGGTGCCGGAGCAGGCCGTTCACGACTACCTCCGGGAGTCCTACGTGGGGGTGGAATCGGCCTGACGGACACCTCGCCGACCCTCGGATTACGCCGTTCGCCCGGCGCCGGGTAGGCTGGCCCGATGTAGGTAGTGTGGGCTCGGACGCCCCGCACCGAGTGATTCGAAGTGAGCGAGGGTAGTCGTGGGCTCTGTTATCAAGAAGCGGCGCAAGCGGATGGCCAAGAAGAAGCACCGCAAGCTGCTCAAGCGCACCCGTGTTCAGCGTCGTAACAAGAAGTAAGCGACGCTGATCGCGATTTCGCAGCCCCCCATCGCCGTGGTGCGGTCGGGGGCTGCGGCGCGTTGTGGGCCGTATGGACGGTGGTGGGACGGAAATGTCGTCGTGGGCATCCCGTGGTCATCACTGCGCAACACCGACCCGATAGCGTTGACCGCACAGCTGGGCTACGCGCAGGTCGCGGCGGGAAGGTAGGGCTGATCTTGGGCAAGGTCGTGCTCGTCACGGGAGTCGCACGGCAGCTGGGCGGCAGATTCGTCCGCCGGATCCGGCGCGAGCCGGACGTCGACCGGGTGATCGGGGTCGACGCGGTGGCTCCCGAGCACCATCTGGGCGGCGCCGAATTCCTCAGGGCCGACATCCGGCACCCGGCGATCGCCCGGGTCCTGGCCGAAACCGGCGTCGACACCGTGGTCCATATGGACATCAACGGGACGCCGTTGGGCAAGCGCGGCGGCCGCACCTCGGTGAAGGAAACCAACGTCATCGGGACGATGCAGCTGCTGGGCGCCTGCCAGAAGGCCCCGAACGTCGAGCGCGTGGTCATCAAGTCCAGCACCAGCGTCTACGGCTCGGCGCCCCGCGACCCGGCCGTCTTCACCGAGACCACCACCCCGAAGTCGCTGCCCAGCGGAGGCTTCGCCAAGGACATCGTCGAGGTCGAAGGGTACGTCCGCGGCTTCGCGCGGCGCCGGCCGGACGTGGCCGTCTGCATCCTGCGGTTCGCCAACATCCTCGGGCCGTGCGCGGATTCCCCGCTCGCCGAGTACTTCTCGCTGCCCGTCCTGCCCACCGTCCTCGGTTACGACCCGCGGCTGCAGTTCGTCCATGAGGACGACGCCCTCGACGTGCTGCGGATCGCCGCCGCCGCGCCGCGCCGGGGCACGCTCAACAGCGGCACCTTCAACATCGCCGGCGACGGCGTCCTGCTGCTCTCGCAGACCTCCCGGCGGCTCGGCCGGCCCACCCTGCCGCTCTTCCTGCCGACGGTGACCTGGGCCGGTACCGCGCTGCGGTCCGTCGGCATCACGGACTTCTCGCCGGAACAGATCCGGCTGCTCACGCACGGCAGGGTCGTCGAGACGACGCAGATGCGCGAGACACTGGGATTCCACCCCAAGTACACGACGGCGGAGGCCTTCGCGGAATTCGCCCGCAGCCGCGGACCCGGGCTGCTGCCGCCCGAGTCCCTCGCCCGCACCGTCGACCGGCTCGCCGGCGTGCTCACCGCACGCCGGACCCCGGCCCAGTGAGGAGGTCACCCACCATGGCGGACGCCAAGGTCATTCCCTTCGGTGAGGAGCCCCGTGCGCGCCGGAAGGCCCGGCGGGCCGGGCGCGGCGGGCGCGGTGCCGCGCTGGCGCCCGTACCGGAGGCCCGGACCGAGCACCCGCCGGCGGCACCCCCGCAGCCCCGGCCGCGCTCCCTGGACGAGCGGATCGCGGGCGGCCTGGCGTTCCTGCGCCGCCGGATCACCGGCGACTACGAGGTCGACGATTTCGGCTACGACGAGGAACTGACCGACCAGGTCCTGATGTCGCTGCTGCGGCCCTTCGCCGAGAAGTACTTCCGGGTCGAGGTCAAGGGCATCGAGAACATCCCGGCGGACGGCGGGGCGCTGGTCGTCGCGAACCACTCCGGGACGCTGCCGCTGGACGGCCTGATGCTGCAGGTCGCGGTGCACGACAACCACCCGGCGCAGCGTCATCTACGGCTGCTGGCGGCGGATTTGGTGTTCGTGCTGCCGGTGATAAACGAGCTGGCGCGCAAGGCCGGGCACACCCTCGCCTGTGCGGAGGACGCCCAGCGGCTGCTGGAGCGCGGCGAGATCGTCGGGGTGATGCCGGAGGGCTTCAAGGGCATCGGCAAGCCCTTCGCGGACCGCTACAAGCTGCAGCGCTTCGGGCGGGGCGGATTCGTGTCGACGGCGCTGAAGGCCGGGGTGCCGATCGTGCCGTGCTCGATCGTGGGCGCCGAGGAGATCTACCCGATGATCGGGAACGCCAAGACCCTGGCGCGGGTGCTGGGGCTGCCGTACTTCCCGATCACTCCGACGTTCCCGTGGCTGGGCCCGCTGGGCGCGGTACCGCTGCCGACGAAGTGGACGATCCAGTTCGGCGAGCCGATCCCGACCGACGGCTATCCGCCGGAGGCGGCGGACGACCCGATGCTGATGTTCAACCTCACCGACCAGGTGCGCGAAACGATTCAGCACACCCTCTACAAGCTGCTGGTGCAGCGGCGGTCGGTGTTCTTCTAAGCCCCCAAGCTGCTGGTGCGGCAGCGTTCGGTGTTCTTCCGACGGTGCCGTGGTGCGGCGGCTCGTCGTGTGGAGAGCATCGAACGCCGCCGCACCGGGCGCGGCGGGGCGTTATTTCGGGAGGTCCTGGCCGTCGATGCCCAGGCCGGGCAGCAGGCCCGGGAGCAGCGGGGGCAGGGTGACGTCGGGGTGGCCGCCGGGGTGGCCTCCCGTGCCGTGGCCGGCGTCGTGCGGGGACGGGCTGCCGGACTTCTCCTGCGGGTCGAGCAGACCGCCCGTGTTGCCGCCGAGCAGACCGTCCTCCTGGGACGGGGAGGCCGACGGACGCGGGGCGTGCCGGCCCGCGGAGTGGCCCGTGGCGGCGGAGCCGTGGCCGGAGGGGGCCGGGCGGCCGTCGGAGCCGGAGCCGGTGCCCGCGGAGGCCGGGGTGTTGCGCGGGTGGCTCTTGCCGTCCGGGGCCTGCGGCAGCAGCGAACGGAGCGGACCGACCTCTTGGTCTATGGCGTCGAAGACCGAGCTGACCTGGTCGCGGACGTCCATGAGCTGCACCGGGAGCTTGTCGCGCAGCTGTGACCACGTGCCGCGGTGGGACCGGGTGAAGGAGTTCAGCGCCTGGATGGGGCCGAGCGAGCCGTCCCGTTCGTAGGCCGCGTGCAGCAGGCGGTGGCCCTCGCCCGCGTCGTGTTTCACCCCGGACAGGGCGCGGCGGACCTCGCCGAGCGACTCGTGGTCGAGGTCGGTGGCCCGGGCCCGCTCCATCAGGCGGCGCGCCTCGAACATGCGGGTGGACGCCTGGTCGAGGTAGAGCCGGCCGCGGTCGGAGTCGTCGTCGGCCATGTCGAGCTTGAGGTCCTCCATGCCCCGCTTGAGGCCGTAGAGGCCGTCACCGGGGAGGGCGTCGGAGCTGGCGGCGGCGACCCCGGTGAAGGCTCCGGCCGCGACGCCGACGGTCAGCCCGCCGGCCGCCAGTCCTTTGGAGAGCCGGGAGCGCGGCCGCAGCCGGCCGATCGATTTGTCGGCGCGGTGCGCGCCCTTGTGTTCGCGCTGCTCGGGCACCCTGGCACCCTCGGACGGAGTGCCTTCGGCGAAGGCGGACTCCATCGCGGCGAGGAGCTGGGCGCGCTGGACCGTCTTGACCTCGGCGGCCATCTCCGGCCGTGGAAGCCTCCCGAGACCGTCGGCGACCGCCAACAGCCGTGCCTCGCCCGGCGCCTGTGCCGGATTGTCGACCTGTTCCTCGGCCGCCGTGCCCTTGAGGACCTGCTCCTCCAGGGTCTGGGCGAAGGCGTTGGCCCGCCGGTGCACCGAGACATTCGCGATCACGGGCGGCACCTCCTCTCATCATCCCGCTCGACTCCCCGGACTGGCTTTGACTATCCAGACGGGCCGGACGGTTGCACACCGATGTCCGCGGCCACTCGATCGAGTGAGAGGCAGCGGGCACGGCGTGACCGCATGGAGCCTGCACTCCGCACAACGAGCGGCGCGGCACTCGGGTTACGCACTCACGATGATCTGACCGACCGGGCACGGCCGGTCACCAGGCGTGAGCGTGGCGCGGCGCGCGAAGGGGCGGAGAAGCACGGAACGAGGGGGGGGGTGGGTCAGCGGGCGTCTTCGGGGAGGAGGCGCGCGAGGGTGCGGACGGCGCGGTACTGGAGGGTCTTGATGGCGCCCTCGTTCTTGCCCATGACGCGGGCGGTCTCGGCGACCGAGAGGCCCTGCAGGAACCGCAGCGTGACGCATTCCTGCTGTTGGGGGTTGAGCTTGCGTACCGCCTCCAGGAGGGCGGCGTTGGAGAGGGACTCGAGGACCGACTCCTCGGGGCTGCGCTCGACCTCGTTGGCGTCGAGCATCTCCCCGGTGGTGACTTCCAGGCGGAAGCGCGAGGACTTGAAGTGGTCGGCGACGAGGTTACGGGCGATGGTCACCAGCCAGGCGCCGAAATCACGGCCCTGCCAGGTGAAGGTGCCGATGCGGCGCAGGGCGCGCAGGAACGTCTCACTGGTGAGGTCCTCGGCCGTGGCGCGGCCGCCGACGCGGTAGTAGATGTAGCGGTAGACGGTGTCGGCGTACTGGTCGTAGAGGCGGCCGAAGGCCTCGGCCTCGCCGGCCTGGGCGCGTTCGACGAGGTCCATCATGCGACGGCTGTCGCTGTCGGCGGGGCGCCGGGCGGTGGTCGTGCCGGCGCCGGCGCGGCGGGTTCTGCCGGCGGCCTTGCCGACCGCAGCGCTCCCGTCGGCCAGGGCGTAGCAGGGTCCGGCGGCGGGGACGGCTGAGGCGAATGCGGGGACGGCGTACGCGGTGGGGACGAAACTGCGCAGGTGGTCGACGAGTGTCGTACGCAGCGTAGCCAGGCCCGAGGCGTCAACCCCGACGTGTGGGTACACGGGACTCCCAGAGGCAGAGCTTCCATCACGTGCAGTGCGGGACCGTTCACTCGTCGTAGGGACGTGTGGGTTCCGGATTGCGTCTGAGGAGAATAACGCTTCGCACAGGCAGCGCTACACCCAGTTGCTCAAATCATCGATTACTTACGGTCTGTGACGGGTTGGTGGCAGATCAAGTATCGAATACTGAGCAACTATTGATCGGAAGGGAACGCAATCTGCCTGGTTGGAAGGCGTGTTGTGGTTGTCCCGCGGCGAGGGGACTGACCGGGAGCCCGTGGGGGTAGGGAGTGTGGATGGCCCGCCGCGCCGACGGGCGATCAGTCCTGGTCAGCGGCGGCGGCGCTGGAGCGCGACCGCGGCCGCGGCGCCGCCCGCGAGGGCGCCCACTCCGGCCGCCGCGGGGATGCCGATCTTGGCCGCCTTGCGGCCGGTGCGGTAATCGCGCAGCCGCCATCCGTGTGCCCGGGCGTGCTTGCGCAGTCGGCTGTCCGGGTTGATGGCGTACGGGTGACCGACCAGCGACAGCATCGGGATGTCGTTGGCGGAGTCGCTGTAGGCGGCGCAGTGCGACAGGTCCAGGCCCTCGGCGGCGGCCAGCGCGCGGACCGCTTCGGCCTTGGCCGGGCCGTGCAGCGGTTCGCCGACCAGCTTGCCCGTGTAGATCCCGCCCACGGACTCGGCGACGGTGCCCAGCGCTCCGGTCAGGCCCAGCCGGCGGGCGATGATCGTCGCGGTCTCCACCGGGGCGGCGGTCACCAGCCAGACCTTCTGGCCGGCGTCGAGGTGCGCCTGGGCCAGGGCGCGGGTGCCCGGCCAGACCCGTTCGGCCATGTACTCGTCGTAGATCTCCTCGCCGATGGACATCAGCTCGGAGACGCGGTGGCCCTGGACGATGGACAGCGCGCTGTTGCGGACGTCCGCCATGTGCTCGGGGTTCTCCGAGCCGGCCAGCCGGAAGTAGATCTGCTGCCATGCGAAACGGGCGAGGTCGCGCTTGTGGAAGAAGTGCCGCTTGTACAGGCCGCGGCCGAAGTGGAACAGCGCGGCGCCCTGCATCACGGTGTTGTCGAGGTCGAAGAAGGCGGCGGCCGCGGTGTCCCCGACGACCGGGAACTCCGGTTCGGCCGGGGCCTCCTCGACGGCCTGCGCCTCCTCGGCCTCCTGCGAGGTCTTCCGGGCGGCCTCGGCGGCGGCCTCGCCGGCCAGCACGCTGCGGGCGGTGGCGGGGCGTCGGCGGCGGGGGATCCAGCCCAGGTCGAAGAGGGCCCCGGAGGGCATCCAGCCGGATCGGCGAGCGGGCGAGGGGCGGGCGGCCATGGCGCTAGCGTAGCCAGTTTGTTCGGTGCTTCCGGTTACGGGCGCGTGTCCGGTGGGCCGGGAGCCGCCGACGGTCGCATTACGGCCGACTCGCGGGCGGGCCCGGCCGCCCCGGGACGGCTCAGGCGCCCAGGGCCGTCCGCAGCCGCTGCGGGTCGACGCGCCAGAAGTCGTGCTGGGCGCCGTCGATCAGGACGACCGGAATCTGCTCCCAGTACTTGCGGTGCAGTTCGGCGTCCTCGGTGATGTCCTTCTTCTCCCAGGACGCTCCGGTCTCGGCGCAGACCTTCTCGATCACCGCTTGGGCGTCGTCGCAGAGGTGGCAGCCGGGCTTGCCGACGAGGGTGACCAGCCGGTCGGCGGGGCGCTTGCGGGGGCTGCGGCTGAACAAGGGGGCCATGGAGCCATTGTGCCGGGTCGGCGGGGAAGCGAGGGGGCGGCGGGACGGGCGCCGGGCGGGCCGGGGTCGCTTACCATCGATGGACGATTTGTAGGTTTCCGGGGGGATAGCGACAAGGAGTGCACGCGCGTGTCCCCGTCGGTGCTGCCGTGGTGTGCGGGCGGCGCGAGTGAACGGTGTGACGTGGGAGTTGGTTCCACGGAGGGCCGGAAACGGCGCGTGACCCCCATCACTTTGGCCGGACAAAGCGGACACCATCTTTGTGCACGCGTTCACAAAGACATAGCCTGCAGTAGACAGGGCGGTCGGGTTCCATACGGTCGCCCGCAGCCCCGCTCTACCCGCAGGAGCACCGTGGCAACTGGCCGAACTCACCGACCGGCGACCCGAAGCCGAGGCATCCCCGAGGCCACCGTCGCCCGGCTTCCGTTGTATCTGCGCGCACTGACCGCGCTCTCCGAGCGCTCGGTGCCCACGGTCTCGTCCGAGGAACTCGCGGCCGCGGCGGGGGTCAACTCCGCCAAGCTCCGCAAGGACTTCTCCTACCTCGGCTCCTACGGGACCCGCGGCGTGGGCTACGACGTGGAGTACCTCGTCTACCAGATCTCGCGCGAGCTGGGCCTGACCCAGGACTGGCCGGTCGTCATCGTCGGTATCGGTAACCTCGGCGCCGCCCTCGCCAACTACGGCGGCTTCGCCTCCCGCGGCTTCCGCGTCGCCGCGCTGATCGACGCGGACCCGGCCATGGCCGGCAAGCCGGTCGCCGGCATCGCGGTCCAGCACACCGACGAGCTGGAGCACATCATCGAGAGCAACGGCGTCTCGATCGGCGTGATCGCCACGCCGGCCGGCGCCGCCCAGCAGGTCTGCGACCGCCTCGTCGCGGCCGGCGTCACCTCGATCCTCAACTTTGCCCCGACCGTGCTGACCGTCCCCGACGGGGTCGACGTCCGCAAGGTCGACCTGTCGATAGAACTGCAGATCCTCGCCTTCCACGAGCAGCGCAAGGCCGGCGAGGAAACCCCCGAGGGCGGTGCCCCGGCCACCTCCGGCCGTGCCGCCGCCGTCGCGGCCGCGGCCGAAGCCGCCGCCGCGGCCGACCGCAAGGGACCTGACGGGGACGTGCCCGCCGTGATGCCGGCATGAGCGAGCGCAGCGAGCGAATCATGGAAAGGTGCGTCACAGGCGAAGGCTGTGCCTCGCGAAGCGAGGTGCGAGCATGAGTCTTCTCGTCGTGGGACTGAGCCACCGCAGTGCGCCGGTGAGCGTGCTGGAGCGGGCCGCGCTCGACCCTGAGGCGCGCGGCAAGCTGCTGCAGGACGCGGTGTCGGCCGAGCCGGTCACCGAGTCCTCGGTGCTGTCCACCTGCAACCGCATCGAGCTCTACGCCGACGTGGACAAGTTCCACGCCGGTGTCGCCGAGCTGTCCACCCTCCTGGCCCGCCACAGCGGCGTCGACCTGGAGGAGCTGACCCCCTACCTCTACGTCCACTACGAGGACCGCGCCGTCCACCACCTCTTCTCGGTGGCCTGCGGCCTGGACTCGATGGTCGTCGGCGAGGGCCAGATCCTCGGGCAGATCAAGGACGCGCTGGCCGTCGCGCAGGAACAGCACACCGCCGGACGGCTGCTCAACGACCTCTTCCAGCAGGCCCTGCGGGTCGGCAAGCGCGCCCACAGCGAGACCGGCATCGACAAGGCCGGCCAGTCGCTGGTCACCTTCGGCCTGGAGCAGCTCGCGGCCGGCCGGGACGTCGAGGGCTGGGTGCACGGCAAGCGCGCGCTGGTCATCGGCGCCGGCTCGATGTCGTCGCTGGCCGCCACCACCCTCGTCCGCAACGGCATCGGCGAGCTGGCGGTCGCCAACCGCACCGTCGCGCGCGCCGAGCGGCTGGTGGCCATCCTCACCGAACCCGGCGGGCCCGGCGCGGCAGGCGGCCTGACCGCCCGCGCGGTGGCGATGGCCGGCGTCGAGGACGAGCTCGCGCTCGCCGACATCGTGGTGTCCTGTACCGGCGCGACCGGCCTGGTCCTCACGGGCGGGACGGTCGCCGCCGCCCGCGCCGGCCGCACCGCGCCGCTGGCGCTGCTCGACCTCGCCATGCCGCGCGACATCGACGCCGCGGTGCACCGCATCGAGGGCGCCCACCTCGTCGACATCGAGTCGCTCGCCGACGCCTCCGCGGACGCCCCGATGGCGGCCGACGTGGACAAGGTGCGCGGCATCGTCTCCGACGAGGTCGCCGCCTTCGGCGCCGCCCAGCGGGCCGCGCACATCACCCCCACCGTGGTCGCCCTGCGCACCATGGCCGCGGACGTCGTCACGAGCGAGATCGCCCGGCTCGACGGCCGCCTCCCCGACCTGGACGACAAGCAGCGCGCCGAGATCACCCAGACCGTGCGCCGCGTCGTCGACAAGCTCCTGCACGCGCCCACCGTGCGGGTCAAGCAGCTCGCCAGCGAACCCGGCGGCGCCGGGTACGCGGACGCGCTGCGCGAACTCTTCGATCTCGACCCCCAGACTGTCGCCGCCGTCAGCCGGGCCGATACCCGCGGCGGCAGTCATGAAGCACGGGAGCGGGCATGAAAGACAGCACCAACAGACCACTGCGGCTGGGCACCCGCCGCAGTGCGCTCGCCATGGCCCAGTCCGGGCAGGTCGCCGAGGCGGTGCGCGAGCTCACCGGCCGCCCCGTCGAACTGGTGGAGATCACCACGTACGGCGACACCTCCCGCGAGCACCTCGCGCAGATCGGCGGCACCGGCGTCTTCGTCTCCGCACTGCGCGACGCGCTGCTCGACGGGGACATCGACTTCGCCGTCCACTCGCTCAAGGACCTGCCCACCACGCAGCCCGAGTCGCTCGCCCTGGCCGCGATCCCCGTACGGGAAGACCCCCGTGACGCGCTGATCGCCCGGGACCGGCTCACCTTCGAGGAGCTCACCGCCGACCCGGACCGCGTCGCCCGCATCGGCACCGGCTCCCCCCGGCGGATGGCGCAGCTCAACGCGTGGGCCCGCGTGCTGGGCCGGCACATCGAGACGGTGCCGATACGCGGGAACATCGACACCCGCATCGGTTTCGTCGAGAAGGGCGAACTGGACGCGGTCGTGCTGGCCGCGGCCGGCCTCACCCGCATCGGCCGGATCGACGAGGCGGCGCAACTGCTGTCGCCCGACGTGGTTCTGCCCGCCCCCGGCCAGGGGGCACTGGCGATCGAGTGTGCCGCCGCCAATGCGGACCTCGCCGCCACGCTCGCCGAGCTCGACGACCCGGACACCCGGGCCGCCGTGACCGCCGAGCGTTCCCTGCTCGCCGCCCTGGAGGCCGGCTGTTCCGCACCCGTCGGGGCGCTGGCCGACCTTTCCCCAAGCTCTCGACTTCGTTCGAGCAGGGGAGGCCCCCAGGCTGACGAGCAGGCTTTCACCGAATTGCACCTGCGCGGTGTCGTCGGCACGACCGACGGCAGCACGCTGGTGCAGCTGTCCACCACCGGGCACGTACCCGCCTCTCCCGACGAGACGTCGGTTCCGCAGCAGCTGGGCCGCGAACTCGCCGCCGAGATGCTCGCCAAGGGTGCGGCCGGTCTTATGGGGGAGCGAGCACTTTGAACCCCACCGCCCCTAACCACTCCGCCTCCGGTCAGGTCACCTTCCTGGGTGCCGGGCCGGGTGACCCGGGTCTGCTGACGCTGCGTGCCGTGGAGGCGCTGGCCTCCGCGGACGTACTGGTCGCCGACCCGCAGGTGCTCGACGTCGTGCGTGTACATACGCGCGCGCAGGTGGACACACCACTGCAGGCGTCAGCTGACGAGGCGTCAATCCCCGCCGACATCCCCACCCTTAGGGACGCCGCCAATCTTGTCATGGCGGCCGCCCGGGCGGGCAAGCGGGTCGTCCGGGCGGTCACCGGCGACCCCGGTCTGGACGGGAACGTCGCCGAGGAGATGCTGGCCTGCGCCGCCGAGGGCATCGTCTTCGAGGTCGTGCCCGGCATCGCCGCGGCCGTCGGCGTGCCCGCGTACGCCGGTGTGCCGCTGCGCGACGCCGAGGGCACCGACGTGCGCTTCGTCGACGCCCGCAGCGCCGATGACCGCTGCTGGTCGGAGCTGGGCACCAGCGACGCCACCGCGGTCGTCTCCACCACCCTCGACGCGGTGGCCGCGGCCGCCGGCGAGCTGGTCACCGCGGGCCGCAAGCCCGACACCCCGATGACTGTCACCGTCGCCGGCACCACCACCCGCCAGCGCACCTGGACAGCCACCCTCGGGTCGGTCGCCCAGGTGCTCAAGGCCGCCAAGGTGCTGCCGTCGCCGGACGGCGGCCAGCCGGTCATAGCCGTGGTCGGTGAGCGCAGTGCCGCCGCGCAGCGCGACCGGCTCTCGTGGTTCGAGTCCAAGCCGCTGTTCGGCTGGCGGGTGCTCGTACCGCGGACGAAGGAGCAGGCCGCGTCGCTCTCCGACCAGCTCGTCTCGTACGGCGCGGTGCCGCACGAGGTCCCGACCATCGCCGTCGAACCGCCGCGCACCCCGCAGCAGATGGAGCGCGCGGTCAAGGGCCTGGTCACCGGCCGCTACGAGTGGATCGCCTTCACGTCGGTCAACGCCGTCAAGGCCGTCCGTGAGAAGTTCGAGGAGTACGGGCTCGACGCCCGGGCCTTCGCGGGCATCAAGGTCGCCGCGGTGGGCGAGCAGACCGCCAAGGCGCTGGTCGCCTTCGGCGTGAAGCCCGACCTGGTTCCGTCCGGCGAGCAGTCCGCCGCCGGTCTGCTGGAGGACTGGCCGCCGTACGACCCCGTCTTCGACCCGATCGACCGGGTCTTCCTGCCCCGGGCCGACATCGCCACCGAGACCCTGGTGGCCGGCCTGATCGAGCTGGGCTGGGAGGTCGACGACGTCACCGCCTACCGGACCGTGCGGGCCTCGCCGCCGCCGGCCGAGACCCGCGAGGCGATCAAGGGCGGCGGCTTCGACGCCGTGCTCTTCACCTCCTCGTCGACCGTGCGGAACCTCGTCGGCATCGCCGGCAAGCCGCACAACGTGACCGTGATCGCCTGCATCGGCCCGGCCACCGCCAAGACGGCCGAGGAGCACGGGCTGCGCGTCGACGTGATGTCGCCGGAGCCGTCCGTGCACAAGCTGGCCGAGGCCCTCGCGGACTTCGGCGCGGCGCGCCGGGACGCGGCGATCGAGGCCGGCGACCCGGTCACCCGCCCCAGCGAGCGCAGGCCGGGCTCGCGGCGGCGGGCCCGCAGCTGACGGCGGTACGTCAGCGCTACGGCGGCGGACCGCAGCGGTCCGACAGCGTTTCGCGCCCCGCGCCCGGTGATCCGGGCGCGGGGCGCGGCGCGTTGGGGCCCGGGAGGGGCGCCCCGCCCGCCGGGCGGCTGCCGACGATGCGTCGGCAAAGGCGGGTGCGGGGCGGGCGTAGCGTGGTGGGCATGACGAAGTACGGAAGCTTCCCCGGTGCGCGGCCGCGGCGGCTGCGCACCACCCCGGCGATGCGCCGGATGGTCGCCGAGTACCGGCTGCACCCGGCCGACTTGATCCTCCCGGCGTTCGTCCGGGAGGGCATCGGTGAGCCGGCGCCGATCTCCGCGATGCCGGGCGTCGTCCAGCACACCCGCGACACCCTCCGCAAGGCCGCCGTCGAGGCGGTGGAGGCGGGGGTCGCCGGGATCATGCTGTTCGGCGTGCCGCTGGACGAGAAGAAGGACGCCGCGGGCACCGCCGGCACCGACCCCGACGGCATCCTGCAGGTCGCCATCCGGGACGTCCGCGCCGAGGTCGGCGACGACCTGGTGATCATGTCGGACCTGTGCCTGGACGAGTACACCGACCACGGCCACTGCGGGGTCCTGGACGCCGCCGGGCGGGTCGACAACGACGCGACGCTGGAGCGCTACGCCGAGATGGCGCAGGTCCAGGCCGACGCGGGCGTCCACGTCGTGGGTCCCAGCGGCATGATGGACGGGCAGGTCGGAGTGATCCGGGACGCCCTGGACCAGACCGGCCACGAGGACGTGTCGATCCTCGCCTACACGGCGAAGTACTCCTCGGCGTTCTACGGCCCGTTCCGCGAGGCGGTGGGCTCGTCGCTGAAGGGCGACCGCAAGACGTACCAGCAGGACCCGGGCAACCTCCGCGAGTCGCTGCGCGAGCTGGCGCTCGACCTGGACGAGGGCGCCGACATGGTCATGGTCAAGCCGGCGCTGCCCTACCTGGACGTACTGGCGAAGGTCGCCGACGCGGTGGACGTGCCGGTGGCCGCGTACCAGATCTCCGGCGAGTACGCGATGGTCGAGGCGGCCGCCGAGAAGGGCTGGATCGACCGCGACAGGGCGATCCTGGAGACCCTGACGGGCATCAAGCGGGCCGGCGCGAACATGATCCTCACGTACTGGGCGACGGAGGTCGCGCGGGGGCTGTGAGGTGCCCGGCGCCTTCGCTCCCTGAGAATCCTGAGAACAAGCTCCCGTCCCGGTTTCCGGTGCGGGAGCTTTGTCTTGCTTGTCAGGTTTTGACTGCCGTACGCGGGGCACGGACTCGATGTTGACGAAGACCGCGACTGAGCGAGGAGCGGGTCACCGTGACTGCCAAGGACACCATGAAGGCCAAAGGCGCCCAGGTCATCGGCACCATGAAGGAGGTCGTCGGCAAGGCGACCCACAACCGCAAGCTGCAGGCCGAAGGCAAGGCCGAGAAGACGGCCGGGCACGGCCTGGACGCGAAGGAGAAGGCGACGCATCGGCTGCGCCGGCATTGAGCCCACGCAGTTGTCTGCGGCGCCGCGGGGCTCGGTCGCCGTTGCGCTTTGCGGCGCCCCCGTACGTAGCTCTCTGCGGCGCCGCGGGTCGTCTCGCCGTTGCGCCTGCGGCGGGCTGGGTTTGTGGTGGGTGCGGTGACGAGCCTCCGGGGCCGGTTGTGTGGACTGCTGTCGCTTTACGTCCACACAACCGGCCCCTCCGGCCCGTCCCCTCCCGTGAGGGGGGAGTGTGCGGGTGAGTGGGGGCGCGCGTTGTGGCACGTACCC
>NZ_JBIDAJ010000068.1:0-16963 GCF_043202395.1 Streptomyces sp. NPDC048197
CCCCAACGGGAGGGGACGGGCCGGAGGGGCCGGTGTTTGGGACGTAAAGCGAAGCAGTCCCAAACACCGGCCCCGCAGGCCCGTCACCGCACCCACCACAAACCCAGCCCGCCGCAGGCGCAACGGCGAGACGCCCCGCGGCGCCGCAGACAACTACGTACGCGGCGCCGCAAAGCGCAACGGCGAGTAACCACCGCGGCGGGACGGCCAGCTACGTGGGAGGCACCGCAAAGCGCAGCGGACAGGTCAGGCGTAAAAGAGCCGTTCCACGACGCTGCGTGCCCGTCGCGTGATGCGGCGGTAGTCGTCGATCATTTCGCCGCTGCGGCCGGAGGCCTCGTTGCCGCGGCCGTTATCGGTGGGGCGGCGGCTGAGGCCGTCCTCGTAGCCGAGGTAGCGGCCGACCGCGGCCAGTTCGCGGCCGTCGACCGGGAACGTGTCACCGGGACGGCCGCGTACGAGCATCACCGCGTTGCGGACCCGGGCCGCCAGGACCCACGCCTCGTCCAGTATCTGGGCGTCCTCCGTGGCGATCAGCCCGGCGGCGTGGGCGGCGGACAGGGCCTCGCGGGTGCGGGTGGTGCGCAGGCCGGGGACCTCCCAGCCGTGCTGCATCTGGAGCAGCTGGACCGTCCACTCGACGTCGCTCAGGCCGCCGCGGCCCAGCTTGGCGTGGGTGGTGGGGTCCGCGCCGCGGGGCAGCCGTTCGGACTCCATCCGGGCCTTGAGCTTGCGGATCTCGCGTACCGCCTCGTCGCCCAGGCCCTCGGCCGGGTAGCGCAGCGGGTCGATCAGCTCGATGAAGCGCTGCCCGAGGTCGGGGTCGCCGGCGACCGGTTCGGCGCGCAGCAGGGCCTGTGCCTCCCAGACCAGCGACCAGCGCCGGTAGTAGGCCGCGTACGAGGCGAGGGTGCGCACCAGCGGGCCGGTGCGGCCCTCCGGGCGGAGGTCGGCGTCGATGAGCAACGGCGGGTCGGAGGACGGGAGTTGGAGCAGCCGGCGCATTTCGTTGGCGACCGCGTGGGCGGCCTTGGCGGCTTCCTGTTCGTCGGCTCCCTCGCGGGGTTCGTGGACGAAGAGGACGTCGGCGTCCGAGCCGTAGCTCAGTTCGTGGCCGCCGAAGCGGCCCATGCCGATCACCGCGAAGCGGGTGGGCAGGGTGTCGCCCCACTGGGCGCGGACCGCGGCGCGCAGCGCACCGGCGAGGGTGGCGGCGTTGAGGTCGGAGAGCGCGGAGCCGACCGCGTCGACGGAGTGGCCGTGATCGGTGTCGGCGGGGCTGAACTCCGTGCCGTACGCGCCGATCACGTCGGACGCGGCGGTGCGGAACATCTCCCGGCGGCGGACCCCGCGGGCCGCCGCGACCGCCGCCTCCGCGCCGTCCGCGCGGCCGACCGCGGCCAGCACCTCCTGTTCCAGGGCGGCGCGGCTGCGGGGCTGGAGGCCGTCGGGGGCGCCGAGGAGGGCCACCGCCTCGGGGGCGCGCAGGAGCAGGTCGGGGGCGAGGCGGCCGGCGGAGAGCACCCGGGCGAGGTTCTCGGCGGCCGCGCCCTCGTCGCGCAGCAGCCGGAGGTACCAGGGGGTCTTGCCGAGTGCGTCGGAGACCTTGCGGAAGTTGAGCAGTCCGGCGTCCGGGTCGGCGGAGTCCGCGAACCAGGCGAGCAGCACCGGGAGCAGGGTCCGCTGGATGGCGGCCTTACGGGTCACGCCGGAGGCCAGCGCCTCCAGGTGGCGCAGGGCGGCCACCGGGTCGGCGTAGCCGAGCGCTTCGAGGCGGTGACCGGCGGCCTTGGCCGACAGCCGGGCCTCGCCGGGCTCCAGATGGGCGACGGCATCGAGCAGGGGGCGGTAGAAGAGCTTCTCATGCAGTCGGCGCACCTCCCTGGCGTGCCATCTCCACTCCCTGCGGAGGGTGTCGACCGGCTCGGTCCGCAGTCCCAGCGACCGTGCCAGGCGGCGGAGTTCGGCCTCGTCCTCGGGCATCAGGTGGGTGCGGCGGAAGCGGAACAGCTGGATGCGGTGCTCGAGGGTGCGCAGGAAGCGGTAGGCGGCGTCCAGGGCGGCGGCGTCCTGACGTCCTACGTAGCCGCCGGCCGCGAGGGCGGCCAGGGCGTCCAGGGTGGTGGCGCTGCGCAGGGTGGCGTCGCTGCGGCCGTGCACCAACTGGAGGAGCTGGACGGCGAATTCGACGTCGCGCAGGCCGCCGGGGCCGAGCTTGAGTTCGCGTTCGATCTGCGCCGCGGGGATGTTCTCGACGACCCGGCGGCGCATCTGGCGGACGTCGGAGACGAAGTTGTCCCGTTCGGCCACCTCCCACACCATCGGGGCGAGTGCGTCGACGTACTCCTGGCCCAGGCCGAGGTCGCCGGCCATCGGGCGGGCCTTGAGCAGGGCCTGGAACTCCCAGGTCTTGGCCCAGCGCTGGTAGTAGGCGAGGTGGCTGCTGAGGGTGCGGACCAGGGGTCCGTTGCGGCCTTCGGGGCGCAGGTTGGCGTCGACCGGCCAGATGGTGCCCTCGACGGTGTTGTCCGAGCACAGCTGCATCATGCGGGCGGCGATCCGGGTCGCGGCCTGCAGTGCCTTGGCTTCGTCGACGCCGTCCTTGGCCTCGGCGACGAAGATGACGTCGACGTCGGAGACGTAGTTCAGCTCCCGGCCGCCGCATTTGCCCATGGCGATGACGGCCAGCCGGCAGACCGCGGCGTCGCCGGGCGCCTCTTCGTAGGAGATCTGCAGGGCGGCGCGGACGGTGGCGGTGGCCAGGTCGGCGAGTTCCGCCGCGGCCTCGGCGACGTCCGTGGTGCCGCACACGTCGCGGGCCGCGATGCCGAGGAGGGCCCGGCGGTAGGCGGCGCGCAGCGCGTCGGCGCGGGGCCGGGCGGCGCCCTGCTCGCCCCAGATGCCCTCGGCGAGTGCCTGCTCGAACTCGGGGGTGGTCGGGTGCAGGTCGGCCGACTCGTAGGTGACCAGTGACCGCCAGTCGCCGGGGTGGCGGGCGAGGTGGTCGGCGAGCGCCTCGGAGGCGCCCAGTACGCCGAGCAGCCGGTCGCGCAGCGGTTTCGCGGCGACGAGGGTGCTCAGCAGCGCCTGCTGCTCGTCCTCCGGCAGCGCCTCCACCAGCCGGACCAGTCCCCGCAGGGCCAGGTCGGGGTCGGCGGTGCCGCCGAAGGCCTCCAGGAGGACCGAGTCGTCGCGGACGGCTGCGAGTTCGGGGGCGTCGAGCAGTTCCCCGGCCGCCGAGGGGTCGGTGAACCCGTGCCTCAGCAGCCGGCCGAACGTGCTGCTCCGCCGTCCCTGCGGAGCGGGTAGTGCCATGGTCCAGCCTCTCGGTGGCGCGGTGGCTCAGAGCACGGGCAGCATCTTGCGCAGCTCGAAGGCGGTGACCTCGGAGCGGTACTCCTCCCATTCCTGCTTCTTGTTGCGGAGGAAGAAGTCGAAGACGTGCTCGCCGAGGGTTTCGGCGACGAGTTCGCTGCGCTCCATGAGTTCGATGGCCTCGCCGAGGTTCTGCGGCAGCGGCTCGATGCCCATCGCCCGGCGCTCGGAGTCGGTCAGCGCCCAGACGTCGTCGTCGGCGCCGGCCGGCAGCTCGTAGCCCTCCTCGATGCCCTTGAGGCCGGCGGCGAGCAGGACGGCGTAGGTGAGGTAGGGGTTGGCGCCGGAGTCGATCGAGCGGACCTCGACCCGGGTGGAGCCCATCTTGCCGGGCTTGTACATCGGGACGCGGATCAGCGCGGAGCGGTTGTTGTGGCCCCAGCAGATGTACGAGGGGGCCTCGCCGCCGGCGCCCGCGGTGCGGTTGGCGCCGCCCCAGATGCGCTTGTAGGAGTTCACCCACTGGTTGGTGACGGCGGAGATCTCGCCGGCGTGCTTGAGCAGACCGGCGATGAACGAGCGGCCCACCTTGGAGAGTTGGTACTCCGAGCCGGATTCGTGGAAGGCGTTGCGGTCGCCCTCGAAGAGGGAGAGGTGGGTGTGCATGCCGGAGCCGGGGTACTCGGAGAACGGCTTGGGCATGAACGTCGCCTGGACGCCCTGCTCCAGCGCGACCTGCTTCATGACCAGCCGGAAGGTCATGATGTTGTCGGCGGTGGAGAGTGCGTCGGCGTAGCGCAGGTCGATCTCCTGCTGGCCGGGGGCGCCCTCGTGGTGGCTGAACTCCACCGAGATGCCCATCGACTCCAGCATGGTGATCGCCTGGCGGCGGAAGTCCATGCCGACGTTCTGCGGGGTGTGGTCGAAGTAGCCGGAGGAGTCGCCGGGGATCGGCCGGGAGCCGTCGACGGGCTTGTCCTTGAGCAGAAAGAACTCGATCTCGGGGTGGGTGTAGAAGGTGAAGCCGAGGTCGGAGGTCTTCGCCAGGATCCGCTTGAGGACGTAGCGGGGGTCGGCGTACGAGGGGGAGCCGTCCGGCATCAGGATGTCGCAGAACATCCGGGCGGTGCCGGGGGCCTCGGCGCGCCAGGGGAGGATCTGGAAGGTGCCGGGGTCGGGCTTGGCGATCATGTCGGATTCGTACACCCGGGCGAAGCCTTCGATGGCCGACCCGTCGAAACCGATGCCCTCGTCGAAGGCCTGCTCCAGCTCGGCGGGCGCGACGGCCACCGACTTCAGGAAGCCGAGCACATCGGTGAACCACAGCCGGACGAAGCGGATGTCGCGCTCTTCCAGCGTCCGGAGCACAAACTCCTGCTGCTTGTCCATGGGTCACCAATCCTTGCAGGTCAATCGGCCTGTCCACGTACGTCGAACGACGCGCGTGGCAACCAGTATCACGTGAGGGGGTTACCGTCACATTACGCACCCTTGGCCTGAACCAGAACCGTCGACCCGTAACCCCCGCTCCGCTTCCTTCCCGCATCCTTTCCCGCAGCGAGCAAGCTCAGCGCAGCCGGCGGCGGCAATCGGGCCGCTTGGCCCACTCTTGAAGCCGCCCTGAGGGGCCGTTGACCAGCTGTTGAGCGGGGCGTTCCGGTCGGTTCCGGGTGGTGACCGGGCGGGGACGGCGGGTGCCGTACGGGGCTACCCGAGCGGGGCGGTGTCGCGGCCGGTGCCGGTGAGGTCCAGGACGGCGTGGGCCACGGATTCCGGGACGTCGGCCATCACCAGGTGGCCCGCGGGGGCGGCGAGGGCGAACCGCCCGCCGAGTTCCGCGGCCAGGGCCCGCTGGCGCTCCAGCCAGCGCAGCCGGCCGGCGGTCTCGCTGCCGTCGTAGGCCGCCAGGACCGTCACCGGGACGGGTGGCATCGGGCGGTCCCGGCGCAGCGCGGCGAGTTCGGCGGCCTGGTAGGGGTAGGTGGCGTTCTCCAGGACGCAGGCCCGGGCGACCCGGCTGGTGCGGTAGCCGGCCCGCTCCCAGGGGTGCGGCGGATGACTGCCGACCGTCGAGGCGCGGCCCACCAGGCGGCGGGCGGCCGGGCCCAGGGCGCGCGGCAGACCGGCCGCGGACAGCGCCCCGGCCACCCCGCCCGCCCAGGCCGTCCGCACCGCCCGCGGCAGCAGGGGCCGCGGGTCCTCCTCGATGCTGCCGTCGACGAGGACGACTCCGGCGCAGCGCTCCGGGTGCAGCCGGGCGAACCCCTCGGCGTGGAACCCGGCGAGGGAGTGGCCGACGACGGTGGCCGGGCCGCGGTGGCCGAGCGCGTCGAGGAGCCGGGCGATCCGGTCGGCCTCGGCGGCCAGGGTGGGCGGCGCGGGCGCCCGGGCGCTGAGGCCGAGGCCGGGGCGGTCGAAGCGGACGACGGTGCGGTGGGGGGCGAGCAGCGCGGCGACCGCGTCCCAGTCGAACCACGCCATGCCGAGGCCGCCGCTGAGCACGCAGAGCGGACCGGAGCCCTCCGTCACGACGTGCAGCGGCACCCCGTCGACGCGCACGAACCGGCCGGGGGTGGGGAGGCGGTGGCTGCTCATCGGTGGGGGATCTCCTGTACCGGTCACGGACATCCGGGTGCTCGGGCGGACCCGGCCGGCCGTACGGGGGTTCCCGGCCGCGCCGGACGTGCCCGGGGCCCGCCGGTGGGGCGGGAAGGCCAAGGATAGGCGGGCGACGCCCCGTTCGGCGGCGCTCCGGTGGAGGGTGATACCCCTCGGGGGTAGGGTGCGAACCGGCGGCCCCCTCCGGTGTCCGCCGTCCTCGTCGGGAGGTCCGCGATGCGTGCACAGGGCACGGCCGCCGCCGCGTGGTGCGGCCGGCTGCCGCGGTGCACGAGGACGGTACGCGCGGGTCTGCTGCCCGGCCGGTGGCCGATATCTGCGCCGCCGCGCCCCATATTCCCCGCCCCCTCGTCGGTGCCGCGCGCCCGGTAGCGCGCCCCGTCGCCGACGTCCCCGGGAGTCCGCGGCGGAACCTCCGTCAGCCGACCCGCAGCCGACCCTGCTCACACCGACACCGTTTCGAGGTGCTCTCTTCCATGCGCGATTCGCAGCGCCCTGTCCTGCACGACGACCCGTCCGGTGCCCCGTCGGAAAGCCCGGCGGGCGGCCCCTCGGAAGGCCCGTCGGACGTACGGCCCGAAGGCCGGTCCGATGCCCCGGGTGACGCTCGGCCCGCCGGTCCCCGGACGCCCTCGCGGCGCGCCCTGCTCGGTGCGGGGGCCGCGGTCGCCGGCAGCGGGCTGCTGGCCGCCTGCGGCACGTCGGACACCGGCTCCGGCCCGGACGTCAAGGCCGGTCTGTACGGCTCCCACCCCTCCCGCCGCCCCCACCCGTCCCCCAGCGCGCACGGTTCCCACGGCTTGCACGGCTCGGCCGGCAGCCCGCCGCCTCACGGCTCCCACAAGGACCATGACGGGCACGGCTCCCATGGCGCGCACGGCTCCCACGATTCCCATGGCACGCACGGCTCCCACGGCGGCGGTGGTTCCGGTGGGAGACCCCCGCGGGGCTATGTGACCCCCGATGGCCCCGAGGTGGCCGAGTGCGAGCGCGAGCGCGGCACGGGCCCCGTCCGGCACTTCACCCTGACCGCCGCCGCGACCCGTATCGAGCTGGGTGGCGGCCGGACGGTACGGACCTGGGCGTACGGCGACGAACTGCCGGGCAAGGAGATCCGGGTCACCGCGGGCGAGCGGATCGCGCTGACCCTCCACAACCACCTGCCGCAGTCCACCACCGTCCACTGGCACGGGCTGCACGTGCGCAACGACATGGACGGCGTCCCGGACCTCACCCAGCGGGCGATCCGGCCCGGCGGCTCCTCCGTCTACCGCTTCATGGTCAACGAGCCCGGTACGCACTGGCTGCACCCGCACGTCGGCGTGCAGTTGGACCGCGGGCTGTACGCACCGCTGATCGTCGACGACCCCAGGGAGCCGCTCTCGTACGACCGGGAGTGGGTCGTCCTGATCGACGACTGGATCGACGGGATCGACGGCCGCACCCCGGACGCCGTACTGGCCGGATTCCTCAAGCGCGCGGGCCGGCACGGCGGGGGCATGGGCCACATGGGCGGTATGGGCACGCACATGAACATGGACATGGGTGACGACGGGAAGGGCGGCGGCGGGACCGCCAACAGGCACGGTCACGACGGGCACGGGCACGACGGGCACGGCCACGGGCGCGGGCACGGCAGGGGCGACCACGGGCACGGCGGCGGGCACGGGCACGGCTCGGCGCGGCGGCTGTTCGGCGGGCGACGGCGGCTCTGGGGCGACCCGGGCTCGGTGGACCACCCGCTCCACCTCATCAACGGCCGTACCGCCCGGCATCCGCACACCTTCCGCGCCCGGCCCGGCGACCGGATCCGGATCCGGATCATCAACGCGGGCGGGGACACGTCCTACCGGGTCGCGCTCGGCGGCCACCGGATGACCGTGACCCACACCGACGGCTACCCCGTGCGGCACGCCAAGACGGACGCGCTGCTGCTCGGTGTGGGCGAGCGCTACGACGTCCTGGTCACCGCCGAGGACGGCGTTTTCCCGCTGACCGCGCTCGCCGAGGGCAAGCGGAACCGTTCCGCGCTGGCCGTGCTGCGGACCGGGCACGGGTCCGCGCCCGGCCCGTCCGACCGGCCCGCGGAGCTGCGCGGCAGGCTGATGACCGCGGACCAGCTCAAGGCGGCCGCGTCCGTACGGCTCTCGTCGCGCCGCCCCGACCGTGTCATCGACATGACCCTCACCGGCAACATGGCCCGGTACAACTGGGCGATCAACGGCCGGCCGTACTCCCCGTACCAGCGCTATCCCGTGCGGTCCGGTGAGCGGGTGCGGATGGTCTTCCGCAACCACACCCGGATGTGGCATCCGATGCATCTGCACGGCCACCACTTCGCGCTGCCGCACGGCGGGCCCCGGAAGGACACCACGATCGTGCTGCCGGGGCGGCGGCTGGCGGTCGATTTCTACGCCGACAACCCGGGGCTGTGGATGGTCCACTGCCACAACATCTACCACTCGGAGTCGGGGATGATGACGGTCCTGGGCTACCGCTCGTAGGGGACGGACGGGCGGCCGGCGCCCTCCCCCGGACGCCGGCCCGGCCCGGCCTTCCGCCTCTCCCCGCATGCACTCTCCCCCCATTGCGTCAGAAAGACGATTACACTGGCGGGGTGCCTCAACTCCGCCTCGCCCTCAATCAGATCGATTCCTGCGTCGGGGACCTCGCGCAGAACGCCGAGACGATCGTGCGCTGGACCCGGCACTCCGCCGACCAGGGCGCCCATCTCGTCGCGTTCCCCGAGATGGCGCTCACCGGCTATCCCGTCGAGGACCTCGCGCTGCGCCCGTCGTTCGTCGAGGCGAGCCGGGCCGCGCTGCGGGCGCTGGCCGGCCGGCTGGCCGACGAGGGCCTGGGCGAACTCCCCGTCGTCGTCGGCTATCTCGACCGCTGCGAGCAGGACCGGCCGCGCTACGGACGCCCGGCCGGCGCCCCGCAGAACGCCGCCGCGGTGCTGCACCGCGGCACGGTCGCGCTCTCCTTCGCCAAGCACCACCTGCCCAACTACGGCGTCTTCGACGAGTTCCGCTACTTCGTGCCCGGCGACACGCTGCCCGTCGTCCGGCTGCACGGCATCGACATCGCGCTGGCCATCTGCGAGGACCTGTGGCAGGACGGCGGCCGGGTGCCGGCGACCCGCAGCGCGGGGGCCGGGCTGCTGCTGTCCATCAACGCCTCCCCGTACGAGCGGGACAAGGACGACACCCGGCTGGAGCTGGTCGGCAAGCGGGCGCAGGAGGCCGGCTGCGCCACGGCTTATCTCGCCATGATCGGCGCCCAGGACGAGCTGGTCTTCGACGGCGACTCGATCGTGGTGGACAAGGACGGCGGGGTGATCGCACGGGCGCCGCAGTTCGCGGAGGGCTGTGTGCTGGTCGATCTGGACCTGCCCGCGGCGGCGCCGGAGCCGCCGGCCGGTGTCCTGGACGACGGGCTGCGCGTGGACCACCTCGTGCTCTCCGCCGACCCGCTGCCGGCGTACCCGCCAAAGAGCCCCGGCGGCCAGGCCGAGCGCCTCGTCGACCTGGAGGAGATCTACACCGCGCTGGTCGTCGGCCTGCGCGCGTACGTGGCGAAGAACGGCTTCCGCAGCGTCGTGGTCGGTCTTTCCGGGGGCATCGACTCGGCCCTCGTCGCCACGATCGCCTGTGATGCGCTGGGCGCCGCGCAGGTGCACGCGGTGGCGATGCCGTCGCGCTATTCCTCCGAGCACTCGCTCACCGACGCGGCCGAACTCGCCCGCCGGACCGGCCTGGCGTTCCGTACGGTCCCCATCGGGCCGATGTTCGACGCCTACATGGACTCGCTCTCGCTGACCGGTCTTGCGGAGGAGAACCTCCAGTCCCGGCTGCGCGGTACGACCCTGATGGGGATCTCCAACCAGGAGGGCCACCTGGTCCTCGCCCCCGGCAACAAGTCCGAGCTGGCCTGCGGCTATTCGACGCTCTACGGGGACTCGGTGGGCGGCTACGGCCCCATCAAGGACGTCTACAAGTCCGTGGTCTACGAGCTGGCCCGCTGGCGCAACCAGGCCGCCGCGGACCGCGGCCGGACCCCGCCGATCCCGGAGCACACCCTCACCAAGCCGCCGAGCGCGGAGCTCCGCCCCGGCCAGGTCGACACCGACTCGCTGCCCGACTACGACGTGCTGGACGGGATCCTGGAGCTCTACGTCGACCGGGACCGCGGCCACGCCGACATCGTCGCCCAGGGCTATGACGCCGCGCTGGTCACCCGGGTCCTGCGGATGGTCGACCACGCCGAGTACAAGCGCCGGCAGTACCCACCGGGCCCCAAGATCTCCGCGAAGGGCTTCGGCAAGGACCGCCGGCTGCCGATCACCAACCACTGGCGCGAGGGCCGCTGAGGGTCTGAGGGCACCGGGGGTGTGTCCCCCAGGGTGGCCGGCCGGTCGCGGGGCGCCGGCCGGTTACGACCCGCCGCCGGTCCGGGCGCCCGCTTCGGCCGGGGCCGGGGCGTCGTCGCTGCGGGCCACGATGCGCGAGGGGTCGTGCGGGGCCCGGTCCAGCAGGCCGGCGGTCACCGCGACGGCCAGGCCGAGGGCGGCCAGCACGGCGCCGACCAGGGCCGGGGAGGTCCAGCCCCAGCCGGCCGAGAGGGCCAGCCCGCCGGCCCAGGCGCCGCCTGCGTTGGCGAGGTTGAAGGCGGACTGGTTGGAGGCGGCGGCCAGCGTGGGGGCCTGGTGGGCCTTGTTCATGACCAGCATCTGCAGGGGCGTGGTGGTCAGGAAGCCGATCGCGCCGACGAGGACGACGGTGACCATGGCGGCCCACGCCACCGGGGCGGTGAAGTGCAGGGCCGCAAGGACCAGGGCCAGCCCCGCCAGGGAGCCGTAGAGGGTGGGGCGCAGCGCGCGGTCGGTGAGCGGGCCGGCGGCGAGCGCGCCGAGGGTCATGCCGATGCCGAAGAGGGCCAGCACGAGCGGGACCGAGCTCTCGGCGAGGCCGGTGACCCGGGTCATCATCGACGCCAGGTAGCTGTAGACGGCGAAGATGCCGGCGAAGCCGAAGACCGTGGTCAGCAGGCCGAGGAGCACCTGGCGGTGGCCGAGCGCGCGCAGTTCGCGGGCCAGGCCGGTGCGTTCCTCGGCGGGCAGCGGCGGGATCAGCCGGGCCAGCGCGGCCATGGCGATCAGTCCGATGGCGGCCACGATGAGGAAGGTGGCGCGCCAGCCGAGCCGCTGGCCGAGGAGGGTGGCGGCGGGCACGCCGACGATGTTGGCGATGGTCAGGCCGAGGAACATGGTGGCGACCGCGCGGGCCTGGCGGCCTTCGCGGACCAGCCGGGCGGCGACCACCGCGCCGACGCCGAAGAAGGCGCCGTGCGGGAGGCCGGCCAGCAGCCGGCCGGCGATCAGCAGCCCGAAGTTCGGGGCCAGGGCGGAGGCCAGGTTGCCGACCGTGAAGACCGCCATGAGGCAGACGAGCATCCGCTTGCGGGGGATGCGGGATCCGAGGGCGGTCAGCAGCGGGGCGCCGATGACGACGCCGAGGGCGTAGGCGGAGACGAGGTAGCCGGCGGTGGGCACCGAGGTGCCCAGGTCGTCCGCGACGTTGGGCAGCAGGCCCATCATCACGAATTCCGTGGTGCCGATACCGAAGGCCGAGATCGCGAGTGCGAGCAGAGCCAAGGGCATGGAAAACCTTTCGGGGACGCGTTCCGTACGTGCGGGCGGAGACGTGGCCGTGCGTCCTGCCGGGCCGGCAGGACGCACGGGACTTCCACGGTCTCTTAAGTTCTCTTACGGAACAAAGTCTCCCAGGCGCAGTATTCCAGCGGGGGAACGGGACGTTACGGGGCCGCGTCGGCCCGTCACACCTTGACCGAGGCGGCGACCGGGAGGTGGTCACTGCCGGTCGAGGGCATCACCCACGCCTTGACCGGGTCCATGCCCTTCATCATGATCTGGTCGATCCGGGCCATCGGGAAGCCGGCCGGCCAGCTGAAGCCGAAGCCGTCACCGGCGGCGCCCTGGGCGGAGCGCATCTGCGAGGTGACCGGGGCCAGCGAGCGGTCGTTCATGGTGCCGTTGAGGTCGCCGAGCAGCATGACCTTCTTGACCGGGTCGGCGGCGATCGCCTCGCCCAGCGCCTCGGCGCTGCCGTCGCGCTGGTTGGCGGTGAAGCCGGCCTCGACCTTGACCCGGACCGACGGCAGGTGGGCCACGTAGACGCCGAACTGCCGGCCGTCGGTGGCGGTGACGGTGGCCCGCAGCGCACGGGTCCAGCCCATCTTGATGTCCACCGGCCCGGCGTCGCTCAGCGGCAGCTTGCTCCACAGGCCGACCGTGCCCTGCACGGTGTGGTACGGGTACGCCTTCGCCAGCCCCTTGCGGTACGTGGGCAGGGCGTCGCCGGTCAGCTCCTCCAGGGCGACGACGTCCGCGCCGGAGTGCACGATGTCCCGGGCGGTGGCCGCCGGGTCGGGGTTGTCGGCGTTCACATTGTGGGTGACGACGGTGACGTTGCCGCCGGTGCCGGCCTTGTCCGTGAGCTGCCCGGCGAACAGGTTGACCCAGACGAAGGCCGGCAGGACCAGCGCGACCAGGGCGGTCGCGGAGCGGCGCAGGACCGCGGCGAGCAGCAGCAGCGGGATGCCGAGGCCGAGCCACGGCAGGAAGGTCTCCAGCAGGCTGCCCAGGTTTCCGACGTCGTTGGGGACCCGGGCGTGCAGCATCATCAGCAGCCCGAGCACCACCGCCAGCACCGCCAGCACGATGCCGCGCCGCCACATCCCGTCGGGACGCCACCAGTTCCGCAGGCGTCCGGCCCGGGAACCGGCCCCTTCGGACCCCCGCCCCTGCTCCGGCTCCGTCATGTATGCCTGCGCCATTCCGCCGTCCTCACTGCCTTGCTCCGGTGCTGTCACCCGTGATCACCGACCCTAGGTGATGGCCGTAATGCGGTTTCTTAGATTCGCGCCGGGCCGTGCCGCGCGCTCTTCGGAGGGGAGGACGGCGGTGGTGCGGGCCGGGGTTCCGGTCATCGGGTCCGTGACAACGGCTGTGACAGAACGGGCATGGTCCGGTCATATGGTGCCGGGTGCCCGGGACGCGGGCCGGTGGGCACTCAGCCCGCCGCGGCCCGGGGGCGGGGCCGTACGCCGTCGAGGACCGTGTCGACGATGTCCTCGGCCAGCCCCTCGGGGAGGTCCTTCCACCGGTGCAGGAAGGCCCGGGCCAGCATCGGGCCGACGAAGAGGTCGGCGAGGGTGTCGACGGGGCGGTCGGTGCGGATCTCGCCGTTGGCCATCCCCCGGCGGAGCACCGCGAGCAGCGCCTCGGTGCGGGCCCGGACGACCGAGCGGTGGTACTCCTCCCACAGCTCCGGGTGCGCCTGGACGTGGCTGACGACGGTGCGCAGCAGCGCGGAGTCCCGTTTGGCCAGGCCGCGGCGGCGGAGGAATTCCAGCAGGGACACCAGGTCGTCGCGGACCGAGTCGCCGTCGAGCGGCGGGAGCGGGGCGTCCAGGGACCGCATGACGTCCAGCATCAGGGCGTCCTTGCCGGACCAGCGGCGGTAGACCGTGGCCTTGCCGACGCCGGCCTCGCGGGCGATCCCTTCCATGGACAGCTCGCCCATGGACGCCCCGTTCTCGATCAGGCGGAGCACCGCCTCGATGATCGCGGAGTCGGCCGCGGCGCTGCGCGGCCGGCCGCGGCGCTCCGCCGCCACCGGGTCCGGCTCCGCGCCGGCCACCGCCGGCTGGGGGTCCCGTGCCGCCCGGCTCATCGCGCTGCGCCCGCCTTCCGTTCGCCCTGGGGCTCCGCGGACTGCGGCGCCGGTCCCTTCTTGCCCGGCAGGAAGGCCAGCACGACCAGGGCGCCGACGGCCGAGACGGTGGCCGACCCGAGGGCGGTGACGTGCATGGCGTGGACGAAGGCGTCGTTCGCGGCGATGACCAGCGGCCGGCCCGGGGCGCCCATCCGCTCCGCGAGGCCGAGGGTGGCCTCGATCGACTCACCGGCCGCGTGCCGGGCGCCGTCCGACAGTCCGGGCACCGCGTCCAGGACGCCCTGGATGCGGTCCCGGTAGCTCGTGGACAGCAGCGAGCCCAGGACGGCGACGCCGAGGGTGCCGCCGACCTGCCGGAAGACGTTGTTGAGCGCCGAGCCGGAACCGGCCTTCTCGCGGGGCAGCGACTGCATGATCGAAACGGTGACCGGCGGCATGATGTGCGCCATGCCGGCGCCCTGCAGGAAGAACAGCGCCTCCATGACCCAGATCGGGGTGTCGGTGTCCAGCAGCAGCAGCCCCAGCATGGTGTCGGCCACCACGAACATGCTGAAGGTGCACACCGCGCGGGCGCCGTAGCGGTCCACGGCCAGCCGGGCCCGCGGCGCGAAGATCATCTGGGCGGCGGCCAGCGGCAGGAGCAGCAGACCGGCCTGGAGCGGGGTGTAGCCGCGCACGCTCTGCACGTAGAAGACGATGAAGAACGTGACGCCCATCAGGGAGAAGAAGACCAGGGCGATGGCGGCGATGGCGGCGGAGAACGCGGGCTTGCGGAAGTAGTTGATGTCGATCGACGGGTGGTCGCTGCGCTTCTGGTGCACGACGAACCCGGCGAGCACCACCAGGCCGCCCACGACCGTGCCGATCACCTGCGGTTCGGTGAAGTCGGCGAGCTGGCCGCCCTTGATGATCCCGTAGACCAGCAGGACCAGTCCGACGACGGAGAGCAGCACGCCGACCGGATCCAGCCGGCCGGGGCTGGGGTCCCTGGAGTCGGGCACCAGGATCAGCATGGCGGTCAGCGCGATCAGCACGATGGGCACGTTGACCAGGAACACCGAGCCCCACCAGAACTGGTTCAGCAGCAGCCCGCCGGCGATCGGGCCGATCGCGATGGCCAGGCCCACCCCGCCGGCCCAGATGCCGATCGCCTTGGGCTGCTCCTCGCGCTCGAAGACGTTCATCAGGATCGCGAGGGTGGCCGGCATGACGAAGGCGCCGCCCAGGCCCATGAGGGCGCGGAAGGCGATCAGCTGGGTCGGCGAGCCGGCGAACGCGGCGAGCACCGAGCCGGTACCGAACACCGCCAGGCCGAAGAGCAGCGTCTTCTTGCGGCCGAGCCGGTCGCCGAGCAGGCCGGCGGTGAACAGCAGCCCGGCGAAGACCAGCGTGTAGGCATTGATCGCCCATTCCAGTTCGCTCTGGGTGGCGCCGAGGCCGTGCGGGGCCGGCGTGGCGATCGTCTTCATGGCGACGTTCAGGATGGAGTTGTCCAGCACCACGATCAGCAGGCTGAGCATGAGGGCGGACAGGATCGCCCAGCGGCGCCGGTGCACCCGGTCGGGGACCTGCCGGACGGGCGGGCCGCCCGGTGCGGTCGGTGGGGTCGAGGAGGTGGCCATGCCGACACCCTACGCTTTTCGATACGAGTCCGTTCCGTATTGATGCGCCGCGCCCGTATTTCCCGGCGGGGCGGCCGTACGTCCCACTCTCCCGCGGTTGTGGCGTGACGGCTTCCGCTGCGCCCTCCCTTTTCCTTTGCCGCGCGGTCGTGCCAGCATGGTGGGGAGTCCGGGGACACCGTCAGGGTGCCTCGAGATGACGAACAGGAGCCGTCACCATGACGCAGCCTTCGCCTGCCCAGAAGCCGGTGCCCAAGTCCCTGTACGGGGGTACGAGCTCGCGCCGGATCACCGTGCGTGACATCGCCGCCGCCAAGGAGCGCGGCGAGAAGTGGCCGATGCTCACCGCCTACGACGCGATGACCGCCTCCGTCTTCGACGAGGCCGGGATCCCGGTCCTCCTCGTCGGCGACTCGATGGGCAACTGTCACCTCGGTTACGAGTCCACCGTGCCCGTCACGATGGACGAGATCACGATCCTGTCCGCGGCGGTCGTCCGGGGCACCAAGCGGTCCCTCGTCGTCGCGGACCTGCCGTTCGGCTCGTACCAGGAAGGGCCGGTCCAGGCCCTGCGCAACGCCACCCGGCTGGTGAAGGAGGCCGGGGTCGGCGCGGTCAAGCTGGAGGGCGGTGAGCGCTCCGCGGAGCAGGTGGAGCTGCTGGTCTCCTCCGGCATCCCGGTGATGGCACACGTCGGGCTGACCCCGCAGTCGGTGCACGCCTTCGGCGGCTACCCGGTCCAGGGCCGCGGCGAGGAGGCCGCCCAGCAGCTGCTGCGGGACGCCAAGTCGGTCCAGGACGCGGGCGCGTTCGCGGTGGTCCTGGAGGCGGTCCCCGCCGAACTGGCCGCCGAGGTCACCCGCTCGCTGCACATCCCGACCGTCGGCATCGGCGCGGGCCTGGAGTGCGACGCGCAGGTCCTGGTGTGGACCGACATGGCCGGAATGACCTCCGGCCGGGTACCGAAGTTCGTCAAGAAGTACCTCGAAATGCGCGAACTGCTCGGCGGCGCGGCCAAGGCCTTCGCCGAGGAGGTCGTGGCGGGCACGTTTCCTGCGCCTGAGCACACGTTTCAGTAGTCGCCCACGTACTCGGCTGCGGCGCCGCGCTGGTTGCTCGCCGGTGCGCTTTGCGGCGCCGCGTACGTAGCTGGCCGTCCCGCCGCGGGGCTTGGTCGCCGTTGCGCTTTGCGGCGCCTCGCACGTACCCGTCTGTCCCGCCGCGGGTCGTCTCGCCGTTGCGCTTTGCGGCGCCCCGCACGTACTCATCTGCGGCGCCGCGGGGCTTGGTCGGCGTTGCGCCTGCGGCGGGCTGGGTTTGCGGTGGGTGCGGTGACGGACCTCCGGGGCCGGTTGTGTGGACTGCTGACGCTTTACGTCCACACAACCGGCCCCTCCGGCCCGTCCCCTCCCGTTGAGGGATGGGAAGAAGGTAGTGGGGGCGAGCGTTGGGGATGCAAGGGGTTTGGGGGACCCGTAGGGGACGGTCGAACAGAACCCGTAAGGGTCGCGAGGCCCCCCTGCGGGGCCACAACTCGACGCGCCGGGTGAGGTATTCCCACTGACCTGCGACACCAGGTGCACGTGCCACAACGCACGCCCCCACTCACCCGCACACTCCCCCAACGGGAGGGGACGGGCCGGAGGG
>NZ_JBIDAJ010000069.1:0-16404 GCF_043202395.1 Streptomyces sp. NPDC048197
TCGTGGACGTAAAGCGTCAGCAGTCCACGAACAAGGCCCCGGAGGCCCGTCACCGCACCCAACAACAACCCAGCCCGCCGCAGGCGCAACGGCGAGACGACCCGCGCCGCCGCAGACAGCTACGTGCGGGGCGCCGCAAAGCGCAACGGCGAACAAGCCCCGCGGCGGGACAGCCAAGTACGTGGGAGGCACCGCAAAGCGCAGCGGAACGGCGCGACGGCCAAGTACGTGGGAGGCGCCGCAAAGCGCAACGACGAGCAACCCCGACGGAGGGACAGCCAGGTACGTGGGGACTACGCAGCCTTCAGCTGCGTGCGTTGGCGGCCCAAGCCGTCGATCTCCAGCTCGACGACGTCGCCGGGCTTGAGGTACGGCTTCGGTTCGGGCTGGCCCATGGCGACGCCGGCCGGGGTGCCGGTGTTGATGACGTCGCCCGGGTACAGGGTCATGAACTGGCTGACGTAGCGGACCACTTCGGCGACCGGGAAGATCTGCTCCGCGGTCGTGCCGTCCTGCTTCAGTTCGCCGTTGACCCACAGCCGGATGCCGAGGGCCTGCGGGTCGGGTACCTCGTCGGCGGTCACCAGCCACGGGCCCAGCGGGTTGAACGTCTCGCAGTTCTTGCCCTTGTCCCACTGGCCGCCGCGCTCGATCTGGAAGGCGCGCTCCGAGACGTCGTGCGCCACCGCGTAACCGGCCACCGCCGCCAGCGCCTGCTCGTCGGTCTCCAGATAGCGGGCGGTACGGCCGATGACGACCGCCAGCTCCACCTCCCAGTCCGTCTTCACGCTGCCGCGCGGGACGAGCACCGTGTCGTCCGGCCCGACGACCGTGTCCGGGGCCTTCATGAAGATGATCGGCTCCTCGGGGGTCGGGGCGCCGGTCTCGCGGGCGTGGTCGTGGTAGTTCAGCCCGATGCACACGATCTTGCCGATCCGGGCCACCGGCGGACCGGTGCGCAGCCCCGCGGCATCCAGCGCGGGCAGGTCGCCGGCGGCCGCGGCGGCGCGGATCCGGGCGAGTTTCTCGTCGTCCGCGAGCAGCGTTCCGTCGATGTCCGGCACCAGTCCCGACAGGTCCCGCAGGACTCCTTGCTCGTCGAGCAGCGCCGGGCGTTCCGCCCCCACCGTTCCGACACGCAGCAGCTTCATCGGTTCAACTCCCGTGGTCGAAGGTCGGCCCTGGAAGGGGTCCTCCGGGCCGGCCGATGGGGGACGGCCATCGAGCGATTTGGTTGATCCTCCGAGAACGGGGTCCAGTCCGCAAGACCCCGTTCACGGACTGGACCGTTACTGAGCGGTAGTAATGATGGCCCCGCCGGCGCTCGCGTCGCCGCTCGCGCCGCTGCCCGAGTCGCCACCCGAGGCGCACCGGGTCCTCGCCTGGGCATCGGCGGACAGGGGGCGCCGCGTCTGCGCGTCGGCCCGGGTGCGCGCCTGCGCGTTGGCCCTTGCCCGGGCCGCCCGCTGCCGTGCCGCACGGCTCTTCGGTGCGCGCTGCTGAGGTCCGCGCTGCTGCACTCCGCGCCGAGGGGAAGTGGCGGCGAGGGACGGCGTACCGGAGGCGGGGCTGATCGCTGGCTTGTTCGCAGCGGCCGCGTCCCCTTCCTCCGCAGCCGACGCCCCCCTCGTCCCCTCAGACCCCTTCTTTCCCTCAGGTCCCTTCGTCCCCTCGGGCTCCTTGTCCCCCTTGTCCCGCTTCAGCAGCGCCCGTTCGCAGGCCGTCCAGGTCGTGGTCGTCACCATGTACAGGCCGGCGGCCAGCGGGACCACCGCCACCGTGATCAGCGTGCCGAACGACAGCAGCGGCATCAGCTTCGCCAACGAGGCCATACCGGGAACCGATCGGTCCGGGGACGGGGCCGGGGCCGGGGCCTGGGCCGTGGTGGCGCGGGCACGTCGGTAGTTCCAGGTCGCGACGGCCGCGATCAGTACGAACAGCGCGAGGTAGACCAGGCCCTGCGGGCCGAAGGGGCCGCCGGCCGCCAGGGCCTCGCTCCAGTGGCCGCCGAGCGGTGCGCCCAGCAGCGTGTGGTCGAGCAGACCGCCGCCCCCGGTGGAGAAGAGGTGGTACATCACGAAGAACACGGGCAGTTGGAGCAGCGACGGCAGGCAGCCGGCCAGTGGCGAGGCGCCGGTCTTGGCGTACAGGTCGGCCATCGCCTTCTGCAGCCGCTCGGGGTCGTTCTTGTGTGTGCGCTGGAGGGCGGCGAGTTGGGGGGCGAGGGCCGCGCGGGCCTTCTCGCCGCGGGCCGCGGCGCGGGCGAGCGGATGCAGTGCGGCGCGTACCGCGAGGGTGAACAGGACGATGGTGGCGGCCACGGCCGCGTCGCCGAAGAGCGGATCGAGTACTGCGGCGCCGCGCCCGAGCGCATCGCCGAGGAAGCCGAACATGGACATGGGTGAGCCCTCCACGGGTCTCGTCGTGCCGGAACCGGATGTCGGCGTGACGAGCTGCGCAGACGCGGGCAAAGGGAGAGGGAAGCCCACGCCCTGAAGAATGCGGTAGCCGCACTGAGGAATACGGGATCCGCCCTGAAGAGTGCGGTATCCGCCCTGAGAAGTGCGGAGTTGCCTGCCTCTGCGTCTACGCGGCCGTCGGGAGGGTGTGGCCCGGTGCTCGGGGGCGCGGGCGGCCGGCCGCGTCGGGGTCGCGTTGGGGCAGGAACGCCGTTCGCCGCTCGCGGTCGCGGATCGCCGTACGGATCCGGCCCGGTGGCACCGGCTGTGCGCAGGACGCGATCAGGAAGGCGCTGCACAGCAGCAGCAGCGCGGCGGTGGTCGCGGCCGCGGCCAGGGCCGTCGACAGGCCCGTCTGGGTGAGGAGGAGGCCGACGAGGAGGAAGAGGATCGCGGAGGTGTACAGCCGCCATGCTTCGACGAGCCGGTACATGCTGCGCCTCCTTCCGCCTACCCGCTTACCAGGACTTGTCGTCTTCCGCTCAAGAGTAGCCGGAGACCTGGGCAGCCGGGACACCTGTGGGTAACTTGCCCTCCCTGCCGTCGGGACGGCGGTGGACCGGGAGGGGGGACCGGGGACCAAGGGGGAACACCTAGGAGGTGCTGTGCGCGACATCAGCGTTCCGGCCCTGGCGGCTCCGCTACGGACCGGCGGTCTCGCCGACTCCGTCTTCGACACCGCCGCGCACCAGCCGGACTTCGCCCAGCTGGCGCGGCGCGACGACCGGGCGCCGGACGGCTGGCTGGAGGTGACCGCAGGGGAGTTCCGGGACGAGGTGATGGCCCTGGCCAGGGGGCTGTTGGCGGACGGGCTCCGGCCCGGGGCGCGGGTCGCGCTGATGTCCCGGACCCGTTACGAGTGGACGCTGTTCAGCTATGCGCTGTGGGCGATCGGCGGGGAGCTGGTGCCGGTCTATCCGACCGCGTCGGCCGAGCAGCTTCGCTGCATCCTGAACGGGGCGGACGTCACCGCGATCGTCGTCGAGCACGAGGCGCACGCCATGACCGTGGCGGAGGCGTGCGACGCGCGCTCGCGGCTGCGCCGGCTGTGGCAGCTGGACCTGGACTGCGTGCAGCGGCTGATGGAGGAGGGCACCCGGCTGCCCGAGGCCGATGTGCACCGTCTGCGGCATGCCGTCGCACCCGGTTCGACCGCGGCGATCGTGCACACCTCGGGCACCACCGGGCGTCCGCGCGGCTGCGTGATCACGCACGCCAATCTCGCCGCCGAGTGCGACACCCTCTACGCGGGCTGGGGCGGGCTGCTGGCCCCGCCCGGCGAACGCCCGTCGCTGCTGGCGTTCCTGCCGTTCGCGCACGTCTACGGGCTCGTGGTGCAGGTCGCGTGCCTGCGCGGCGGGGTCAAGCTCGCCCATCAGCCCGACCCGTCCACGGAGGAGCTGCTGCCGGCCCTCGCGTCGTTCCGGCCGACGTTCCTGTTCGCGGTGCCGCACGTCTTCGAGAAGATCTGCGCCCGCGCCCGGCTCGCCGCCGAACGGGCCGGCCGGCGGCGGATGTTCGACGCGGCGATGACCGTCGCGGTGCGGTACGCGGAGGCGCAGGCCGCGGAGGCCCGGGGCACCGGGCGCGGCCCCGATCCGTTCCTGCGGGCCCGGCACGCGCTCTACGAGCGGCTGGTGTACTCCCGTATCCGGGCCCTGCTGGGCGGCCGGGTGCGGACCGCGGTGTCCGGCGGTTCGCCGCTGCTGCGGGAGCTGGGGCTGCTCTTCGCCGGCATCGGCATCACGGTCTACGACGGGTACGGCCTGACGGAGACCAGCGGGGCGATCACCGCCCAGCCGCCGGGCCGGGTCCGCTTCGGGACGGTGGGCCTCCCGCTGCCCGGCAGCGCGATCCATCTGGCGCTGGACGGCGAGGTGTGGGTGCGCGGGCCGGTGGTGTTCGCGGGCTATCTGGACGACGGGGAGGACGACAGGGATCGGGAGCGGGGCGGGGGCGGAAGCGACGTTATCGGCGCCGGGGCCGGCGCCGGGCCCGGGGCCGGGCCGAACGGCAGGCACCGGCGCGGCGCGGGCCCGGGCAACGGCCCGTTCCCCGGCGCCGCCCACGGTCCCGGCGCCGCCCACGGCCCCGGCAGCGGCCACGGTCCCGGCAGTGGCCACGGTCCCGGCAGCGGGCTGTACGACGGCTGGCTGCCGACCGGTGACCTCGGGCACCTGGACGACGACGGCTATCTGGTCATCACCGGCCGCAAGAAGGACATCATCATCACCAGCAACGGCAAGAGCGTTGCTCCGCAGGGACTGGAGCACCGGCTGTGTGCCCATCCGCTGATCTCGCAGTGCGTGGTCGTCGGCGACAACCGGCCGTACGTGACGGCGCTGATCACCCTCGATCCGGAGGCGCTGGCGCAGTGGCGGAAGCTGCGCGGCGAGCCGGAGGAGGGCGGTACGGGCGGCGGTGCGGCCTCGGGGCCGTCGCCGGAGGAGCAGTTGCAGGCGGAGGTACGGCGGGCCGTGGCGCGCGCCAACGCCTCGGTGTCCCGCGCCGAGTCGATCCGCGCCTTCCGCATCCTGCCGGGCGAGTTCAGCCAGCAGTCCGGCCTGGTGACGCCCTCGATGAAGCTGCGCCGGGCGGCGATCGTACGGGCCTACGCGGCGGAGATCGACGCCCTGTACGCCCAGGGCGAGCGCCAGGAGCCGGAGACCCGCAGGGAACGCCGCCGGTGGGCGGCGGCGGGCCTGTACGCGCGCTGACGGACGCACGCCAAGGACGCGGTCCCCGGCGGTGGGCGGTGCGCACGGCCCCGGTCCGCACGCCGGGCACACGCCTGCCCGCCCACGCACCGTCCCGGCCGGGCCCGCCCGCGGCACCGTAGCAGTGTCGCGGCGGGCCCGGCCGTAATTTGTCCAGGGGTGAGAACCCGCGTCCACGGACCCGGTGCGCGGCCTAGCGTCCGGTGGCATTCCAGTCCATTCCCGTAGGGACGAACCGGGAGGCGCTCCGTGCGGTCGATCCTCAGCAATTCCGCAGCATCCGGGCGGTCCATCGCCACGGGGCTGGTGGTCGCCGCGCTCGTGGCCACGCTCGCGGCGCTGCTGCTGCCCGTGCAGCTCTTCGGGGAGAGCGCGTCGGCGGCGACGAACACGGTCTCGTACGACGATGACGGCGGCGGCACGGTCAACACCCGGTACGGCCCGCTGACCGCCATGGACCGGGACTTCGTACGCAAGGTCAGGCTGGCCGGGCTGTGGGAGATGCCCGCGGGCCGGCAGGCCCAGGAACGCGGCAGGACGGCGGCGGTGCGTACCGCGGGCGACCACCTCGTGGCCGGCCACACCGAGCTGGACCGGCGGTCGGTGGAGGCCGGGCGCGCCCTGGGCATCCCGCTGCCCAACCAGCCCTCCGCCGAACAGCAGGGCTGGCTGGGGCAGTTGAACTCCGCCTCGGACGCCGAGTACCCGCGCCTCTTCGCCGAGCTGTTGCGCCGGTCGCACGGCAAGGTCTTCGGGCTGATCGCGATGGTCCGCGACCAGACCCGCAACACGATGGTGCGCTCGCTGGCGAACAAGGCCAACTCCACCGTGCTGGACCACATCACGGTCCTGGAGAACACCGGCCAGGTCGACTTCAACACCCTGCACAGCAGCTGAGCCGTCCAGCGGCGGGCCGTGCCCGGCCGCGGCGGACGGCAGCCGGGGCGCACGCCGGCCGGCCGACCCCCAAGGCGCATCCACCCCACCCCTCACACCGGACGAAGCGAAGTGATCTCATGACGCAACGGCAAGGGCACCGCCCACGGCAGCAGCGCCAGCAGTCCCATAAACGCTCCCGCCTGACGAACAGAATGCTGGTCGCCGCGGCCGCGCTCCTGCTGGGCGGCGGCGGCCTCGCAGCGGTCGCGACCACGGCACTGGCCGGCAGCAACGACTCCTCCCAGCCGGCGGCCGGCCATCAGCACACCGTCCTGGCCAGCACGATCTCCTGTCCGGACGTGGGGATAAAGCTGCGCCAGGTCCCGCACAGCGCCCAGCTGCAGGTCTCCAAGGGCCTGGCCACGCTCGACCGGCAGGTGCACGACGCCTACCACCGGATGATGGGGGGCAGCGGCAGCACCGTCCTGACCCAGCTCAAGCAGCAGCGGCAGCGGACCATCGGCACGATGATCACCGCCATCGCCCGGGACGCCAAGCGGCCGTCGTACCTGTGGAAGATGAGCGGCTGCACCATGAAGCCCGCCGACGAGGGGGCGGGCACCGGCGGCTTCGACTCGACGAAGTCCACCCGGGACGGCTGGTACCAGGGGCAGCAGCCCCAGCCCCAGGACGGCGGCGGGCAGCAGAGCCAGCAGCCGGGCCAGGACGGCGGTCAGCAGCAGAGCCAGCAGCCCGGTCAGGACGGCGGCCAGCAGCAGGGCCAGAACGGTGACCAGCAGGGCCGGCCCGGCGGGCCCTCCCCCGACGACTTCGTCGACATCACCGCCGTCCAGCCGAACGCCGGTGACCCGCCGTTCGCCGCGCCCCGCGGCGGCAACGCCACGACCGGCACCTTCACCACCGAGTGCGGCCGCAACGAGGAGGGCCACTTCAACCCCGACAACGTCATCGTCACGCCGGGCGTCAGCAACGGCGCCCACCACACCCACGACTACGTCGGCAACAAGACCACCGACGCCTTCTCCAACAACGATTCCCTCGCCGCCTCCGACACCACCTGCACCAACGGCGACCAGTCCACCTACTACTGGCCGGTGCTGCGCAAGCTCGACGGGAACGCCGAGCAGAAGCCGGGGGCCGCGCAGGACGCCAACGTCGGATCGGTGATCACGCCGGCGACGGTGACCCTCACCTACCGGGGCAGCCAGGCCGGCCAGGTCGAGGCCATGCCCCGCTTCCTGCGCATCATCACCGGCGACGCGAAGGCGTTCACCAACGGCACGAAGAACGCCAACGCCTCCTGGTCCTGCACCGGTTTCGAGGACCGCCAGCTCAAGGACAAGTACCCGCTGTGCCCCAACGGTTCGCAGGTCGTCCGCACCTTCGCGTTCCAGAACTGCTGGGACGGCCGCGACATCGACAGCGGCAACCACCGCGACCACGTGGCGTTCTCCGACCGGGACGGCAACTGCCCCAACAACTTCCGGGCGATCCCGCAACTGGTCGAGCGGATCACCTACGACGTTCCGCAGGGCAACAGCTTCGCCGTCGACAGCTTCCCCGAGCAGCTGCACAAACCCGTCACCGACCACGGCGACTTCATCAACGTGATGTCGGACGACTTGATGAACAAGGCGGTCTCCTGCATCAACGGCGGCCGCGAATGCCGCTGATCCGCTGATGTGCGAGGGCCCCGGGGCGGCTGTCCGCCCCGGGGCCCTCGCACGTGCACCGGCCGCCCTCAGGCGAAGACGAAGGCCAGCACGATCAGCAGCAACAGGATCGCCAGCGTCTCCCACCGCGCCGCGCGGACGAGCGTGTCCCACGACGGCAGGCTCCCCCCGTGCGAGGACCCACCGCCCGAGGTGGGGTCGGAACTGCTGTCGTCGGACGTGTGGTCGCTCATCCCGCCATGTTAGAAGACGCGTTCCGCCGGTCGTCCGCACGGTCCACCGAGTCCATGAACGCCAGCATCCGCTCGTTGACCAGGTCGGCGTGATCGATCTGCGGTCCGTGACCGGTGGCGGAGACGATCTCGGCGCGGGCCCCGGGGATCAGCCGCGGTACCCGTTCGACCTGCCGCTTCGGGTGCAGCAGCAGGCTCCGCTTGCCCAGCACCAGGTACAACGGGGTGCGAATGGTGCGCAGTTCGTCCTCGGTCAGCGGCAGCGGGGCCGGGCGGCGGATGCGGAAGGCACGGACGCCCGCCCTGATCATCGCGCGCAGTTCCGGCACGATCAGCACCGGCTGCTCCAGCCATTTCGCCAGCGCGGGGCGCAGCGCGCGCGGCGCGGAGGTCGCGAAGAGGCTGATGAAGATCCAGACGAAGAAGCGCAGCCCCACCTTCTCCAGGCCACCCGGGTCCAGCGGTGTGACCGAGGCGAGCCGGCCGGGCGAGCGGTGCACCTGGTTCAGGACCAGCCATCCGCCGTAGGAGGACCCGACCAGGTGCACCCGGTCCAGGTCGAGCGCGGCCAGCGTCTCGTCCAGCCATTGCGCGGCGTCCTCGGGCCGCCACAGGGGTGCGCGGTGCACGCTGCGGCCCGGGTCGCCCGGGGTGTCGATCGCGTAGACCGTGCGCTCGGCGCTGAGCGCGGGGGTGTTCGGGTACCACATGGCGGAGCAGCTGCCCGAGCCGTGCATCAGGACGACGGGCGTGCGGCGCGCCGCGGCGGGGTCCGCCGGACCGTAGCGGTAGACGCGCGTGGTCCCGTAGGAGGTCTCCACGTCGGTCTCTTCACGGAGGGGCGCACCGAGGGCGTAGACCGCATCGCAGGCCGCGAAGTAGCGGTCGCGCAGGGCGTCGTTCACATAGCGGCCGATATCGGCCCGGCTACGGGTGGTGGACGGGGACACGGTCACCTCCAGGGGCGTCTGTTTTCGTGATACGACCGTACCACGATGTTGGTACAGCGGTATCATCAAAATTGACGGCCGGGCCCACCGGCGGAAACGACGAGCGGAGACACGCCCGATGCCCAAACGCGTGGACCACGCAGAACGGCGCACCCAGATCGCCGAGGCCCTCGTCCGGGTCGCCGGGCGGCGCGGACTGCACGCCGTCGGCATGCGGGACGTCGCGGCCGAGGCGGGCGTCTCCCTGCGGCTGGTGCAGTACTACTTCGAGACCAAGGAGAAGCTGCTGCTGTACGGACTCCAGCACCTCGCCGTCCGCTTCGGCGAACGCGTCACCGCCCGGGCACAGTCCGCCGACGCCGCCCCCGGACCGCGCGCCACCGTGGAATCCCTGCTCCTGACGTCCCTGCCCACCGACGAGGAGAGCCGCACCTTCCACCTCGTCTACACCTCGTACGCGGTGCTGTCGGTGACCGAACCGGCCCTCGCCGCCCAGCCGTTCCTCCAGCACCCCGGCGCCGCGGAGGACGTCCTGACCGACCTGCTCCGCCAGGCGTCCGCGGCCGGCCTCACCACCCCCGGCCTGGACCCCCGCCTGGAGGCGAGCAGCCTCCTGGCCCTCTCCGCGGGCCTCGGCACCAGCATCCTGGTCGGCCACCGCACCCCCGACTCGGCCACCACGGTCCTCCGCCACCAGCTGGACCGCATCTTCGCGGGGCCGGCGCGGGGGTGACCCCGACACAGCGGCCCACCGCCCCGTCCCTGCGCAGGGACGGGGCGGTGGGCCGGATGGTGCGGGGAGAGGAGAACCGGTCGGGTCAGAGGCCGTTCACCCGGGCCTCCCGGGCCATGCCCAGGGGCCGTATCGAGGAGGCGACGGCCCGGGCACGGCGGCCGGCGCGTGCCCGGTAGGAGCGGACATGGGCCATCAGGCGGCGGCTGCGGAGCGCCATTTCGAGCTCGAAGCGGGTGCGGGGGTCACGCAGGACCGGGCCGAAGAGCTTCTCGATCTGACGGAGCCGGTAGCGGACCGTCTGCGGGTGGACATGCAGCAGTTTCGCCGCCTCCGGGGCACCGCCGCCCTCCAGCCAGGCGAGCAGGGTGACTTCCAGGCGTTCGCTCTGCCGGGGCGTCAGTTCCTCCAGCGGGCCGAGCCAGCGGGAGGTCAGTGCGTCGGCGAGGGACTCGTCCTGGAGGAGCAGCAGGGCGGAGAGGTGGTCGTCGACGAAGGCGGGGCGGGACTCCGGCCCGACCCGGCCGGGGCCCAGCGTCAGCAGATAGCGGGCCCAGCGCAGGGAGGAGGCGGTGTCGGTCGCGGGTACGGCGTGACCGACCGCGGCGGGCCGCCCCTTGAGCGCGGCCTCCAGCCGGGCCCGGGTCTGGGTGGCCGGGTCCGGAACGAAGAGACAGGTGTAGCCGTCGACCGTGCCGATGAGTGCATGGCCCAGTGCGGCGGCGAGTTGGGGCGCCTCGGCCGGGGTGGCGAGGACGACGGCCTGGAGGGTGTCCGGGACCGGCCAGCCGGCCGCGCGGGCCAGCTCTCCCAACCCCTCCTCGGGCATCTCACGTTGGCCGGCGAGCACCTCGAAGAGGTCCTGGCGGGCCCGGGCGACCGGCATCGGCGTGACGACCGATGACACGGCCGGACGTTTACTTTCCGACTCTTTTTGGTAACCCAGAACTGTCAGCAGCGCTTGTTCCAAGGCCCATTGTGCGTCCTCTACGGGGGTATCGCCGAGAAGTGACGCCAATGCGGGAAATCCGCGTTGCAACTCCGCGACGACCTCCTCGGCGAGGCCCGGGAGTGCATTTCTGACTACCCGGGTCCACTCGCCTCGGGGACGCGACCAGATGCGGTTCAGGAGATCACACATCAGCTACCTCGATCCTGGCGGGGATGGGGGGTTGGACTGGGAAAGGCGCCCCCGTGCGCCTGACTGGGCATCATCCGGAGTCCCCCGGCGCGACCGCGACGCCGCTGCAGGAATTTGTCACAGCGCGATAAACCTTACGAAAGCCTGAACGGGCTCGTAGATGCTTTTGCACATCCGGTTTACGGCCCTGTGTATCCACCCGGTTACGGAATGTTTAGTGTTACCGGGGGTCACCCGCACAAAAGCCCCGCAATAGCTTCGGGCAAATACCCCGCCGACGGAATTTCACCGGAATTCGCGTCCCGCACCCGTGCCCCGACACCGGGAGGTCCGATGTCCGCACCGCGTTTGCAGACCCGCCAGAGCCGCCGGGCAGCACACCGCGCCCGGCCCTCGCCGGACCGCACACGCGCCCGGCGGCCCCCCAAAGAACCCGGGCCGCCGGGCCGCCGTGCGCCCGGCGGCCCCACCCCGACCGCCTTGCTGCGCCCCGCACTTCCGGCCGCGCTGCTGCTCTTCATCGCCGTCACCCTGCACTCCGGCGCGATGGACACCCTGGTGCGCTTCCTCGACTTCGGCGCGGGCGTCCTCGCGCTGGTCTCGCTGTCGGTGACGGTGCTGTGGGGCCTGGCGGCCACCGACCGCATGGTGCTGCAGACCGGCCACCGGCTGCTCGCCCAGGCCGTGCACCGCGGCACCGGCGTCGCCGGACTCGGCTTCCTCGGCCTGCACATCTGGGTCAAGGTCGCCGAGGGCCACACCACAGGGGTGTCCGTCGCGGTCCCCTTCACCGACGGCGCCCGCCCGGTCCTCATCGGCCTGGGCACGCTCGCCGCCTACGTGTTCGTCGCCGTCGCGGTGACCGGCGCGGTCCGCGGCGCGTTCACCGGCATCGCGGCCTCCCGCTGGTGGCGTGCGCTGCACATGAGCGCCTACCTGGCGTGGGGCCTGGCACTGGTGCACGGCCTGAAGTCGGGCCGCGCCGCCGCCGGCTGGGCCCTGGCCGGATACGCCGTCTGTCTCGCCGCGGTGGCCGTACGGCTGGCCCTGCGGCTGCGCGATGCACGCACGAACTCAGGAGACCTTCCATGACCGCCCCCGCCCCCACCCGTCTGCTGCCGGCGCTGACCGCGCCGGAGCCCGTACCGACGCTGGCGTCGTTCGGCCCGCCACGGCTGCTGGCCGGGCTCGACGAGATGCCGCGCATGGACCGGGTGGCGCATCTGGCCCGGCACGGCAGCCTGCCGCAGCTCACCGCGCAGGAACTGGTGGCGCTCGCCGAGGACATCGACCTGCGCGGCCGCGGCGGCGCCGGCTTCCCGTTCGCCCGCAAGGTGTCCGCGGTGCTGGACGGGATGCGGCGCGCCGAGGGCAAGGCCGCGGTGGTCGTCAACGGCAGTGAAGGCGAGCCGAGTTGCCTCAAGGACACCGCGCTGCTGCTGCACGCCCCGCATCTGGTGCTGGACGGCGCGCTGCTGGCCGCCGACGCGCTCGGCGCCCAGGAGGTCGCCCTGGGGGTGACCCGCACGGACGTGGAGGACTCGGTGCGGCGGGCGATCGCCGAACGGGGCCCGGTGCGGCCGGCCTTACGGGTCACCCTGCTGACCGAGCGGTTCGTCACCGGCGAGGGCAGCGCGATGACCAACGGGCTGGGCGGCGGGCCCGGACTGCCCTCGGGGCGCAAGATCCGCTCCAGCGAGCGCGGGCTGAACGGCGTACCGACGCTGCTGTCGAACACCGAGACCTACGCCCAGCTCGCCGTGGCCGCCCGGCTCGGCGCCCTCGGCTACCGGACCGCGGGCCTGCCCACGGAGCCGGGCACCCTGCTGCTGACCGTCGCCGGCAACCGGGTGGTGGAGGTCCCCTACGGGGTGCCGCTGGCCCGGGTCCTGGCACTGTGCGGGATGGACCAGGGGCAGGGCGTGCTGATCGGCGGCTACCACGGCACGTTCGTCTCCCCCACGGACGCGCAGACCGTCACGCTGTCCCGCGACTCGCTGGCCGGCTGCAACGCCGTCCTCGGCGCCGGCGCGGTACTGCCGCTGCCGTACGACACCTGCCCCGCCGGGGAGACGGTACGGGTCGCGCAGTGGATGGCCGCCGAGTCCGCCGGGCAGTGCGGCCCGTGCGTCCTGGGCCTGCCGGCCCTCGCCGACCAGCTCGACCTGGCCGTACGGGGCGGCGGCGAGGCCGCCCTGGAAGCCGTGCAGGGCCGCATGCGGGCGGTCGAGAAGCGCGGCGCATGCAGCCACCCGGACGGCACCGCGCGGTTCGTGGCCTCGGCCCTCGCCGCCTTCCCCGAGGAGTTCGAGCGCCATGCGCGGGGGTTCGGGTGCGGCCGCCCGGTGACCGGAGCGCTGCCGGTCACCGGGCACCGGCCGGCGCCCGCCGCGCTGCCCGCCCCGGTGCCCGCCCAGGTCAAGCCGGCCGCCCCGCCGCAGGAACGGCTGCTGGTCGACTGGACGCTGTGCCGCGGCCACGGGCTGTGCGCCGACGTCGTGCCGGGCGTCATCAAGCTCGGCCCGGACGGCTACCCGGAGCGGGCCAGCATGCCGCTGCCGGCCCGGATGCGGCGCCGGGCGCAGCTCGCGGTACGCCGCTGCCCGGCCCTCGCCCTGCGCGTCCAGGGCGGCAACTGACCGTTCCCGCACGGTTTTTGGCCGCCGGAGAAAAACTTCGTGCGGCCTGAACGCCGGGCACCCCGGTTGCCGTATCCCCGTGCGACGGCAACCGACCGGCAAGCAACGCACCACCTGAACCCATCGACTTCGCCCAACGGCATTGGAGACACCATGATCACTCGACGTCGTGCGGGACTCGCGGCCGCCGCGGTCGCCACCCTGGCGCTCACCGCCGCCTGCGGCAGCAGCGACAACCAGAGCGCCGGAACGACCACCACCGACAACGTCCAGCCCGCCGGCCAGGGCACCAGCCAATACGGCTACGGCTCCTCCGGCTCCGGACAGGGCGACGACGGATACGGCGGGCAGGCGGGCGGGGACAGCGGCAAGTCCGCACAGACCGGCCCGAGCGCCGGCACGCTCGCGCTGCACCAGGACGCCAAGCTCGGCCCGGTCGTCACCGACTCCAAGGGCATGACGCTCTACCGCTTCGACAAGGACACCGCCGAACCGCCGAAGTCCAACTGCTCCGGCTCCTGCGCCACCACCTGGCCACCGGTGCCGGCCGACGGCTCCTCGGCCCCCGCCGGCATCGCCAAGAGCGCACTGGGCTCGGTCACCCGCGCCGACGGCACCAAACAGCTGACCATCGGCGGCTGGCCCGCCTACCGCTACGCCAAGGACACCAAGGCCGGCGACACCAAGGGCCAGGGCGTCGGCGGCACCTGGAACGCGCTGACCGCCGAGGGCAAGAAGGCGGTCGCCCAGGAACCCGCGGACGTCTCGGTGCTCAACCAGCCCGAGCTCGGCCAGATCCTCGTCGACGGCGACGGCATGACCCTCTACCGCTTCAACAAGGACAGCGCCTGGCCGATGAAGTTCGGCTGCAACGACGCCTGCCTGGACACCTGGAAGCCCGCCAAGCCCGCCGACCGCTCCAAGCTGAAGGGCATCGCCCCCAAGCTCATCTCCACCGTCACCCGCCCCGACGGCATCCGCCAGCTGGCCGTCGACTGCTGGCCCGTCTACACCTTCACCGGCGACAAGCAGCCCGGTGACATCAACGGCCAGGGCAAGATGGGCCTGTGGTTCGCGGTCTCCAAGGACGGCAAGAAGCTCACGACGACGCCCTGACCGCTTCGTCCTCCCCCTCCGGCAACTCGTCCTCCACCGCCAGCACCTCGGCGTCCGGCCGGTCGTCCGCCTCCCGCGGCCCCAGCCAGGTGACCGCCAGCGCCACCACCAGATTCACCGCGAGCCCGACCAGCCCCGCGTTCATCCCCCACACCGGGTCGTGTCCCCCGAAGACCAGGACACAGACCAGAGCGAACCCCGCCACCAGGCCGCTCACCGCGGCGAGCCACGTCAGCCGCCGCCACACCAGCCCCAGCAGCAACATCGGCACGAGCTGCGCCATGCCCTCGTACGAGATCAGCGACAGCCGGACCAGGGTGTTCGGGGCGGTGTATGTGAGGACCAGGGCCAGCGCACCCGCCGCCACCACGACCACCTGCGACCACAGCTTCTGCCGGTTGGCCAGGCGCGGTACCGCCCCCAGCACGCTCCTCCCCCACATCGTGCCGATGACCAGCATGAACACGGCCATCGGCACGATGGAGGAGAGCGCAGCGGCCACCCCGATCAGGCCCACGGCCCAAGCCGGAAGGGAGTCCACCACCAGCTTGAACAACGCCAGATTGGAGTCCGCGCCGGTCAGCCCCGGCACCACGAACAGCGCCGCCAGCCCCAGCAGCATCGGCACGAACAACAGCACGTTGTAGAAGGGCAGGTACATCGCGTTGCGGCGCAGCGCCTCGGCGTTGCGGGCACCGAGATAGCCGGCCACGGTCGTCGGGAAGACCACCACGGTGAGGGAGTTGACGACGGTGGTGGTGACGAACCAGACCTGCCCCAGCCCGCCCGAGGCGTGCCCCGGGAACGTCAGCCACTCCGCCTTCTCGGCCGTGACCCGGTGCAGAAAATCCCCGTAACCACCGAAATAATGCAACGGCACATACACCACCAGAAACCCAAGCGTGCCGATGACAAGAACGTCCTTGAGCACCGACACCCAGGCACTGCCCCGCAGCCCGCTGACCACGACGAACCCGCAGGTCACCGCGAACCCGAGAAAATAGGCCCAGTTGAGGCTGATCGTCCCGTACGAGATGGTCGAGACGACCACGCCCATGCCGGTGATCTGCAGCTGGATGTACGGCAACAGGCACACCGTCGCGAGCACGGCCACCGCGGCCCCCAGCCAGGGCCGCCGGTAGCGGTGGGCGACGATGTCGGTGATCCCGACGAGCCCGTGCCGGCGGGCGTAGCCCCACAGCATCGGCCCGACCACGTAGCCCAGCGCATAGCCGCAGGACATATAGGCCACCACGTACAGCACCGGCGCCCCGAAGTTGTACCCCCAGCCGGCCGCACCGAGGTAACTGAAGCTGGTGTAACTCTCACCGGCCATCAGCACCCAGATGAACACGGTCCCCAGACTCCGGCCGCCCACCGACCACTCCGCGAGCCCGCCGCCGGAGCCCCGGCCCCGGACGGCCAGCAGCCCGAGCGCGACGGTGACGACCATGAACCCACCGAACAGGCCCGTGGAAACGGTCGCGTTCCCCATTGCGTTCACACCCCCTCCCCGCCCCGGCCCCGCGCCCGGTCACCGCGCCGCGCCAGCCACACGGCCGACGGGGTGGCGAGCGTCGCCACCAGCATCCAGAAGAACAGGAACGGCAGCCCCAGCACGGTCGGCGCCACACGGTTGACCACCGGCAGCACCGCAAGGAAGAGGGCGTAGGGCAACAGCAACCACAGCCGATTTCTCGAACGCTTTCGCACGGGTTGAGCGTAGGCGCCCACGTACTTGGCTGTCCCGCCGCGGGGCTTGCTCGCCGTTGCGCTTTGCGGCGCCCCGCACGTAGCTGTCTGCGGCGGCGCGGGTCGTCTCGCCGTTGCGCCTGCGGCGGGC
>NZ_JBIDAJ010000070.1:0-14549 GCF_043202395.1 Streptomyces sp. NPDC048197
AGCCTGCATCTGGCACAACTGGGCCACTGGCGCCAAGATCAAACGATCCCTGATCGCCTTCGACCACTGAGAACATCGGACTCATTCATCTAGCCCGCGGGTACCACTCCCAACCCCCTTGGAGAGGAGAGCACTTGGGAGCAACCGCCCGCACGGGTGACGCGTCGATATCGAGTGAGTACCGCTGCTGCGAAATCCCTGCGGAATCCCTTCCGTAGGGCAACACTGGGACCGACCGAAGAAACGGGGGAGCGGCCATGGCCATCTCATCGAGCTCATCGAGCCGCACGACGACGTTCACCACACCGCAGCGAAAGACAACTTCCATGTGTCAGCACCAACCACCTTGCCCCTCAGCGGATTCCACCGACCGGGAGGCCGCACACCTTGTGGCACACCACCCGGAGCAGGGCTGGAGCCTGCTCTGCAACGGCGTCCTGCTCTTCGAGGACACCGGTGAGCTGCTGCCGGACGGGCAGGTCATCGCCCCGCACCGGGCCCGGGTCACCGCGGCGGCCTGACCCCGCGCACCCGGCAAGAACCACCAGGGCCCCCGGCAGAACACCTGCCGAGGGCCCTTGCTGTTGCCGTGGAACGGCTCAGGCGTCGTACGCGTCCAGCGGCGGGCAGGAGCAGACGAGGTTGCGGTCACCGAAGGCGCCGTCGATCCGCCGCACCGGCGGCCAGTACTTCTCGGCCGCCACGACACCGCCCGGGAAGACGGCCTCCTCGCGGGAGTACGGGTGGGTCCACTCGCCGCCGAGCGCGCCCGCGGTGTGCGGGGCGTTGCGCAGCGGGTTGTCGTCCTTGTCCCACTCCCCCGTGCCGACCTTCTCGATCTCCGCGCGGATGGCGATCATCGCGTCGCAGAACCGGTCCAGCTCGGCGAGGTCCTCGCTCTCGGTCGGCTCGATCATGAGCGTGCCGGCCACCGGGAAGGACATCGTCGGCGCGTGGAAGCCGTAGTCGATCAGCCGCTTGGCGACGTCGTCGATGCTCACGCCGGTCGCCTTGGTCAGCGGCCGGACGTCGATGATGCACTCGTGCGCGACCAGGCCGCCGGGGCCGTTGTAGAGCACGGGGTAGTGCGGCTCCAGGCGCTTGGCGACGTAGTTGGCGCTGAGGACCGCGACCTGGGTGGCGCGCTTGAGACCCTCGCCGCCCATCAGGCGGACGTACGCCCAGGAGATCGGCAGGATGCCCGCGGAGCCCCAGGGGGCTGCCGAGATCGGTCCGACGCCGGTCTCCGGACCCGCGGTGGGCTGCAGCGGGTGGTTGGGGAGGTACGGCGCCAGGTGGGCGCGGACGGCGACCGGGCCGACGCCGGGGCCGCCACCGCCGTGCGGGATGCAGAAGGTCTTGTGCAGGTTGAGGTGCGAGACGTCACCGCCGAACTTGCCCGGCTCGGCGAGGCCGACCAGCGCGTTCAGGTTGGCGCCGTCGACGTAGACCTGGCCGCCGGCGTCGTGCACCGCGGCGCAGATCTGGGTGATGTGCTCCTCGAACACGCCGTGGGTGGAGGGGTACGTCACCATCAGGACCGCGAGCTCGTCGCGGTGCTTCTCGATCTTGGCGTGCAGGTCGTCGGCGTCGACCTCGCCGTCCTCGCCGGTCTTGACGACGACGACCTTCATGCCGGCCATTACGGCGCTGGCGGCGTTGGTGCCGTGCGCGGAGGACGGGATCAGGCAGACCGTGCGCTGCTCGTCCCCGTTGGCGCGGTGGTAGGCGCGGACGGCCAGCAGGCCGGCCAGCTCGCCCTGGGAGCCGGCGTTGGGCTGGAGGGAGACCTTGTCGTAGCCGGTGACGGTGGCGAGGCGCTCCTCCAGCTCCTGGATCAGCGTGAGGTAGCCCTGGGCCTGGTCGGCCGGCGCGAAGGGGTGCAGCTGGCCGAACGCGGGCCAGGTGACCGGCTCCATCTCGGTGGTGGCGTTCAGCTTCATCGTGCAGGAGCCGAGCGGGATCATGCCGCGGTCCAGCGCGTAGTCCTTGTCCGCGAGGGTGCGCAGGTAGCGCAGCATCGCGGTCTCGGAGCGGTGCTCGTGGAAGACCGGGTGGGTGAGGTAGTCGTCGGTGCGCAGCAGGGTCTGCGGGAGCGTTTCGTCGGTGGCCGCGTCGAGCTTCTCGATGTCGGCCTGCACGCCGAAGGCGGCCCAGACCCCGGTCAGCTGGGCGCGGCCGGTGGTCTCGTCGCAGGCGATGCCGACCAGGTCCGCGTCGACCTGGCGGAGGTTGATGCCGGCCTCGCGGGCGGCGGCGACGACCTCGGCGGCCCGGCCGGGCACCCGGGCGGTCAGCGTGTCGAAGTATGCGCCGTGGACCAGCTCCACACCGCCGGCCCGCAGACCCTCGGCGAGGATGGCCGCGTAGCGGTGGGTGCGCCGGGCGATGGTCCGCAGGCCCTCGGGGCCGTGGTAGACGGCGTACATACCGGCCATGACGGCGAGCAGCACCTGCGCGGTGCAGATGTTGCTGGTGGCCTTCTCACGGCGGATGTGCTGCTCACGGGTCTGCAGCGCGAGCCGGTAGGCCCTGTGGCCGTCGGCGTCCACGGAGACGCCCACGAGGCGGCCGGGGAGGCTGCGCGCAAACTGCTCGCGCACCGCCATGAAGCCGGCGTGCGGCCCGCCGAAGCCCATCGGGACGCCGAAGCGCTGGGTGGTGCCGACCGCGATGTCCGCGCCGAGCTCGCCCGGCGAGGTCAGCAGGGTCAGCGCGAGCAGGTCGGCGGCGACGGTGACGATCGCGCCGAGCTCGTGGGCGTGCTCGATCAGGGCGCGCGGGTCCCGGACTGCCCCGGAGGCGCCCGGGTACTGCAGCAGGACGCCGAAGACGCCGCGCTCGGCGATCTCGGCGGGGATGCCGTCGGAGAGGTCGGCGACGACGACCTCGACGCCGGTCGGCTCGGCGCGGGTCTCGATCACGGCGATGGTCTGCGGCAGGCAGTCGGCATCGACGAGGAAGACGCCCTGCTTGACCTTGCCGACGCGGCGGGAGAGCGCCATCGCCTCGGCCGCCGCGGTGCCCTCGTCCAGCAGGGAGGCGCCGGAGGTGGGCAGTCCGGTCAGGTCGGCGACCATCGTCTGGAAGTTCAGCAGCGCCTCCAGGCGGCCCTGCGAGATCTCCGGCTGGTACGGGGTGTACGCCGTGTACCAGGCGGGGTTCTCCATGACGTTGCGGAGGATCACCGGCGGGGTGAACGTGCCGTAGTAGCCCAGGCCGATCATGGAAGCCAGCACCTGGTTGCGGTCCGCGAGGCCGCGCAGCTCCTGGAGGACCTCGGCCTCGGTACGGGCCTGCGGCAGGCCGAGCGCCTCCGCGCTCTTGATCACGTCGGGGACGGCGGCGGCAGTGAGCTCGTCCAGCGACCCGAAACCGATGTGCGCCAGCATCTTGGCCTGCGCCTCGTGGTCGGGGCCGATGTGCCGGTGCTCGAAGGGGGTGCCGCGCTCCAGCTCGGTCAAGGAGATGCGGTTGGTGGTCATCTGCGGGGGCCTCCTGGTCGGTACGACCTACGAGGGGCACCACGGCGCGGGTGCCCGGACGGCCTCCCCCTCTGTCATCTCAACCTGAGAGCTTCACCGGCCCGCGCACGGCGGCCCGGCTTTCACCGTCGGTGAGGAGGGGTCCCGGAGCTGTGCCTTCCGCGGCCCGCCCTGCTTTCCAGAGTGACCTCGTCCGTGCGGTACGTGTGCCTGAGAGATTCCGGGGAGGATTTGCTCCTTCGGCGCCCTCGTCGCGAACGACAAAGGACTCTCCCGCACGGGTTCTGCGGCCATTCGCCAGCCTACCAGCGCACCACTCGAAGGATCCTTCGAGTGGCCGGGGCATGAAATGTGCCGTTTGGTAGTTGTCACGGGGCAGTTGCGACCAATTGGAGGGGCCGTGCAAACCGATATCGATCCCCGGAGCCTGATCGGCCGCAAAGCGTTCGACCGTAACGGCGCGAAGATAGGCACCATCGACGAGGTCTATCTCGACGACGCGACGGGGGAACCGGAGTGGGCAGCCGTACGCACCGGGCTCTTCAGCCGGGACGCGTTCGTCCCCCTGGAACCCAGCAAAATGGTCGGCGAGAGCCTGCACATCCCGTACGACCGCAAGCTGATCAAGGACGCCCCGGACTTCGGTGTGGGCCGCCATCTCTCCCCTGAGCAGGAACTTCAGCTCTACCACCACTACCGCCTGGATATCTCCTCCCCCGACTCCGACCCGGTGTCCCCCGGCAACTCGGGCACCTCCGACAGCGACTTCGGCAAGATCGCCGGATCGGAGGACTGATCCGCCCCGGGCCCCCCGCCCACCAGCGGCAGGGGCTCTCCCGGCCGTAGCGCCGGGTCCTCGACGGCAAAGGTCCGCACCCTCCCCGGTGCGGACCACGGCGTCTCGAAGCGGACGGTCACTCTCCCCAGCCCACTGCCCTGTACCCACCCCGCGCCGTACTCGTCGTGGACCACGTCCACGCCCGGGTGCCAGCGGCGCGGCCGCTCCTCCTCAGGTGCCTCCTCGGCGGGCTCCGCCCCGGCCCGCTCCTGCGCGGCCCGCGCCAGCTCCTCGGCCTCCCGCTCCGTCATCAGCTGGGCGAAGAGGTCTTCCTGGGTGAAGTCGGCCAGCCCGCTGACCCCCACACCCAGCAGCCGGACGCCGCCGGTGGTGTCCACCAGCTCCAGCAGCCGCACCGCGGCCTCCCGGATGACCGCGGGGTCGTCGGTGGGCCCGCGGAGCGTCTCGGAGCGGGTCAGCGTCGAGAAGTCGTAGTTGCGCACCTTGATCACCACCGTGCGCCCGGAGCGCCCGGCCGCCCGCAGCCGCTGGACGCAGCGGTCGGCCAGCCGCAGCACCTCCGTCCGCACCCGCGTCCGGTCGGTCAGGTCGACCTCGAAGGTGTCCTCGACGGAGATGGACTTGGCGTCGCGCTCGGCCACCACGGGACGGTCGTCCTGCCCCAGGGCCATCGCGTACAGCCCGGCGCCGTGCGCCTTCCCCAGGAGACGTACCAGCTCCGCCTCGCCGGCCTCCGCGGTCTCCGTGATCGTGTGGATCCCGGCCCGGCGCAGCGTCTCGGCCGTCGCGGGCCCCACCCCGGGCAGCGTCCGCACCGACATCGGGCCCAGCAGCTCCCGCTCGGTGCCGGGCGGAATGACCACCAGGCCGTCCGGCTTGGCCTGCTCGGACGCGATCTTCGCCAGCATCTTGGCGCCGGCCAGCCCCACCGAGCCGGTCAGGCCGGTCGCCGCCCGGATGTCGCGCCGCAGCTGCTCCCCCACCGCCCGTACCGCGGCCGTCTCCGGAGCCACCCCGCCCGCCTCCAGGTCCACGAACGCCTCGTCCAGGCTCAGCGGCTCCACCAGCGGCGACAGGGCGTGCAGCAGCCTCATGACCGTTTCACTCACCTGGCGGTACAGGGTGAAACGGGGACTGAGGTATGCGGCGTTGGGGCACAGCCGGCGCGCCTGGGCCGTCGGCATCGCCGAGCGCACCCCGAAGACCCGGGCCTCGTACGACGCCGTGGCGACGACGCCACGCGGCCCGATCCCGCCGACCACCACCGGTTTCCCGCGCAGGCTCGGCTTCGCCGCCTGCTCAGCAGAGGCGTAGAACGCATCCATGTCCAGATGCAGGATCGTCGGCGCGGGTCTCACATGTCCGATGCTGCCGCATGGCACTGACAATCGACCCGCCGCCGGGCCGGGGCCCGGGCGTGCGGCTCAGCCGGCCCGGTTGCGCCGACGTGCCAGTTCGTCGTGCGGGTTCTTCCCGATCAGCGTCTCGCCGGTGTCCACGCGCTCCCCGTGCAGCTGCGAGAGGGCGCCCTCCACGTCCCGCCACACCACGCCCACGGCGATCCCGAAGACGCCCTGGCCGCCCTGGAGGAGGTCCACGACCTGGTCGGGCGAGGTGCACTCGTAGACCGTCGCGCCGTCGCTCATCAGGGTCATCCGCGTCAGATCCGCCAGCCCCCGCGCGCGCAGGTGCTGGACGGCGGTGCGGATGTTCTGCAGCGAGACCCCGGTGTCCAGCAGCCGCTTGACGATCTTCAGGACGACGACGTCCCGGAAGCTGTAGAGCCGCTGGGTGCCGGAGCCGTACGCGGGCCGGATGCTCGGCTCCACCAGGCCGGTGCGCGCCCAGTAGTCGAGCTGCCGGTAGGTGATGCCCGCTGCCGCGCATGCGGTCGGGCCGCGATAGCCGATGTTCTGCGCCTCGCAGTCCCCCGACACCGCCGCGGCCGGTGCCGGTGCGCAGTTCGCCGTTGCGCCCGCGTGGAGCGGCAACGCCCCTTCCGCCGCCATACCGTCGCCGGTGATTGCCACGCCGCCCTCCGTCCTCCACGTCCCGGACGGGACCTGCCATATCGACGGTATGCAGTCACTCGGGGTGCGTCAACGATCGCCGCGCTCGCCACGCCGAGTGATAATCACCCTACGAGTGGTTTCTCGTGACCTCGCGCGGGGAATGGCTAAATAGTTTGGCCGGAATCAGACCCTTCGCCCCTCCAGCCACGCCGGCTACTGGCTGTTGGTCCCGAAGTCCTCGGGGGAGATCTGGTCGAGGAACTCGCGGAACTTCTCCACCTCGTCCTCCTGCTCGTCCGGGATCGCGATCCCCGCGTCGTCCAGCACACCGTCGGTGCCGAAGATCGGCGTTCCGGTGCGCAGGGCCAGCGCTATCGCGTCGGACGGACGGGCACTGACCTCCACCCCGCTGGCAAAGACCAGTTCCGCATAGAAGACCCCCTCGCGCAGATCGGTGATGCGCACCTGCGTCAGCTCCTGCCCCACCGCCTCCAGCACGTCCTTGAAAAGGTCGTGCGTCAGCGGCCTGGCGGGGACCATGCCCTGCTGGGCGAAGGCGATGGCGGTGGCCTCACCCGGCCCGATCCAAATGGGCAGGTAACGGTCGCCCCCCACCTCCCGCAGGAGCACGATCGGTTGGCTGGAAGGCATTTCCACCCGGACACCCACGACGTCGAGCTCGTTCACACAGCAACCCTAGGACGTGCCCGGCAGGTTTGGGTAGTCGGGCACTCTTTTGCTCACTACGGCCGGCCCCGCAGCGCGCTCTGCACCAGCGCCGCGTGCAGCCGTACGGAGAGCGTGGCGAGCTCCCTGGCGGTGGCCTCGGCATGGGCCCTGGTCTGCGGATTGCGGTGCCGCCGAAGGGGTGCAACGACCTGCTCGACCAGGCCCGCCTCGCGCTCCGCGGCCGCCTTGACGACCCGCAGGTGCCGTGGTTCGAGACCGAAACGCCCCAGGTCGGCGACGAGTTTGGCGACCGTGACGGCCTCGATGTCGTATCCGCCGTCCGCATGGGGGACGATGAGTCCGTACGACTCCCAGTCGGCGAGCGCCGCCTCGTCCACCTCGGCGGCAGCCAACAGCTCGGCCCGGCCGATCCGGGCAGCCGTGGGGTTTTCCTCGCCCGCTTCCGGGACGCCCTCGATCAGATCGCGGGCAGGCGCGGCGGGTGCCGGCAGCGTGACCTGCTCCCCGCGCTCGATGGCGTCCAGATGCTCGCGGATGACCTTCAGCGGCAGATAGTGGTCGCGCTGCATCCGCAGGACGCTCGCCAGCCGCTCCACGTCGGCCGGGGTGAATTTGCGGTACCCGGAAGGCGTGCGCTTCGGCTCGACCAGCCCCTCGGCCTCCAGGAAGCGGATCTTGGAGATGGTGACCTCGGGGAACTCCTCGCGCAGCTGGTTGAGCACCGTGCCGATGCTCACCGGCTTGCCGGCCGAGGAGGCGGTGCCGGAATCCCCGGCACCGCCTTTCGGTGTATGGCGCATGTGCCTTCCCTGGCCGGTCAGATGCCGGCGCCTCGCTGGCTCGCGTAGAAGACCAGGCGGTACTTGCCGATCTGGACCTCGTCGCCGTTGTTGAGGGCGACGGAGTCGATGCGCTCACGGTTGACGTAGGTGCCGTTCAGGCTGCCGACGTCGGAGACCGTGAAGAGGCCGTCCGGGCCGCGACGGAATTCCACGTGCCGACGCGAGACCGTCACGTCGTCGAGGAAGATGTCGCTCTGCGGATGCCGGCCCGCCGTCGTCAGCTCGCTGTCCAGAAGGAAGCGGCTGCCGGAGTTAGGACCGCGGCGGACGATGAGCAGCGCCGAACCCAACGGAAGGGCGTCCACGGCCGCCTGGGCCTCCGGCGACAGCGCGGGCGAGAGATTCTGGCCCGTCGTCTCCGAGTCGTAGGCCTCGAGCCCCGAAATGGAGATCGTCGACGTCGTCTCGGACGCCCGCTCGGGCTGCGCACCTGCGCGCAGCGGCGCGCCGCAGTTGGAGCAGAACCGGCTCGCCTCGGCGTTCCGGTGCCCACACCTCGTACAAACCGGCAAGGCCGGACCTCCGCCCGTGGGTGCGGCTGATGGTTCCTGGGAACCTATGCGGGCGGCACCGGAGGGGTCAACAGAACCCGCGCCGTGCCCCCCGGACGGACCGCCGACCTCGTCACGGAAGAGGGGACGGTTCTCGGCCGCGCCGCTCTCGTCGGCCCGGCCCGCAGCGCGATGCCGCGCCGAGCCGCTGCCGCCCTCCTGGCGCGCGCTCTTGCCGAACAGCTTTCCAAACAACTTCACGGGCGATTCCCCTTGAACGAAACAGACCCGCCCGTGGGGCAGGACGAACCCTCGATGCACACACCGGCCCATCCGGACATCCAGTGAACGTCCGTGGCCTCCAGACAGTTTCCACCACACACCACACGCACGGTGCGTCGACCCCCCGCTACCTCATGCCCTCCTGGGGCACTCGACATACCTGTACGCCTCACTGCGATGACGACCGAGCGTAGTCAGGCCGCTTCGCCGCCCGCAAGGCGTCCACAATGATCTTCTCCTCACGGGTCACAGACACCTTGGCCTGCTCCTTTTCCAGTGTCTGGACCACTCCACCGGGGATGTTCAGCGCCGGTTCCAGATCCTCCGGCTTGCCGATGACCTTGAAGCGGTACGGCTGCGTGACGCGCCGGCCGTCGATCTCCACCCCGCCCCGGACGTCCGAGAGGGAGGTGTTCGCGACGACCCGGACGTCGTTGACCTGGATGGCCTCGGCGCCGGCCGCCCGCAGCTCCTGGATGGTGTCCAGCAGCTTGTCCGCCTCCACGGAGTGCGTCGGGTCGTCGATGGTCAGGTTGATGCCGGGCCCTTGCGCCGCGACGGTCCCGGCCAGCACACCCAGCTGCTGTTCCTTCTCCACGGTCTGCTTACGGGCCTCCTCGGCCTGGTCCGAGCTGTTCGCCAGCTCGGTCTTCTGCCCTTCCAGGCGCCGCTGTTCGTCCGTCAACCGCTGGGAGCGGTTGTCCAGCTCGTCCAGAATGCGAACCAGGTCCTCCTGACGCGCACCTCGCAGCGCACTGCTGTCACTCGTGGAACGTACCTGAATCGCCAGGCCGAGGCCGAGAATGAACAGCAGCAGGGCGACGATCAGTTGAGCCCGGGTCAGCCGCGGCGGCCACAGGCTCGCCACCAGCCGCTCCCGACCGGTCTTCGGGCGTTCCGCGTCCCCGTCGGCGGTGTCCGCCGCCGGGGCCGAGGAGTCTGCCCCGTTGTCCGGCTTCTGTCCAGTCGTGTCCGGTTCCTGGCTTTCCGCGTCGTCCGCGGACTTCGCCGGCTCAGCCGCGCTCCGGCTCTCCGGCGGCATCGGCCGCCGGTCGGCCGCACCGCGCTCCAGCTCCGGCCGTTCCGGGCGCTCCGGCCGCTGCTCCGGGTCCGGCTTCTCGTCCGTTGCCATCCGCCTCACGCCCGGAAGACGTGCCGGCGGATCGCCGCGGCGTTGGAGAAGATGCGGATGCCCAGCACGACGACGACACCGGTGGAGAGTTGGGCACCGACGCCCAGCTTGTCACCGAGGAAGACGATCAGCGCCGCGACGACCACGTTCGACAGGAAGGAGACCACGAAGACCTTGTCGTCGAAGATCCCGTCCAGCATGGCCCGCAGACCGCCGAACACGGCGTCCAGCGCGGCGACGACAGCGATCGGCAAGTAAGGCTCGACCACCGTCGGCACCACGGGCCGCACCACCAGCCCGACCACGACTCCCACGATGAGGCCCAGTACGGCGATCACGATGTGCCCTTCCCTGTGTCGGCGCCGTCCGGCTTGGCGGCACCGGCCTTCGGCTTTGCGGTACGTACGATCAAGCTGGGCGCGGGCGGCAGCGTCAGCTCGCTCTCGGCGGAAATCCTGGCGCGGACGCCGTAGTTCTCCTGCAGGATGTGCAGGTACTGACCGTCGGCGCTGTCCTGGAACGCGGTGCTCAGCCGCTGCCCGTCCCCCACCGCCAGCACCGTATAGGGCGGCACCAGTGGCTTGTTGTCGACCAGTATGGCGTCTCCCGCGGCTCTGATCGCCGAGAGTGACGTAAGCCGCTGTCCATTGACGGAGATGGCCTCCGCGCCCGAGGCCCACAGGCCGTTGACGACGCGTTGCATGTCCCGGTCCCGCACCCGCCCGGTGTCCGAGAAATCGCTGCTCTCCCGCGGCCCGCCGCCACCGGACTCGGCCCCCTTGGCGTCGTCCACGACGAGCTTCACGCCCGGCCCGGTGGCCTGCGTCGAACCGGCCAGCAGGGCGAGCAGTTCGGCCTTGCCCCCACCGTGCTGCTTCAGCGCCTCGCGCTGCATCCTGCTGACGTCGTCCCGCAGCGCGTCGACCCGCTGCTGCTGCCGGTCCGCCTGGCCGGTGCCCTTCTGAATGCGGTTGATCAGCTCCGTACGCTCCTTGGCGAGCGTCGGTGCGGATATCCGGGCCTGTGCCGCCCCGACGGTCACCACGAGCGCGGCCAGCACCAGACCGGCCGCGAGGCCCAACTTCGCCCGCAGGGTGCGCGGCAGACCGCGCACACCCGCCTCCGACTTGCGCGCGGCCGCCTCGGCGTACCCGTCGTCGAGGCTGTGGTCCATCACGTTGGTCAGCAGCGACATGGAGGCGTCGGGGCGCGCGGCCGGTCTGTTCGGTGTGCTCCGATCGGGGCGCTGCTGCGACATGCCGCACATCGTCGCACGTCGGCTCCGCAGTCTCCCAATGGCCCCACCGGCGTGCCGATGCCCGGCGCGCCGGTGGGGTCCGAATCAGCGTCCGGCGCTGTCCACCACGGCCGACCACTCGTCCAGCAGCTGCTGGGCGGAGGCGTCGTCCGGCCCTTCCGCCCACAGGTGCGTGACCGCCTCGGCCGGGTCGGGCAGGACCAGGATCCAGCGGCCGTCGGACTCCACGACCCGGACGCCGTCGGTGGTGTCCACGTCGCGGTCGCCGGCCGCCTCCACGACATGCCGCATGACCAGGCCCTTGACCGCCCAGGGGGTGGCCAGGTCGCGGCGCAGGACGTGGGCCCGCGGGATGCGTGCGTCGATCTGGCTGACCGTGAGCTGGGTGCGGGCGACGAGGCCGATCAGCCGGACGAACGCCGCGGCGCCGTCGAAGACGCTGCTGAACTCCGGGATGATGAAGCCGCCCATGCCGTCGCCGCCGAAGACCGTGCCGTCCTCCCGGCCCACCCGGGTCAGGTCGTCGGGCGAGGTCGTCGTCCACTCCACCTGCGTGCCGTGGTAGGCGGCCACCTGCTCGGCGATACGGGTGGTGGTCACCGGCAGCGCGACCCGTCCACTGCGCCGCTCGGCGGCGATCAGGTCCAGCATGACCAGCAGCGCGCGGTCGTCCTCGATGATGCGGCCGCGTTCGTCCACGAGGGAGAGCCGCTCGCCGACGGGGTCGAAGCGCACGCCGAAGGCGGCCCGCGCCGAGGCCACGATCTCGCCGAGCCGGACGAGACCGGAGCGCCGGGCGTCGGCGGTCTCGGTGGGCCGGGACTCGTCGAGACCGGGGTTGATGGTCAGGGAGTCGACGCCGAGCCGGCCCAGCAGGCTGGGCAGGACCAGACCCGCACTGCCGTTGGAGGCGTCCACGACGACCTTCAGCCCCGACTCTGCGATCCCCGTGGTGTCCAGGGACCGCAGCAGCGAGCCGGTGTACGAGTCGAAGACGCTGGCCGGGAACGCCAGGTCGCCGATCTCGCCCGGGAAGGCGCGGCGGTACTCCTGCCGGGCGAAGACCCGGTCCAGCTTGCGCTGCCCGGCCTGCGAAAGGTCGGCGCCCCGCTCGTCGAAGAACATGATGTCGACGGAGTCGGGCACGCCCGGCGTCGTACGGATCATGATGCCGCCGGCGCTGCCGCGGGCGGTCTGCTGGCGGGCGACCGGCAGCGGGACGTTCTCCAGGTCGCGTACGTCGATGGCGCTGGCCTGCAGGGCCGAGATCACCGCCCGTTTGAGGGCACGGGCACCACGCGAGTGGTCGCGGGCGGTGGTGACCGTGGACCCCTTCTTCAGGGTGGTGGCGTACGCGCCGGCGAGCCGCACGGCGAGTTCCGGGGTGATCTCCACATTGAGGATCCCGGTCACGCCGCGCGCGCCGAACAGATGCGCCTGGCCGCGTGATTCCCAGATCACCGAGGTGTTGACGAAGGCACCGGCCTCGATGGTCTTGAAGGGATAGACCCGCACATTGCCCTGGACGATCGATTCCTCACCGACGAGGCATTCATCGCCGATGACCGCGCCGTCCTCGATCCGGGCGGCCCGCATGACATCGGTGTTCTTGCCGATGACGCAGCCGCGCAGATTGCTCTGCTGCCCGAGATAGACGTTGTCGTGCACCACGGCCCGGTGCAGGAACGCCCCGCTCTTGACGACGACGTTGGAGCCGACGACGGTGTGTTCGCGAATCTCCACCCCGGCCTCGACCTTGGCGTAGTCACCGATGTACAGCGGACCGCGCAACACGGCGTCGGGGTGCACCTCGGCGCCCTCGGCCACCCATACGCCCGGCGAGATCTCGAAACCGTCGATTTCCACATCGACCTTGCCTTCGAGCACATCGGCCTGGGCCTTGACGTAGCTCTCGTGGGTGCCGACGTCCTCCCAGTAGCCCTCGGCGATATAGCCGTAGATCGGCTTGCCTTCCTTCATCAGCTTCGGGAAGACATCACCGGACCAGTCGACGGACACATCGGGCTCGAAGTAGTCGAAGACCTCGGGCTCCATGACGTAAATACCGGTGTTGACGGTGTCCGAGAAGACCTGGCCCCAGGTCGGCTTTTCCAGGAACCGCTCGACCCGGCCGCCTTCGTCGACGATGGTGATACCGAACTCGAGGGGGTTGGGCACCCGGGTGAGGCACACCGTGACGAGCGCGCCCTTTTCCTTGTGGAACCGGATCAGGTCGGTGAGATCGAAGTCGGTGAGGGCATCACCGGAGATGACGAGGAAGGCGTCGTCCTTGAGGGCCTCCTCGGCATTCTTCACACTGCCGGCGGTGCCGAGCGGCTTTTCCTCATTGGCATAGGTGAGCTCCATTCCCAGCTCTTCGCCGTCACCGAAATAGTTCTTGACGAGCGAGGCGAGGAATTGCACGGTAACCACGGTCTCGTTGAGACCGTGCCGTTTCAGCAGCCGAAGTACATGCTCCATGATCGGCCTGTTGGCGACAGGAAGCAGCGGCTTGGGCATGCTGGACGTCATGGGGCGAAGGCGTGTTCCTTCGCCGCCGGCCATCACAACGGCCTTCATGTCGGAAGCGTCCTCCTCTGAGAGACGACGGTCTTGCCGACTTCACTCGCCCAGAGCGCCCGCTGTTCCTGTTCTTACCTACGGGCGCCGGGCCCTGGCACTGCCTGCCGGTTCGAAGAGCTCAGTCGGCGGTGGCGTCCGCCCTGATGAGCCGGCGGACCTGGACCACGTAGAGGATCCCTGCCCACCAGTAGAGCGCCGTACCCCATCCTGCGAACGCCCATCCGAAAACAGCGGCGAGTGAGTGAAGCCAGCCATCTCCGTCGCTCAGCAAGAGCAACGGGAAGGCATACATCAAGTTGAACGTAGCTGCTTTGCCCAGGAAGTTCACCTGGGGAGGGCCGTATCCGTGACGCCCGAGGATTCCCACCGCGATGAGGAGCATCAGTTCGCGCGCCAGCAGGGCCGCGGTGAGCCAGATCGGCAGGATGTCGCGCCACGTCAGACCGACGAGCGTGGACAGGATGTACAGGCGGTCGGCCGCCGGGTCCAGGATCCGGCCCAGGCTGCTGATCTGATTCCAGCGCCTGGCCAGCTTGCCGTCCAGGTAGTCGCTGACGCCGCTCAGGGCGAGGACCACCAGGGCCCAGCCGTCAGCCGCCTTCGGGCCCCCGAATTCAGGCCACAGGATCAACCACAGGAACAGGGGCACGCCGACGAGGCGAGCCATGCTCAGGATATTCGGGATGGTGAGGACGCGATCGGTCTGGACCCGCGTCTCCTGGACCTCCACCGCGGGGGCCTCCTGTGGGAAATGTGCCAACGATGCCCCTTGACCTTACCTGTCCCCCCGACCGGCCCGCGCCGCGGGTCCCAAGATCCACGACAACGCAGAAAAGCCCCGGGGGAACCAATGGCTCCCACGGGGCTTTTCATCAAGTTAGTTCGGCGGCGTCCTACTCTCCCACAGGGTCCCCCCTGCAGTACCATCGGCGCTGAAAGGCTTAGCTTCCGGGTTCGGAATGTAACCGGGCGTTT
>NZ_JBIDAJ010000071.1:0-10789 GCF_043202395.1 Streptomyces sp. NPDC048197
CCAGCTACGTACGCGGCGCCGCAAAGCGGCAAAGGCGAGCAACGAGCACGGCGCTGCAGCCGAGTACGTGGGCGGCGCCGCAAAGCGCGCAACGGTGAGCGAGCCCCGCGGCGGGACTGCTAGGTACGTACGCGGCGCCGCAAAGCGGCAACGGTGAGCGAGCCCCGCGGTGGGACGGCTAGGTACGTACGAGGCTCCGCAAAGCGCAGCGCCCCGCGGCGGGACGGCCACGTACGTACGCGGCGCCGCAAAGCGCCCCGCGGCGGGACAGCCAGCTACGTGGGAGGAACAGCCAAGCGCAGCGTCACGCGTCGCGGCGTTTCAGCAGGACGTATCCCCCGACGAGTGCCACCGCCGTCCAAGCGATCATGATGCCCAGTCCGCCCCACGGTCCGTACGGGACGTCCTCGCCGGCGCGGGGGACGACCTGCATGATCTTCGAGCCGGCCTGGTCGGGGAGGAAGCGGCCGATCTTCCTGGTGGCGGAGACGTTGCCGAGGATGTTGGAGATCAGGAAGAAGAACGGCATCAGGATGCCCAGCGAGAGCATCGGGCTGCGCAGCATCGTGGCGACCGCCATCGAGAACAGGGCGATCAGGGTCATGTAGAGGCCGCCGCCGATCACGGCGCGCAGTACGCCCGGGTCGCCGAGGTGGGCGCGCAGATCGCCCAGCATCGTCTGGCCGGCGAAGAACGTCACGAAGCTGGTGGCCAGGCCGACGACGAAGACCAGCGCGGTGGCGACCAGCAGTTTGCAGAACAGGAACGTGCCGCGTTGCGGTACCGCGGCCAGCGAGGCGCGGATCATGCCGGTGCTGTACTCGTTGGAGACCACCAGCACGCCGAAGACGATCATCGCGAGCTGACCCAGTCCCATACCGGCGAAGCTGATGTTGGTGGCGTCGAACGACAGCCGGTCGCGGGCCGGCATGGAGTTGAAGTCGTGGTTGGCCAGGGTGCAGATCAGCATGCCCAGCCCGACGGTGACCAGGACGGCGATGCCCAGCGTCCACACCGTCGACCGCACCGATCTGATCTTGGTCCACTCGGACCGGATGACCTGCCCGACCGCCGCCATGGGTCAGCTCCTCTTCTTCTGCCAGTCCGCGCCCCAGCCGGTCGGCTGCGGCTCGCCCGGCCGTGCCCCGGCCGGCTGGGGGGTTCCCGGGACGGCGGCGGTCCGCACCGGCACCGGCTCGCCGTTGTGCGCGTGGTACTCGACCGAGCCGGCCGTCAGCCGCATGAACGCCTCCTCCAGGGACGCCTGCTGGGGGCTCAGCTCGTGCAGGGTCAGCTGGTGGGCGGCGGCGAGTTCGCCGAGCCGCTCGGCCGGTACCCCGTCGATCTCCAGCGCACCGCCGCCGGCCGCCACCGCGTGGATGCCCTCGGCGCGCAGCACGTCGAGCAGCTTCTGCTGTTCCGGGGAACGCATCCGGACGTACGAGCGCGAGTTCTGGTGGATGAAGTCCTTCATGGACGTGTCCGCCATCAGCCGGCCCTGGCCGATGACCACCAAGTGGTCGGCGGTCAGCGCCATCTCGCTCATCAGGTGGGAGGAGACGAAGACCGTACGGCCCTGGGCCGCGAGGTGCTTCATCAGGTTGCGGATCCAGTGGATGCCCTCGGGGTCGAGGCCGTTGACCGGCTCGTCGAAGAGCAGCACCTGCGGATCGCCGAGCAGGGCGGCGGCGATGCCCAGCCGCTGGCCCATGCCGAGGGAGAAGCCCTTCGCGCGCTTCCTCGCGACCGAGCTCAGCCCGACCATTTCGAGCACCTCGCCGACCCGGCTGCGCGGGATGCCGTTGCTCTGCGCCAGGCACAGCAGGTGGTTGGCGGCGCTCCGGCCGCCGTGCACCGCCTTGGCCTCCAGCAGTGCGCCGATGTACGTCAGGGGGTCTTCGAGCTGGCGGTAGTGCCTGCCGTCGATCCGGACCGTGCCCGACGTCGGGTTGTCGAGATCCAGCATCATCCGCATGGTGGTCGACTTGCCCGCGCCGTTGGGGCCGAGGAAGCCGGTGATGATGCCGGGCCGCACCGTGAAGGTGAGGTGGTCCACCGCGACCTTGTCGCCGTAGTGCTTGGTCAGCCCCTCAAGCTCGATCATGTACAGCACGCTAGGCGCGCCTGGACGGCCCGGCCACCGGGGCGGGGCCGGCTGGCTGACCCCCTGTACGACCGGGCCCCCGCCACCGCCTCAGAGGGCGGTACGGGGGCTCGGTCGAATCTGGCGAAACCTTCCGACGGATGGTTCAGCGCGTCTGCTGGGCCGGGACGCCGCGGGAGACCGCCTCGTCGTCGCCGGGGGCGCCGGCCGCGGCCACCGCCGCACCGGTCAGCGTGGCCAGCATCTCGCGGACGTTGGTCAGCTGGGCGTTGATGGAGTCGCGGCGGTTGGTCAGCGCCGCCAGCTCACGCTCGGATTCGCTGCGGATCCGGTCCGCCTTGGCGTTGGCGTCCGCCACGATGTCCTCGGCCTGGCGCTGCGCGGTCTCCACCGTCTGGCGGGCCCGGCGCTCGGCGTCCGTACGCAGCTTCTCGGCCTCCAGGCGGAGCTGCTCGGCGCGGTGCTCGATCTCGGCGAGCCGCTTCTCGGCCTTGGCCTGACGGGAGGCGAGGTCGCGCTCGGACTGCTCGCGGCGCTTGGCGAGGTTGGTCTCGAAGTCGGCGGCGGCCTGGGCGGCCTTGGCACGGGTCTCCTCGAAGAGGGAGTCGGCCTCCTCCCGCTTGGACTGGGCGTCCTTCTGGGCCTCGGCGCGCAGCGTGGACGCCTCACCCTTGGCCTTCTCGACGATCCGGGCGCCCTCGTCCTCCGCCTTCGCCTTGCGCTCGGCGGCGAACGCCTCCGCGTCATTGCGGACCTGCTGGGCGGCCGACTCGGCCAGCTCGCGGTGCTGCTCGGCGGCCCGGCGGGCCTCCTCGCGCAGGTCCTTGGCCTCCTCCTCGGCAAGCCGGAGGATCTTCTCGACGCGCGCGCCGAGGCCCGCGTAGGACGGTTCGGCGTCATTGACCTGCGCCTGGGCGTTCTGCGTCTCGAGGTGGAGTTCCTCGATCCGCTTTTCCAGCGACGTGATGCGGGCCAGCGCGCTGTCGCGGTCGGCGACGAGCTTCGTGATGCGGTCATCCACCTGACCGCGGTCGTACCCACGCCGCACGAGCTCGAAGCCGAAGGGGGAGGAAGTGTCGCTCATGGGGTTCCTGTCGAAGAGACCGGTGAGGTGATAAGGAGAATCCTAGGGGTCACAACGGCGTGTCATCGAGTCATTGCCCGTTTGATCTGGAGAATGACCCCTCATTTGAGTGGCTACCCTTCAGACTGCTTGCCACTCGAACGAGTTGTTCCGGCGCCCGCGCCCGCTTTCACCCCGTTGCCCTTGTTTTCGCCCCCTCCACCGGGTGTCTCGAAGGACTCCAAAGCCTCCAGAACGTCCTGGACGCGGGAGATTTCGGTGTTGATGTCCTCCCGCCGGCGGACCAGGGTCTCCAGCTCGCGCTTGCCCTCGTCCACGATGCGGGCGGCCTCCTCCCGGGCCTCCTCGCGCATCCGCTCCGCGTCGCGCACCGCCGCGGCCTTCTTGTTCTCGGCCTCCTTGATCAGGCCCTCGGCCTTCTTGACCGCCGCGATCCGGACCTTGCTCGCCTCGCTGTTGGCGTCCGCCATCATCCGGTCGGCCTTCTCCTCGGCCTCCACCTGCTGCGCGGTGGCCTGCGCGATGAGCTTGTCGACCCGCTCGCCGGCGTTCTTCATGGTCTCCGCCGACTCCCGGCGGGCCCGCTCGTGCAGCTCCTCGACCTCGGACTCGATCCGCTGCCGCAGCTCCTCGGCGCGCTCCCTTATGGCGGTGGCGTCCCCACGGGCCTCCTCCAGCAGCGCGTTGGCGTCCGTACGGGACTTCTCCACCCGGGCGTTGCCGTCCGCGGTCGCCTCCGCGATCAGCCGCTCGGCCTCCTTGCGGGCCGCCCCGACCATCGTGTCGGCCTGCTCCTCGGCCTGGGTGGCGACCTTCAGCGCCTCCTCCTGAGCCTTGGCGATCAGCTGGTCGGCCTGCTCCGCGGCGTCCCCGCGGCGCTTGGCGGCGTCCTTGCGGGCCTCGTCGAGCAGCCGGTCGGCCTCCTCCTGGGCCTCCGTACGCTGCCGCTCGGCGGCCGCCTCCGCCTCCTCCTTGATTTTGGCCGATTCGTTACGGGTACGGCCGGCGTGCTCCTGCGCCGCGGTGACCGTCTCGGCCGCCTCGGCCCGCAGCCGGTCCGCCTCCGCGGTGGCGGTGGCGATCATCCGGTCCGCCTGCTCGCGGGCGTCGGCCCGGGTACGGTCCGCCTCCCGCTCGGCGTCCGCGGTGGTCTCCGCCGCCTCGGTGCGCAGCCGCTGCGCCTCCGTCGCGGCCTCCGACACCAGCGTGTCGGCCTGCTCCGCGGCGTCCGCGCGGGCCTTGTTGGCGTCCGCGCGCGCCTGATCGCCGGTGCGCTCGGCGTCCCGGCGCGCCTGCTCCAGCACCTCGGCCGCCTCGGCGCGCAGCCGCTCGGCCGTACCGGTCGCCTCGGCCACCAGGGACTGCGCCTGCTGCTCGCCCTCCGCGCGCAGCCGCTCGGCGGCCTCCTGCGCCTCCCGGACCGTACGGTCCGCGTCGTCCTGTGCCGAAGACGTCAGCTCGGTCGCCTCGGTGACGATCCGTTCGGCCTCCGAACGGGCCTCGGTGATCAGGCGGTCGGCCTGCTCCGCGGCGTCCGACCGGATCCGGTTCGCGTCCTCGCGCGCCTCGGCGCGGGCCCGCGCGGCGTCCTGCTCGCCGGCCGCCAGCGCGTCCGAGGCGTCGGTCCGCAGCGCTTGCGCCTTCGCCGAGGCGTCCGTGACCAGCTTCTCGGCCTGCGCGGTCGCCTCCGCGACCAGCCGGTCGGCCTGCTCGGCGGCCTCCGTACGCGCCGCGTTGGAGTCCCGGCGGGCCTCGTCGAGCACCCCGGCCGCCTCCGTGCGCAGCCGCTCGGCCTCCTCGATGGCCTCCGCAACGGCCCGCTCGGCAAGGGTCTTGGCGGCCTCCGACGCCTCCTGTGCCTCGCGCCGGGTGCGCGCCGCGTCCTCCGAGGCGCGCTCCCGCTCGTCGTAGGCGTCCTTGCGGACCCGGTCGGCCTCCTCCTGGGCCTCCGACCGCGTGCGCTCCGCGGCGTGTTCGGCCGCCGACCGCAGTCCGGCGATCTCCTCGGCGGCCTGCTCGTGCAGCCCCGCGACCGAGTCCCGCACCTGCTGCGCGGTCTGCTCGGCCGTCGCCACCAGCTCGCCGGCCCGCCGGTCCGCCTCCTCGACCAGCCGCTCGGCCTCCTCCTGCGCCTCGGCCACCCGCGTACGGGCCGAGGCCAGCAGCTCCTCGCTCTGCTCGCGGGCCGCGGTGCGCTCCTGGTGGGCCTCCTCGCGGGCCTCGCCGAGCAGTTGCTCGGCCTCCCGGCGGCGCCGCGCGGCCTCCTCCTGCGCCTCGGCCAGGGCCTCGGCCGCCTCGGCGCCGGTGCGCTCCGCGGCGGCCGCGGCCTCCGCGCGCACCCGGTCCGCGGTCTCCTGCGCCTCCGACTTGAGCCGTTCGGCCTCGGCCGCCGCCTCGCTGCGCAGCCGTACGGCCACCGACTCGCCCTCGGAGCGCGCCGCGGCGGCGTCCGCGGCGGCCTCCGTACGCAGCCGCTCGGCCTCCTCCTCGGCCTCCTGCTGGAGCGTGCGGCGGCGCTCGGCGGCCTCGGCCTTGAGCCGGGCGGCCTCCTCCTGCGTCTCGCGGCGCAGCCGTTCGGCCTCCGTGCGGGCCTCGCGCAGCGACTCCTCGGCGGCCGCGACCCGCTCCTCGGCCTCAGTACGCAGCCGGTCCAGTTCCGCCTGGGCGTCGGTGCGCAGCTGGCCGGCGGCCTCCTCGGCCTCCGCGCGCAGCTTCGCGGCGCTCTTCTCGGCCTCCGACGTCAGCTCCTCGGCGGCCTGGGTGCCCTCCAGCAGCAGCTGTTCGGCCTCCGAACGCGCCCGCTCCAGCGCGTCATCGGCCTGCCGGCGCAGCGCCGATGCCCGCTCGATGGCCTCCGTCCGGACCCGCTCGCTCTCCGCGACGGCACCCGAACGGGTCTCCTCCGCATCGGACTTGGCCTTGGCCAGCAGCTCCTCGGCGGTACCGGCCGCCTCCTCGATCTGCTGGACCGCCTCGCGCCGGGCCTCGCCGCGGATCCGCTCGCCCTCGGCGACCGCGTCGGCCCGCAGCTGCTCCGCCTCGCCGCGCAGCCGCCGCGCCTCCTCCTGGAGTTCGACGGTCTTGGCGCGGTACTCCTTGGTGTCGTCCTTCGCCGCGCCCTTGAGCTGCGCCGCGGTGTCGTGCGCCTCCTCGCGCAGCCGGTCGGCCTCGGCCTCGGCCTCCTTGCGCAGCCGCTCGGCCTCCTCGGCGGCGGCCTTGGTCGCGGCCTTGGCGTCCTCGGACGCCTTGGTCAGCATCTCCTCGGCGGCCCGCGCGGCCTTCGCCAGCTGTGCCGCGGAGTCCTCCGCCGCCTTCGACCGGGCGGCCTCCTGCGCCTCGGCGAGCAGCCGCTCGGTCTCCGTACGGGCGTCGGCCCGCAGTTGCTCGGCCTCGGCCTTGAGCGCCTCGGCCTCCTTGGTGGCCTCGCCGACCAGCCGGGCGATCTCCGCCTTGGCCGTACGGGTGCGCTGTTCGTTCTCCGACTCGGCGGCCGACAGCCGCTTCCCGGCGCTCTGCTGCGCCTCCTCGACCAGCTTCTCGGCCTCGGCGCGCGCCTCGCGCAGCGCCGTGTCCGCCTCCTGCAGCCGGGCCTCGGCGGTACGGGTCAGCTCGATGGCCGCACGGCGCGCCTCCTCCGACTCCGTGCCGGCCGCGGTGCGCAGCTGCTCGGCCTGATCCGTGGCCTCCTGGGCCTGGTTGGACGCGGCGGTCAGCAGCCGCTCGGCGTCCGTGCGGGCCCGGCGCAGCAGGGCTTCGGCCTCGGCGCGGGCCGCTTCGGCCTCCGAACCGAGCCTGGCCCGGGACTGCTCGATCAGCCGCTGGGCCTCGGCGCGCGCGGACGCCAGGGCCGCTTCGGCCTCCGCCCGGGACTCCTCCATCAGCCGGCGGGCCTGCGACTCCGTGCGGGCGCGCAGCTGTTCGGCCCAGGCGACGTTCTCGTTGACGTGCGATTCGACGGTCTGCCGGCGCTCGTTGAGCTCCTCGTCGAGCCGCTGGCGGCGGCTGACCGCCTCGGCGTGCAGCTCGGCCTCCAGCCGGGCCTGCCGCTCGGCCTGCTCCTGCAGCAGCCGCTGGGTCTGTGCCCGTGCCTCGCGCAGCTCCCGCTCGGCGTCCGACCGCAGCTGATCGGCCTGGATCTGCGCATTGCGCAGCAGTTGTTCGGCCTGGTGGCTGACGTTGTCGTAGGCAGGACGGGTCGCGAGATTGCGACGCGCCTCGTGCAGCTTGGCGCGCAGCACCTCGACCTGGTAGCCGAGGTCGTCGGCGTGCTGGACGGCCTTGTCCCGCTCGGTCTTCAGCCGCTCCATCTCGGCTTCGAACTGCGAGAGGTGGTCGTCCTCAGCCCACTTACGCTCCTGGCGCTCGTTGCCCCGCACTGCGCGGTCCCATCCGTCCCCTGGTCATGGTGGCGGCCGGCTCCGGTCCTGCAGCGCTCGTCCCGTACACGTCACGTCGTACTCGACTGGCACCCGTTGGAGCTGACCCTTCTCCGAAGAAATGGTGTCAGATCATCGGCAGAGTATGGACCGAGCCCCACTCCCGTACCCCGGCCGAAGCTGCACTCTACCGGCCGGGGAACGTGAAGGTCAGTGGTCCGTGCTGGCGGGGGGTGCGGCGGTGACGAGTTCGGTGAGCACGCCGTGGCAGTCCTTGGGGTGCAGGAAGGTGATCCGCGAGCCCATCGAACCCGTCCGGGGCTCGTCGTAGAGCACCCGGACGCCCTTGCCGCGGATGGCGTCGGAATCCCCGTCGACGTCCGCGGTGCCGAAGGCGATGTGGTGGACGCCCTCGCCGTTCTTGGCCAGCCATTTGCCCACCGCGGAGTCCTCGCGGGTGGGCTCCAGGAGCTGGAGGTAGGAGGCCCCGCCGTCCGAGGTCTCGTTGATTTTCAGCATGGCCTCCCGGACACCCTGCTCCTCGTTGACCTCGGTGTGGAACACCTCGAAGCCGTACGTGGCACGGTAGAACTCGACAGTCTTGTCGAGGTCGAAACAGGCGATCCCGATGTGGTCGATTCGCGTCAGCATGGTTCCAGTGCACCCCTCTCACGACTGGTTACGCAACGTGCGCGCGATCACACCTGCTGGCCGGTGACCCGACGGGTACCGCTCAGTACATTGACGGGAACCCTCGTTAACTTCCCTGCAAAGGAAGGCCGCATCGCATGTCTGAAACCAACGGCACGAACGGCACCACCTCAGTAATCGTGGCGGGAGCCCGTACCCCGATGGGGCGGCTCCTCGGATCCCTGCGGACCTTCTCGGGCGCCGATCTGGGCGGCTTCGCCATCAAGGCGGCGCTGGACCGGGCGGGCATCGGCGGCGACCAGGTGCAGTACGTGATCATGGGCCAGGTGCTGCAGGCCGGGGCGGGGCAGATCCCGGCGCGCCAGGCCGCCGTCAAGGCCGGCATCCCCATGAACGTCCCCGCGCTCACCGTCAACAAGGTGTGCCTCTCCGGACTGGACGCGATCGCGCTGGCCGACCAGCTGATCCGTGCGGGTGAGTTCGACATCGTCGTCGCCGGCGGCCAGGAGTCCATGAGCAACGCGCCGCACCTCCTCCCCAAGTCCCGGGAGGGCTACAAGTACGGCGCCGTCGAGATGCTCGACGCGATGGCCCACGACGGCCTGACCGACTCGTTCGAGGGCATCGCCATGGGCGAGTCGACCGAGAAGCACAACACCCGGCTGGGAATCGCCCGTCCGGAGCAGGACGAGATCGCCGCGGCCTCGCACCAGCGGGCCGCCGCCGCCCAGAAGAACGGGCTCTTCGAGGCCGAGATCACCCCCGTGGAGATCCCGCAGCGCAAGGGTGACCCGGTCCTCTTCAGCAAGGACGAGGGCATCCGGGCGGAGACCACCGCGGAGTCGCTGGGCAAGCTGCGCCCGGCGTTCGCCAAGGACGGCACGATCACCGCAGGCACGTCCTCGCAGATCTCGGACGGCGCGGCCGCCGTCGTCGTGATGAGCAAGGCCAAGGCCCAGGAACTCGGCCTGGAATGGATCGCGGAGATCGGCGCGCACGGCAATGTCGCCGGCCCCGACAACTCGCTGCAGTCCCAGCCGTCCAACGCCATCGACCACGCCCTGGGCAAGGAGGGCCTGACCGTCGCCGACCTCGACCTGATCGAGATCAACGAGGCGTTCGCGGCGGTCGCCGTGCAGTCAATGAAGGATCTGGGGGTCTCCCCGGAAAAGGTGAATGTCAACGGCGGCGCGATTGCCCTGGGTCACCCGATCGGGATGTCCGGTGCCCGCATCGTGCTGCACCTGGCCCTGGAATTGCGCCGGCGCGGCGGCGGGACCGGCGCGGCCGCGCTGTGCGGTGGCGGCGGTCAGGGCGACGCGCTGATCATCCGCGTACCGGGTAAGTAAGCGACAGCCCGTACGCGCGTGCGTACGGGCTGCCGAGTCGGGTATCAGCGAGCCGAAGGAGCCGAGCAGCGATGGTGGACGTCCCCCAGCTGGTGGAACAGGCACGGCAGGGCCGGCCGAGGGCGGTGGCCCGGCTGATCTCCCTCGTGGAGGGGGCGGCGCCGGAACTGCGCGAGGTGATGGCGGCGCTGGCGCCGCTCACCGGCAACGCCTACGTGGTCGGGCTGACCGGCTCACCGGGCGTCGGCAAGTCCACCACCACCTCGGCCCTGGTCACCGCGTACCGCAGGACGGGCAAGCGGGTCGGCGTGCTCGCCGTCGACCCGTCCTCGCCGTTCTCCGGCGGCGCGCTGCTCGGCGACCGGGTCCGGATGAGCGAACACGCCTCCGACCCCGGCGTCTACATCCGCTCGATGGCCACCCGCGGCCATCTGGGCGGACTGGCCTGGGCCGCTCCGCAGGCCATCCGGGTCCTCGACGGGGCCGGCTGCGACGTGATTCTCGTCGAGACGGTCGGGGTCGGCCAGTCCGAGGTGGAGATCGCCTCCCAGGCGGACACCTCCGTGGTGCTGCTCGCGCCCGGCATGGGCGACGGCATCCAGGCCGCCAAGGCCGGAATCCTGGAGATCGGCGACGTCTACGTGGTCAACAAGGCCGACCGGGACGGCGCCGACGCCACCGCCCGGGAGCTCAACCACATGCTGGGCCTCGGCGAATCCCGGGCGCCCGGGGACTGGCGGCCGCCCATCGTGAAGACGGTCGCCGCCCGCTCCGAGGGCGTCGACGAGGTCGTCGAGGCGCTGGAGAAGCACCGGGCCTGGATGGAGGAGCACGGCGTCCTGGCCGAACGGCGCCGCGCCCGGGCCGCCCACGAGGTCGAGACGATCGCGGTCACGGCGCTGCGCGAGCGGATCGGCGACCTGAGCGGCGACCGCCGGCTGGAGGCGCTGGCCGAGCGGATAGTGGCCGGCGAGACGGATCCGTACCGGGCGGCGGACGAGCTGGTCGAAGGGGTCACGAATGGCGGCTAGGCCGGGGCCTCCCACGTAGCCGTCTGCTGCGCCGCGGGGCTTCTCGCCGTTGCGCCTTGCGGCGCCCCCGTACGTAGTTGTCTGCGGCGCCGCGGTGGTTTCTCGCCGTTGCGCCTGCGGCGGGCTGGGTTTGTGGTGGGTGCGGTGACGGGCCTGCGGGGCCGGTGTTTGGGACTGCTGTCGCTTTACGTCCC
>NZ_JBIDAJ010000072.1:0-10644 GCF_043202395.1 Streptomyces sp. NPDC048197
ACGAACTCCCACTCAGCATCGGATAGTTCATGGCGACGTATCACCCGACCATGGTCCACCACCCGAGATCATTTGAAGACACCCCCTAGCGCACCCAGCACGATCACCGCGCTCACCCGAAGGGCCCTCTACATGACGACCGACCCCCTGCCCGACCTGGCCTCGGACTTCGTTCCGTTCGCCACCGCGGCGCTCGACTTCCACCGGGCAATCAACCTCCCCGCCGGGCCCATGGCCGCACACCGCACCGAGCTGGACGCCCTCCACGCCCACCTCACCGCCCTGTACGGCGTGCTCGACACCCACACCGCCCGCACCACACCGCTGGCCGAGGCCGAGGGCGACCACCTCCGGGCCTGCCGGATCCGCCTGTGGCAGGCCGCCGAGCACCTCCACGACGCCTACCACTCAGCCGACCGCCCCGGCACCGGCCGACCCCGCACGCGGGAAGCGTGCCGTGCCCGGCGCCCCGAAGGCGCGCCCGAACTCACCATCTGCCAGCGCCACCTGGCCACCGCCGCACACGTCCGCCGTGACCACACACCGGCCGACCTGCGCGACCCGTTCACCGGCCTGACCCGCCACTGACCTGCTGGAGCACCACCGTCATGTCCCACCACACCCGCGACCGCGCCAGCGCGAGTCCGCTGTTTGTCCCCCGCAAAAGCGACCGCCGCACCGCCCGCGCCGCCCGTGACCAGTTCGCCGCCGCCCGCGATCAGGCCCGCCATGCCGCGCGTCCCCAAGCCCGCCGTGCCGAACCGGGCATCGACCCCGAGCTGCGAGCCACCTACCCCGCCGCCGGCCGACCCGGCCCAAACTCCTCCCGCGGCGGCCGTCTCAAGCTCCCCGCCCACCGGATGACGACTGCCACCGCGAGCGGCGCGTATCCGTTCCTCGCCGAGGGCGGCCTCGGCGCCCAGGGCATCTACATCGGCCGCGATGTCCACGCCGAGGCAGCATTTACGTACGACCCGTTCGCGCTTTACGGGCGTCTCGATGGATTCACGAATCCGAACATCCTGCTCGCCGGGATCATCGGCATGGGCAAGTCCGCCCTGGCCAAGTCCCTCGCCCTGCGAGCCGTGGCCTTCGGCTACCGGATCTACGTCCCCTGCGACCCGAAGGGCGAGTGGACCGTCGTCGCTCAGGAGCTGGGCGGCCAGACCATCGCCCTCGGCCCCGGCCTGCCCGGACGCCTCAACCCCCTGGACGCACCCGCCAGGCCGCACGGCGTCAGCGAGGAGGACTGGGCTAACGAGGTCCGCAAGCGGCGCCTGCTTCTTCTCGGTTCACTCGCGAAGACAGTCCTGCGGCGGGATCTGCACCCGATGGAACACACCGCTTTGGATGTGGCGCTCGACCAGGCTGTAGCCCACGCCGAGTCGAACAGCACCACACCGCTGCTGGGCGACGTGGCGCACGTGCTCGGCTCTCCCGAGCGGCTCGACTCCGCGCTCGGCGAGCTGACCGGGCGGCTCGGACACGCAGCCGAAGACCTGGCCCACGCACTTCGCAGGCTCGTACACGGTGACCTGGCCGGGATGTTCGACGCCCCCAGTACCGTGGCCTTCGACCCCAGTGCGCCGATGCTGTCCATCGATCTGTCGCGCCTGGGCGGTGCCGGCGACGACACCGCGCTCGTCCTGGCCATGACCTGCGCCTCGGCATGGATGGAGTCCGCGCTCGCCGACCCCACCGGCGGGCGGCGCTGGGTGATCTACGACGAGGCATGGCGCGTCATGCGGCACGTCGCGCTGCTGGAACGCATGCAGAGCCAGTGGAAGCTCAGCCGGGGCCTCGGCATCGCCAACCTCATGGTGATCCACCGCCTCAGCGACCTGCTCACCGCAGGCGATGCCGGTTCCCGGGGCCGGGCGCTAGCCGAGGGTCTGCTCACCGACTGCTCGACCCGCATCATCTACCGCCAGGAAGCCGACCAACTCACCTCCGCCGCCGCCCTGCTGGGGCTGACCGGCGTCGAGACCCAGGCGGTGTCCGCCCTCACCAAGGGGCGTGGTCTGTGGAAGGTCGCGGGCAGGTCATTCATTACTCAACATCTCCTCCACCCCCGCGAACGCGAGTTGTTCGACACAGACGCCCGGATGTCCGCCTGAGCGCATCCGCTGGCGGGGCTCACCCCGCGGAGGAAACCGAAGCCGCACTTCGGCTCCCTCCGCCCTCCCCTCCCAAGCATCTGAAGGAATCCGTCCCCACGTCTCTGCAGACCACCATCCGCCGTGCCGCACGTCGGCTCGTCCAGCTCTACATCGACGCCGCCAAGGCCAACGGCGCCCATAGCCACATCCCCTTGGCCACAGGCCCCTTCGGCGTCCTGTCGCCGCTGGCCGGCCGTAAGAGCGCCGCACCGGCCACGCCGTCCGCCTCACGGCCGATCGACCGGCAGGGGCACGACCGTCGGCCTCGCTCGCGCTAGCGCATTTTTCCGGCATCACCAAACCCGTCTTCGGGGCGCACCCTCGTTGTTCGCACGGCCCCAACCTCTGCGAGGTGCACCTCTCGTGGCGGAAACACGTCCGCACATCACCGTCAGCCAACACGCCCGCTACGGCGTCGTGGCAGCGGCTTCGCACGACAACCACGTCGCCGACCACATGCTGCGGCGTGTCGGCTTCGAGCCCCTGCCCGGCAGCAACCTCTACGCCCTCATCGAGCCGAACCGCGACCGGACCCGCCGTGGACAACAGGCGGTCCAGTCTCTGCGGGCCGCGCAGTACACGGTGACCCCCGACGCCGCCTACAACCTCAACCCTCACACCCCGCTCACCACCACCCAAAGTCTTGGCCGACTGGAGAATCGTTCCGCCACAAATGTGCCCAGTGACGTGCAGACGGCCTTCACTTCCGCCCGCGCGCTCGACGCTGACATACGAGCTGCTCAGATCGTGGTGCACGACCAGGTGCGTGACCATGAGGGCACGCTGCGCGAGGTCGGCACGGACGTACGTACCCGCGAGGGCCTGCTGCTCCGAGAGGAGGGCGACCTGCGCTATGTCGAGGCCCGGCTGGATCACACCGGGCGCGCGTTCGACGCCTTCTACGCGTTGCCCGGCAACGAGCGTCGTGACCCGAGGCTGTCGATGATGCAGCGCCCTCAGGCCGCCATCGCCGTCTCCCCCGCCCGCGCAAACGTCACGCTGCCTCAGCAACCGGCCGCCACGGTCTCCTACCGCCAGCCCTCCACCACCCCGCAGCCGGTCCGCGCCCGCTGACGTCGCTGCCTCGAAGGAGTCTTCGTGATGAACCCGCCCTACGAGCCTGACGTTGCTTTCGGAGTCCACCCCGATCTTGGCGTAGGCGCCGCGGTAGCGGATGACCGGCCGCAGCTGGACGGGATCCTGCGCAAGCACCACTTCCGCCATAGCCAGGACCTGGACGTCTATCTCTTGCCGGAGGGCACACCGCACAACACAGCGGTCCGGACCGTGGCCGCCGCCTCCCGCGAATTCCAGGACGCCGGCCTCTCCGTCGCCGCCGATCCCCGCATCATGCTGCCGCCACCCGTCCCCACACCGGACGGCGTGACCACACGTACAACGCAGCCTGGGCAGTCGTTGACCGCGCTGACCGGCGAGCTGCACGAACTGCGTCGCTCGGCCGACGTCGCCGAGGTTCTGGAGCAGATCCTCGATGAACACCACGGTGCCGTCGGCCATCTGGAGGAGTTCATCGACGCTGCCGCCGTCTCGTGCGAGCGACTCGATACCCCGGGCGGCCGGGAACTGGGCCAGCACCTGCGCACCATCGCGCACCATGTCGCCCTCCTCGGCGACCGGTTGGCCGACGCGCAGCTCGATCTGTCGGTCATGCCGGATGTGACACCCAAGGACGCCCCGCCGCTGGCCGACGTTCCGCTCCCGAAGCGGCACAACGTCCCCTCTGTCACGCGCACCGCCCGTGCTCGTGCGGCCGTGGCGTCGTCACCGAAGCACCCAGCCGACCTTCCCGCGGCCCCGGAAGAAGTACCCCGCTCCACCGGCGCGCCTCCCAGCCCCCGCCGTACACGCTGACCATCCCTTTCGATCCCAGAAGCACAGAAGAAGGAGTTCCTGTCGTGGCCGTTGTTGGTAGGCCCGGCTATCAGAACCTGCGGAATGTCTTCGCTGCTTCGCATGCGCTCATGTACGCGATGTACGCCCTAAGGAGCGCCGGTCAGGGCTTGCCGCAGCTGGTCGAGGATGGGGACACCGGCCAGTCCGTCCGGGGTCCGGTACATCCGGCAGGTCAGCCCCGGCGTCCGATCGGACTCGGCGAAGGGGTCAGGGCCGTCGATCAGGATCGTCGGCGAGCCGGTGAACTGAGCGGCCTCAAGGTCGGCCTGGTCGGTGATGGTGCGGGTCTGGAACGTCACGTCGTGCAGACCGAGCCCGTCGAGCACCTCGCGGAGCTGGTCGGCGGCGGGCCGGGCATTCGGGCAGCCGGGGACGACCAGCAGTTCGATCTTCGTGGCTTCAGGGTGGTTCATGCCGGGCCTGCGGACAGCTCAGGAGCAGCAGTCGCATCCGGGGCGGCAGCCGCAGGAGCCTTCTTCCGAAGCGGGTGTCACAGCGGAGGGGCTGGGCACGCAGCAGCCCTTGCCCCGCCAGGCATCGCGGCCTTCTTTGATGGCAACGGCGGCGATGACGAGGGCGGCGATCGGGTCGGCCCAGGCCCAGCCGAGAAGCAGGTTGGCCAGCAGGCCGGCCAGAAGTATGGCGGAGAGGTAGGTGCACAGCAGGGTCTGCTTGGAATCGGCCACGGCGGACGCGGAGCCGAGTTCCCGGCCGGCCTCGCGCTGGGCGACCGACAGGAACGGCATGATCGCCAGGGACAGCGCGGCGAGGACGACACCGGGCACCGAATGATCGGCTTCGCCGGTTCCGGTCAGCGCGCGTACGGAGTCGACGGTGACGTAGAGCGCGAGAGCGAAGAAGGAGACCGCGATAATCCGCAGGGTGCGTCGTTCGCGGGCTTCGCGGGTGCCGGGGTCGCGGGCGGAGAACTGCCAGGCGACTGCTGCGGCGGAGGAGACCTCAATGACGGAGTCGAGCCCGAAGCCGATCAGGGCGGTGGAGGAGGCGAGGGTACCGGCGGTGATCGCGACGATGCCCTCGATCACGTTGTAGGTGATCGTCGCGGCGACCAGCAGGCGTATTCGTCGGGTCAGCGTGTCACGGCGGATCGGGCTCAGGCCGAGGGGGATCGCGGTCATTCAGCAGCAGCCCTTCTCGTCGGAGTCGATGCAGGTGCGATCTGCCTCCACGGCGACCACCGCGGTGCGGAGGTCGTCCAGCGCGTGTCCGAGGCGTTCGTCGGCGAGTTCGTAGCGAGTACGGCGACCGTCGGGCACCGTGACGACCAGGCCACAGTCGCGCAGGCACGCGAGGTGGTTCGACAGGCGGGTGCGGGAGATTTCGAGGGTGTCGGCGAGGTCGGCCGGGTAGGCCGGGGCCTGGCGCAGGGCAAGAAGGATGCGGCAGCGGATGGGGTCAGCAAGGGCACGACCGAATCGCGCCAGCACTTCGATATCGGCAGCGAGTATCAGCACACTTCAACAGTACATGTGTTTCTGAATTCAGGAAAGCATGAACCATTGACCGTGAGTGCGTCTGCCGGCCTCGGCGCCGTAAGCAGGGCTGAAGCCGCCGGCCTCGGCACCCCAGCTGTCGGCGGTGGACTGGCTGAAGAAGCCCAGGAGTCGACTGAAGACGTAGGCGGGCAGCTCGGAGGCGATGTCCATGAGCGAGGCGTTGCGGGTTACCCGGAGCCGGATGCCGAGGCGATTGAGGCGGCGTCCCAAGCTGTGCGATTCGAGGGGGCGTCCGGCGTAGGTGCCGGGGAACAGCCAGTTCGGTTCGGGCCCGGCGATGCGGGGTGCGCGGCCGTGGCGGTGCTGTACCAGGTCGCGGATCAGCTCGTCCAGCGGTGCAGGAAGGTCCACGGGCTGGCGGCCGAGCCGCAGTTGGATCCTGTGGCCGTCGTCGATGATGTGCTCGGTGGTGAGGCGGCAAATACGCGCGGCGGGCTGGGCGAAGAGCAGCAACAGCAGTCCGACGGCGCGGTCGGTAGTTGTCAGTTGGGTGGCGGCGACCAGGCGGCGTACCAGTGCCCAGCGCTGGTCCTGAGCGACGATCTGGGCAGCGAAGGTGCCTGTGCAGTACGGCGCAGTCAACGGCTTGGAGTGGCCGTGGCGGGTCGTCCACTGCAGGAAGGCGCGTACGAGGGTGCGTGGGGAGGATCCGTCGGCGATCCAGGCGTCGAGCTGATCTTGGGTGCAGGCGGTGAGGGAAGTGCCGCCGTCGTGCAGCCACTCCAGCAGGCGCACGATGCCGCGGATCTCCAACTCCCTCCGCCCGTAAACCACCTCCTTCAACAGCTTCCAGGAGCCCTCGTGATCACCAGAACAACGTGCCGCCCCGCCGTTCCTCATCGCGCCGCGCACCCCTGGAACTCGCCTTGTCGTCCCTACGCACCAGCACTCCCTCAACCACCACCGGTACCGATCTCCTCCTCTACCTCCTGCTCGCCATCGCCGGCCTCGGCATGGCAGGAGGCTCACTGGCCTGGCTGTTCGGCAACCTCACCAACGCCACCGCAGGATCAGACCCATGGGCCGCCTACCACCCTGAAGAAACGTTGCTCCACCCAGATCGGGTCTGGCCTCATCTGCCGCCGCCCGCCCTGATCACCGGCTGCTACGTCCTGCCCGTCCTCGTCCTCACAGTCACCGCCGTCGTCGCCGCGAAGGTCTGGCTGCGCTACCGCAACAGCCCATCGGGACTGGCCACCCGACGTGACCTGGAGCCTCTCCTCGCCAAGCAGATCGCTGCCAAGGCCATCGACCTGCGCCCCAGCCTGGCGAACAAAAGGCCCAAGGACATCGCGCCGGACGACAGGGGCGTCCTGCTGGGCACCTTCAAACCAGGCAAGGACGAACTCCGCTCTTCCTGGGAGGACGTGATCCTGGCGATCATGGCCCCCCGCTCCGGCAAAACCTCCGGCCTGGCCATACCCGCGATCCTGCGCGCCCCCGGCCCCGTACTGCTGACCTCCAACAAGGCGGCACGCGACGCCTACACCGCAACCATCAACGCACGCGCCGAGGTCGGGACGGTGTGGACGCTGGATCCACAGCAGATCGCCCACGCTCCACAGACCATGTGGTGGGACATCCTCGCCGACGCCCGCGATCTCGCCGCAGCCCGCCGGCTCGCCGGCCACTTCGTCACCGCCTCCGTCGACGAATCCAGCGCCGGCGACTTCTGGTCCACAGCCGCCGCCAACACCCTCACCGCCTTCTTCCTGGCCGCCGCCCACGCCCGACGTCCCATCACTGATGTCCTGACCTGGCTGGCCTCGCCAGCCGACCGCACGGCCATTGACCTGCTCCAAGACGCCGGCTTCGACGCGGTCGCCGCGCAGCTCCAGGGCACCGTGGCCGGCGCCGTCGAAACCCGCGACGGCATATTCGAAACCGCCCGGCAGTACGCCAGCTGCCTCCTCGACCCCGGCATCGCCGCCTGGGTCACCCCGCCCAACAGCCCGGAGAACATGTGGGAGTTCAAGCCGGAAGCGTTCGCGACCAGCAAGGACACCTTGTACCTGCTGTCGAAGGACGGCGGCGGCTCCGCCTCGGCGATCATCGCCGCAGCCGCCGACGCCGTCATGCGCACCGCCGTCATCCAGGCCGAACGCGACGGCGGGCGTCTGGATACTCCGCTGCTGGCGATCCTGGACGAGGCCGCCAACGTTTGCAAGATCGCCGACCTGCCGGACCTGTACTCGCATCTCGGCTCCCGCGGCGTCATCCCGATAACGATCCTGCAGTCCTACCAGCAGGGCGTAAGGGTCTGGGGCCAGTCCGGCATGGACGCGCTGCTCTCCGCCGCGACGATCAAGGTGATCGGCTCGGGCATGGACGACGCCGACTTCGCCGACAAGATCTCGCGTCTGGGCGGTGAGCACGACGTGCGCACGGTCTCGGTCTCCACCGGCGAGTCGGGCAAGTCCACCTCGGTCTCGATGCGCCAGGAGCGCGTGCTCCCGCTGGACGTGCTCCGCGCCATGCCCAAGGGCACCGCCGTGCTGATGGCCACCGGTATCCGCCTCGCACGCATCGACCTCAAGCCCTGGTACAAGGGTCGCGACGCCAAGAAATTGGGCGCCGCGTCCGCCAAGTCCACGGCCGCGATCAGCGAACGCGCTGCCGCCAAGGTGCTGCGCCAGAACGACTTGGGTGCTGCGGCATGACCGGCCCCGCGCAACTCCACACCCGGGTGAGACCGCGCGGCTCGGCCCCCGCGCCGCGCCGCCCGCCCGATCTGCTTCCTGGCATTTCCTCACGAGGTGCTCTCCCATGCCACACCCCGCACCGTCCTGGGCTTCGCTCAGCCCCTCTGAGCGGCTGGCCGACGCTCCCGTCGTACGTCGCGGCGGCCATTGGTGGCTCGTATCGTCGTCCGGAGCCGTGCTCGCCTCCGACCGCGCCTTCACGCGCGAACTGGACTGCCTCGCCACCGATATGGCCGCCGCCAACCGCGCCGTCACTGATCTGCACAACGGAGGCGACACCTCCGTACGCGAGGCCCGACGGTGACGCCCCTCGTCCACGCCGAGCAGGCCGTCCTTGGAGCGGTCTTCCTGGCTCCCGTCCAGCTTGACCGCCTTTCGCCCTGGCTTCGGCCGGAGCACTTCTCCCGTCCGGCACACACTGCGATCTACGCCGCAATGCTCAAGCTCCGAGCCGACGACCACCCGGCTGCCAAACCGCAGGGCGCAGGCAGCCCCGTGCCCATGTCGTGGATGACCGACACGGTCGCCGAGGCGAGCAAGCACATCCGGGGGCTCACCGCCTCCTACGCGCATTCGCTGGTGTCAGCCTGTCCACGGCCTGAGCACTCAGCGGTCTACGGACGCATGGTGCTGGAGGGCGCCATCCACCGCAGTGTCGCCCAGCACGCCACACGACTGCAGCAGGCCGCCCGCGCCGACGCCATCCACGGTGGCGCCGAGGAGACGGTGCACCACGCCCAAGTCCTGTCCGACGTGCTGGCCGATCTCGCACGCCGCTGGGACAGCGAGCCCTGGCCTCTTGCACCCCCGCCATCGGTACCGCCCCCTCCTGCTCATCCTCAGCCGGTGGATGAAAGGCTCCTGGCCGATGAGGAGTTTCTCCTCGGCTGCCTCAGTGCGCGTCCTCAGAAGCTGGACGAAGTCGTGAGCTGGCTCCACCCCGGCGATTTCGCCGATGCCGGCCATCAGCAGATCTACCGATGCCTGGGAGCGCTCCACCACCGGGGCGAGCCCATCGACCAGCTGACCGTGCTGTGGGAGACCCAACGCCGCGGCGCCTTGGCCGACCGAACCCTCGATGCCGAACGCGTGCTGCGGATCTGCGACCCATCAGCGTTCGCAGGGTCTGCGGAGTACGTCGGCGAGCAGGTCGTGCGAGCCTCCCTCGTACGGACGGCAGCAGCCTCGGCCCGGCAGATACGTGCGCTGACCGACGACGGGTCGCTGGCGCCTGGACGACGATCGGGTACACCCTCCACGCCCTGGAGCCGCTGGATGAAGTCCGCCAACGCTGGCAAATCGCCACCGGCAACCAGTCCGAACTGCCCTGCCCTCGCCCTCCGTCCGGCTCCGTCCCGCCTGCGGCCCGTATCGACGCCGCCCGATCCCGAAGTCACCCTCGCGTCGCCAAGCCCATTTCGGCCGTGGCGCCTGCCATGACCTCACCTCCCGCCGCACCTGAGCTTCGCCGCCGCCGGAGCCCCGCATGAACGGTCCACCGGAGGCGGCGGCCTCGAAGAGGACGGGCCGTACGAGGTAGCCCACGAGTTCAACCGACTACGCACCGCGATCAGCGGCGCACCTCCCGACGGCGGCTTTCCGCTATCTACCGCTTGACCCTCACCAGGCACAGAGGCATAGGCGAGGCCCCGGCAGCCGCCGGGGTGCCAGCTGTCACACGTTGACGGCCGGCCTTACTCGTCCCAGGCCAGGCACCGAGCGGCTACCCAGCTCCTGGTGCCGGCGATGTGCGCCCAGGTCCGTCCGCCATCACAGATGCGGTAGGAGCCGCCGTTCACGCCCTTGTTGATGCAAATCCGCTTGTTCTTCGCCAACCACCCCTTGAAGTGGTACGACCGGCCCGGGCCACTGCGCCTGGCCAGCTTGATCTCGGTCCTATAGTGGTAGCACTTCTGAACCTGCACGCTCTGCCCGCCCAGGGCTACCCGGCTCGCCTGCTCTGCGGTCGGCAGGGTGGCGGCACCAGCTGCTGGCGCACTGGCAAAGGCGAGCAGGCCAACAGCGGCGGCCGTTAACCGTGCCGGATTCTTGCTACGCATGAAATCTCCCCTTTGATGGCCGTTCAGGTGCATAGGGTCTGTTCTACGTTCTGCACTGCTCCCCGTTGCCCGGGCAGTGAAACACCGAGTCCCGGCTCACGCCTGCAGAGCCTCTCGACGCGGTGAATCTCGGCCACTCCGGCAAGATTGAACTCGACCGCTTGTAAGCGGTGATACCGGCCCGTGTCGGTGCTGCGCTAAGACCGTGTCCTATGTGGTGAGGCGGATCAGGCGTTTGTAGCAGCAGAGGGCTGCGGCGAGTCCGAGAAAGGCCAGGTAGTTGCGGGGATCG
>NZ_JBIDAJ010000073.1:0-10126 GCF_043202395.1 Streptomyces sp. NPDC048197
CCACTCGCTACGACAAGACCACCGAGTCCTACCAGGCCGCCGTCACCCTCGCCTCGCTCCTGATGTGGGCGTGACATTTGAAGACATCTCCTAGGAGGAGGCTCAGACCTTGGCGGTTGATGGCGGCGCGGTGCGGTGCCCGCGGCCTCCTCGGAGACGTGGCCGAGGTAACGGCGGATGTGGGTCAGGTTCGTGCCGTGCCGCAGCAGTCGGGTGACCAGCGCCGAGGTCGAGATCGGCGGTCCAGGCGCGGAATCCGGTATGGGACGGAATCCGGTATGGGGCCAGGCGTAGGACAGGACGCGGCGGCCGTCGGGATTGAGGATGTCGGTGGGGAACAAAACGAGGTGAGCGCGCTCGGCTGGAGTGGGTGGGAGGCCCGCGGGCCGGTCGACGTAGTGGGGCCAGGCGCTTGCGGCGGCGTTCTTCGAGCCGGTCCAGGGATGGCCGGGGATGCGGACGCGGGGCGGGGACCTGCGGTGTGGGGGAACTGGTCGGCGATCGATGCCTGTCCCAGCCCCTCTTATCCGAGATCGCAGAGTGCGCTTCTGATCAGCCTGAGCCCGAGCAGGCGGGGCCTTCGGGTGGCGATGCCGCGCGAAGACCGGGTGGTCTTGATGGTGTTGCGCTTCTTCTTGCCGGAGACGAAGGCCCGTCGTCCGGGCCTGCCTTCGGCAGCGAACCTGGGTCCCGGCGCCATCGAGCGGGGCGGCTGCCGCCGAGGTCGGCGCCCTTTACGATCTGGCGATCTCTTGCCGGAGCTGGTGGGTGAAGCGACGCAGGAGGTCCAACGTCTCTCGGAACTCGGCCCGGCGGTCGTCCCTGCCGTCGGTGGGCCGGGTGCTCCAGACCCGATGCGCGAGAGCATCGGCGAGATCGACGGTGTCGCTGGAGCAGAGCAGGTAGAGGGCTGAGCGTGCTTCCTGCAGCCGGTTCGCCAACTCGTTGGCTCCGGGACCGTCGTCACTCAGCTGTGTTTCCTTCAGGTAGTCCAGTAGCTGAACTACGGCCGTGTTGAAGCCGATCCCGGCTTTGAGCTTCTGTTCGCGGAGCCACATGCGGTCCTGTCGGCGCGCGGTGAACCACGAACCAAATACCACCCCTATGAGGCCGATAGCGGCCCCGATGGCCACGGACAGGATGTTCTCCACGGTTAGCTCCCCCCGACGTACAGGGACGCCAGGCTACAGAGGGACCTCGGCCACCCCTTGCTTGAGCGCGCTGCACATGGCAGAGCCATGAACCGGACTCCCTTCGGCAAATGCGCAAATGCATGGCCGTCGCCATCCGGAAGACCGCCTCCGCAGTCCATTGTGATCAAAATGCCCGACAGTCGACAGCACCAGGGCGCTAACCTCCACCCAGAGCCGAGGAGGGGCAGTGGCACTGGGGAACAAGGGGAGCCGGCGCATCGTCGTGGACGGGGTGACCTACCGGTGGCGACTCCGTCGGCGGCCGACCTACCGTCAGGCACTGTGCTGGTCGCCTTGCACCTACGCCGCCGAGCGCGCTGAGCAACACGGGGCAATTCTGGTGGTCACCACTGATCAACCCCACACCAGTAACTGGCTCAGCAGACAAGCCGCCCCGGTCCGGCCTGCTGACGTCGCGAACCACATCCGCATCGCCCTGGTCCGAGGATGGCGACCGACGCACCCTGGTTCACCCTTCGAGCTGGACCTTTCCACTGGTTTCGTATCCAGCCCTTGAGCAGTGGCAAGGCACACGCCTGCCATCCTCTCGGCATGTCCCAAGTTCTTCCCCGCACCGTCCGAGCTGTCGACACCGATCAGCTCCTCGCTCTGGAACAAGAGGCCGCCACATGCGGCTTCAGCCAGCGGCGCCCGGTCGACTGGCTCCAGGAGCACCTCGCGCAGAGGCGGCCCACTGCCTGGTGCCCACACTCGTGCATCATCTCCGCCACCGTCCCGAGGTGTCGCCACAGTGGAGGTGCCAGGTGTTGCTATGGGGCAGGACCGGCGAACAGGTAGAACAGGGAGAACAGGTCGGGGGCCTGCTCGATGTCCTTCCCGACACCTTCGACAAATCCCGGAGACCCTGGACCCGGAGTTCAAGAAGGACATCGAGCAGGCTGCATGGAGCACGCCGTCCCCCAGCGTGAGTGGGCAGAACGGATGGCGCCTGATGCCGTGGGTGCCTCGTGCGACTTTTCGCGCCAGGTGGCGCCTGAGTGAGCGGCACGACATCAGGCGCGTGTGCCGAGGGTTCGGGGCTACTCGCGGTGCCGGCGCCATCCGGCGCGAAAAGTCACCCCGCGAAGGGTGATGGTTTCGATCAGCCTCCGTGCGCGGTGAGTATGTAGCCTTCCGGGCCCTCGAAGGAGAACTTCGGCCCGAAGGGGCTGTCCGTCATCGGTTCGACGATCTTGATCCCGGCGGCAACCAGCTGGTCGTGGAGCTGACGGGCGTCGGGGGTGCGGAACCAGAGCACCATGCCGAGGCCCGGCCGTGCGGTGTCGGCGAGGCTGACGCCCGGGAGGAGCGCGCGGACGGCGAACGGGATCGGCTCGGTGTCGAACACGATCGCATGCGGGGGTGAGACCGCGGCTCGACGCAGACCCAGGTGCTGCTCGCAGAAGGCCGCGGCGGCTTCCACGTCGTGGACCTGCAGGGCGATGAAGTCTGGGCCGTCGATGGCAACAGGCATGAGCTTCCCTCACTCTTCGATGTCAGGACTTTGACATGTGAGGTTAGGGAGTCGCGTCCCTCGTGTCAAAATGCTGACATGAAGGAAAGCGTGTCGACGGAGCCGTTTCGCCCGGCGGACGATGTCACCCACCATGTGGGGTACCTGCTCAAACGCGCCCAGGCCGCCCTGCGCGGCGCCATGGACAAAGTGCTGCGCGAGCACGGGCTGACCGTGCCGCAGTACGCCACCCTCGAACTCCTGGCCCAGCACCCCGGCATGTCGAACGCCGACCTCGCCCGCGCGACGTTCGTCACCCGACAGTCCGGGAACGTCGTGCTGCGGGGCCTGCAGGAAGCAGGGCTGATCACCCGCCCCGCCACCGCCGATCACGGCCGGGCCCGGCCCGCTCGCCTTACCGAAGAGGGCCAGGCACGTCTCACCACGGTCCAGGACGCTGTGTACGCCGTCGAACAGCGCATGGTCGAGGCGATCCCACCCCAGCGCATCGCGGCGCTCCTCACCGATCTCGAACGTATCGCGGTAGCTCTGGAGGACTGATCAGCCAAGGCGGCGGTAAGCCCGAGCATCGCCGTGAGCAGAGCGGAACCTGGGCGGCCGTCACCGCAGCGTGATCTGCGCGCTTGCGATCCGTGCCGCCCCGCCCGCCCCCGCGCTCAACTGGCCGACCAGCACGCCCAGTTACCAGTTACATTTCGCCATCGACCTCGATAAGAGCCCGCTGCTCGATGCCAACCATGGCCCTTCCATAGCGCCGACGCCCCAATCAGCCCGTACGGCGTCGTCGCCGATGCCCACCCGGCGACGACGCCCGGCGACGACGCCCTGCGATGCATGCGCCAGCGTGGCCGGGACCGCGGGGCGGACCAGGTGAAGCTCGCCGAACTGTGGGGAGCGTGGTCGTGGTCCGCGTCGCCAACCAGCTGATCCCGATGCCGATGAGGCTGTGGCTTCTCTTCCATGGGCTGGCGATCGGGCGATCGGGCGATCGGGCACTCGGGCGCTCAGCGGCGGATGGCGTCGGCGCGTAGCTGTAGCCAGCAGGAGAGGCGGTCGTCCGGCTGGTCCAGGTGGAGGGCGAACAGCTCGCGGGCGCGGCGCAGCCGGTACTTGAGGGTGTTCTGATGCACTGTCAGCCGGCGGGCCGCTCCGCCTACATTGCCGACCGCGTCAAGCCAGGCGGCGACCGAGGCGGCGTAGTGCGTGCCGTGGGTTCGGTCGTGGGCGAGCATGGCCTCGACGCCCGGGTGGCGCAGCCGGGGCCGCTGGGCGAGCTCGTCCGACAGGTGAGCGAGGAGCACTCGGGCATGGACATCGGTCAGTGCGGCGACGTCCGGCGCCTTGGGGTCGGCGGTGGTCACCCGTAGCACGTCAGCTACCTCCGAGCGTAGCTCGGGCAGCTCGGTCAGGAGCGTGGCGGGCCGGCTGAGGGCGGCGCGCAGTGGGTGCGCGCCGCGACGGGAGGCCGCGGCGAGGGCCTGTGCTGCCAGTCGGCGGGCCGAGTCGGGGTCGGCGTCCGGCAGCAGGGTGTACACGCTGCGCGGGCCGGTGCAGACGGCGGCGGAGGGGCGTACCGCGGCCCAGTGCCGACCGAGCTCGGCTCCCAGACGGGTCAGCAGTGTGCCGGCGTCCGGAGCGACGCCGACGGGGGCGAAGCCGAGGAGGGTGAAAGGCGTGTTCGCCGGGATGCCGAGCCGGTAGGCGGTGTCCGTCGCGGGGGCGGTGCCGTCCAGGCCGGCCCGGAGTGCCTGTTCCCGGGCGTGCAGCTCCAAGGCGGTGGCGCTGCGGCGGCGCAGCATGTGCAGTGCGGCGGTCCGGGCGCCGTCCAGCAGCGCCCGCTCACCGCCCGCGTCGAGTGGGCTCCGGCCCTCGATCGCCCAGATGGTGCCGAGGGGGAGGTCTCCGGCGCGCATGGCGACCGCGACGCGCGGCAGTTCGCCGTCGGCCAGCCCAGGCATTCGTAGGACACCGGGTGCGGTGAGCACCTGCCGGTACTGGCGGAGTTGCCGTTCGGCCTGTGGGCCGGGCTGTTCGGGGACCCGTCGGCCGAGGATGCCCTGGCGGCGCAGTTCGTCGATGGCCTGTCCCGGCCGCGTCGAGTAGGCGAGGACCCGGGTTTCCAGGTCCTCGATGGCCACCGATCCACCGATGACCGCGGCGATGGCGTCGGCGAGCGCGAAGAGTTCCTCACCGGCCCCGTCGCCGCTTCCGGCGTGTGAGCTTGTCATTTCTGACGGAACCATGCCCTGACCCTAGGCGATCACGACAAGGCGTGACCCGGTGCGTGGACTGGAACATGATGCGGCCGGCCCGGAGGGCGGGACCGGCCACACGGCAAGCACGGAGGAATTCCATGGCCATTCCGGTCGCTCGCCCAGCTACCGCTGGGAAGTCCCAGACCGACGCCGCTGCCTCCCACGAGGCACTGCTCGGACTGTTCCCGCCAGGCACGGTGCTCGGCCAGGACGGAGAGCTGGTGATCGGTGGCTGCGCGGTGACCGACCTCGCGGCCCGCTTCGGCACGCCGGCACTGGTCGTCGACGAGGCCGCGCTGCGGTCCCGCGCCCGCTGCTACGCCGACGGGCTCGCCGCCCGGTGGGCCAACTCCCGGGTGGCGTTCGCCTCCAAGGCATTTCCCTGCACGGCGGTGTACCGCCTGCTGGCCGAGGAGGGGCTGAGCATCGACGTCGCGGGCGGCGGCGAACTGGCCCTGGCCCTGGCAGGGGGAGTCGACCCCGCCTCGCTGGTGGTCCACGGCAACGCCAAGACCGAGGAAGAACTGCGGATGGCGGTGGAGGCCGGAGCCGGACTCATCGTGATCGACAACTTCGACGACATCGACCGGTTGGAACGGCTCGTGACCGACGAGCAGCCCGTCCTCGTGCGTGTGACACCCGGTATCCGCCCGGACACCCATGCCGCGGTGTCCACCGGGCAGGAGGGCTCGAAGTTCGGCCTGACCCTGCCGCAGGCCCGGGAGGCGATCGCCCGGCTGCAGGCCGGCAGCCGGCTGCGCCTGGACGGGGTGCACGTCCACATCGGATCCCAGATCCTCGACACCGAGCCGTTCGCCCGCGCGGTGGAGGCCGTGGCGGGCCTCGGCACCTTCGCCGTCTACGACCTCGGTGGCGGCCTCGGCACCCGCTACACCTACGAGGACCGCCCGCCCACCATCGGGGAGTATTTGGACACCCTGGTGGCCGCGGCCCACCGGAGCCTGCCCGCCGACGCACAGCTCATCATCGAGCCCGGCCGGTCGATGGTGGCCGAGGCCGGGGTAACGCTCTACCGGGCGGTCACCGTCAAACGTGGGAAGCCGACCTTCGTCGCAGTCGACGGTGGTATGGGCGACAACCTCGAAGTCCCGCTGTACGGACAGCGCTTCGAGGCCACGGTCGCCACCCGGGTGGGCGGCGGCGAGCCGTACCACCTGGTGGGCCGGCACTGCGAGTCCGGCGACGTACTCAGTGCCGGCGTACCGCTGCGTGACCCCCGTCCCGGCGACCTGATCGCCGTGCCGGTCACCGGTGCGTACTGCTTCTCGCTGAGCAACAACTACAACGGCGCGCTGCGGCCGCCCGTCGTCTTCTGCCGCGACGGCGAGGCGCGGGCCGTGGTGCGCCGTGAAACCTACGGCGACCTGCAGCGGCGCGACCGCCCCTGAGCCGCTGCCGCGGGCCTCCCTTCCCGTCGCCCACGTCGACAACCCACTCCTATGCATAGCACCGCACACGACGCATCCGCCGGACGGTTGTCCAGATGCTGGTGAGCTTTCTCCTGACGGCGATCACAATGATGCTTGCCTTGGTCGTCCCATTGGACAGGAGAAGGATGCAGCCCGGACAGTATGGAGAGGTGGCCGATGCCGCAGAGCTTCCGGCACGACTGCGGCACGTTTACTGGATTGGCGGCGGGAGCGGGGCAGGCAAGTCGACGATCGCCCGCCGACTTGCCGACCGTTACGGTTGGCGCCTCTACGCGACCGATGACGTGATGCGGGATCACGCCGGACGAACCACGGCCGAGGAGGCCCCTTTCCTGCACGAGTTCATCGCCATGGATATGGACGAGCGATGGGTGAACCGGTCCCCGGGAATCATGCTTGAGACATTCCATTGGTTTCGAGGTGAGGGCTTCGGTTTGATCATCGAAGATCTTCTTCGCCTGCCGCAGGAGACGTGCGTCATCGTCGAGGGCTTCCGGCTGCTGCCGCACCTCGTGAAACCTCTCCTTGCTGCTCCTGAGCACGCCGTCTGGCTCCTTCCCACACCTGATTTCCGCCAGGCCGCCATCCAGAGTCGGGCCACACCAGGGGAAGGATTCGTATGGAAGACCAGTGATCCAGCAAAGGCTGGCCGCAATATTGCCGAACGTGACTGCATGTTCACAAGACGCCTTCAAGAGGAAGCTGAGCGTCTCCGACTACGCACCATTCAGGTCGACACCACGATGACCGAAGATGAACTCGGAGAGCAGGTGACCACAGCGTTCGGACTCTGAGTGTCTGCCGGCACAACGCTCTGCAGCCACTGGTCCAGATAAGCGGTCGTCTTCCACAATGCCCTGAACATGGCAGAGATCGTCCGCCAGCTGCTGGCGGAGGGCCGGGAGATCGCCCGGAGGATTTGGTATCCCCTCAGTGTTGGTCTTCGGTGAGTGCTCCCTTGGCGAGTGTGAGGGCGCCAGGCATCATCGACAGCTGCCGCGCAAGGCAGCCACCCTCGGTGCAGTGGGAGTTCGGGTGTGTTCTTCGTCGTACACATGACGATGTGCGACCCGATCCAGGTGAAGGCGGCGCTATGTTGCGCGGGATTCCGTCCCTGGCGACGTAGGCCAGGCGGGCCAGGTCACGGGCCAGCAGCTCCTGGCTGATCGGGTCGTTCAGAACTCGATGATCTCGTTCGGCTGGATGTTTCGGTTCCTCCTTCTCAGCGCAGTTGCTCGGCCAGTCCCACGATGATGCCCGCCGGGCCGCGGAGGTAGCAGAGCAGGTAGCTGTCCTCGAACCGGGCGATCTCGCCGACGAGTTCGGCGCCGTGAGGGCGCAGGCGGGCAACGGTGTCCTCGATGTCGTCGACGGCGAACATGACGCGGTGCGTGCCCAGAATGTTGTGCGGCCGGTTACGCGGCCCGCCGCTGATTGCCGCGGGACTGCGGTACTTCGCCAGCTCGATCCGGCTGTGGCCGTCCGGGGTCCGGACCATCGCGATGTCACAGCGGACGCCGTCGAGTCCGGTGCACTGGTCCGCGAAGAGGCCCTCGACCTCGGCCCTGCCCTCCAGCTCCATACCGAGTTCCACGAAGAATGCGATGGCGGCATCCATGTCCTCGACGACGATGCCGACGTTGTCCATCCGCTGAATCGCCATGCTGATTTCTCCTTCTTCTTCGTGCGGCCGCTGGTGGCCGCTGATGTCCCTGGGACGGAGCAGGTGGCACGTTCTCGACATCCGCAGACCGCCGAACTCCGAAAGTCTGGCTCGCGCCTCAGCACCGCTGCAGCAGATCCGCGAGCCAGGCGCCACCACAAGGGTGAGTGCGGCGCAGGTGGCCGCTCCCACCGCAGTGGCGGCATCCACAGCATGGCTCGGGCGTGCCGGTTCCGGTGGGCATAATCTGGCTGTGGACTTGAGACCGGAATTGCTGCCCCCGCCTGTGAGTCGGCAATGGCTGGATGAGCTGTGCACCGAAGTGGAGCGGATCGCTGACCTGCTGGAAGCCTGCCCGGAGGTGGCGGACGAGGCGATCGCGGCTTTCAATGCGATGACTGGGCACGATTACGAGGCTCTCGACTTCGCCGAGTGCTACGGCAGCAGAAGTCTGGAGGAGTTCGCGAGGGAGGCGGCCCGGCCGGCTTGCCCCGTGGTCGCGGACATCACCCAGGACGAGCTCGTCGAGATCGTTCGCAGACTCCTCATGGCCGCCCCGGAGAGCGACTACTATCTGCGGCTCCTGGAGGCGAACGTGTCGCATCCCCGGGTGAGTGACCTGGTCTTCCATCCCTCGGACGCCCTTAAGAATGCGTCTGCGGAGCAGATCGTCGATGAGGCTCTTAAGCACCGACCCATCGCGCTCTGAGCTGAGGAGAGGCCAGCCGGCCGTGACGGTGCCGTGCGGTCGTGCGGCTGGGCAGCGCCGGGCCGGACGACCGCACCGCATGGGGCCGGATCTCTGGCTTCGACTGCTGGGCAAGCAAGCTGCTGCCTGCCCCGTCCCCGGAAAGCGCATCCAGCCGGCGACCCCGGCTCATCGACGCCCCCGCCGCTCACCGAACTATGGTGGAAAGCCGGTAGGCCCTGGTGGATCGCTGATGCCGGGTGTTCGGCTCATTCCTTGAAGGCGGCCTCGACCTGTGCGGTGTCCTCGGCGCTGCGGTGATATGTGATCTTGCCATTGCGGAAAGTGAACTGGTGATGCAGGTTCATTGCCACTGGCTTGCCTGTAGCGCGGTTGTGCGCACGCATGCGTACCACGGTCAGCACATCGGAGTCGCTCACCGCGAACGTGATGGGGGTGAACTCCTCCACCTCCATGGTCGAGCCGAATTGCTCGAAGAACGAGGCCACTTCGTCCTTGCCGTGACGCACTCCGTACCAAGGCGCTACGGTCGAACTGGTTTCCGTAGCCCAGTCGATGTCCTCGCTCAGAGTGTCCAGGATGGCGGGCACGTCACCCTGTTCGAAGGCCGCGTAGATCGACCGGATGGTTCCGACATTGTTGTCCGCACCCATGGCGTGCCCTTCCACCTGGAAGATCCAGTACGTCGCCCACCGTACGGATTCGGCCTGGCCGGGGGTTCTGGCAACGTGTCAGAAGTTCACGTGGCTCACCCGTTCAGACGCTCATCATGTGATCGGTCGCACCACCTGCCATCCGCGGTGCGGCCAAGAGGCTCCTTCTAGGCGGGCGCGGTCAGCGCCTTCGTGGGCTACTGGACGACCGCCCACGAGGGTAGGGGCCGGCCCCTCAGAAGCGGCCTAGCTCCAGTGTGCATGGCGGCGCGGCGGGGCAGAGGTCACCGAGCGCGGCACTATCGTCATGCGGGTGACGGGAGTCAATGCCGACCAGCGGTGGTCCGAATCCATGTCGGCGGCCTATGAGCAATACCTCGTGCCGGTGGTCTTCCGGCCTTTCGCCGAGGACCTGGCCACGAAGGCGGCGGCACTCCACCCGCGGCGTATCCTCGAACTTGCCGCGGGGACAGGCGCGTTGACATCCCACTTGCTTGCGACGGCGCCGTCGGCCGAAGTGACGGCCACCGATCTGAACGAGGCCATGGTCGCCGTCGGGTCGGCCCGGGCACCGGGCGCGGTGTGGCGGCAGGCCGATGCGCAGCGGCTGCCGTTCCCGGACGGAGGCTTCGACCTAGGAGATGTCTTCAAATGTCACGCCCACATCAGGAGCGAGGCGAGGGTGACGGCGGCCTGGTAGGACTCGGTGGTCTTGTCGTAGCGAGTGG
>NZ_JBIDAJ010000074.1:0-3194 GCF_043202395.1 Streptomyces sp. NPDC048197
ACACAGTGGACGCGAGCAACTGAGGACAAGCCCTCGGCCTATTAGTACCAGTCAACTCCACACCTTACGGCGCTTCCATATCTGGCCTATCAACCCAGTCGTCTACTGGGAGCCTTACCCCATCAAGTGGGAGGGAGCCCTCATCTCGAAGCAGGCTTCCCGCTTAGATGCTTTCAGCGGTTATCCTTTCCGAACGTAGCCAACCAGCCATGCCCTTGGCAGGACAACTGGCACACCAGAGGTTCGTCCGTCCCGGTCCTCTCGTACTAGGGACAGCCCTTCTCAAGACTCCTACGCGCACAGCGGATAGGGACCGAACTGTCTCACGACGTTCTAAACCCAGCTCGCGTACCGCTTTAATGGGCGAACAGCCCAACCCTTGGGACCGACTCCAGCCCCAGGATGCGACGAGCCGACATCGAGGTGCCAAACCATCCCGTCGATATGGACTCTTGGGGAAGATCAGCCTGTTATCCCCGGGGTACCTTTTATCCGTTGAGCGACGGCGCTTCCACAAGCCACCGCCGGATCACTAGTCCCTACTTTCGTACCTGCTCGACCCGTCAGTCTCACAGTCAAGCTCCCTTGTGCACTTACACTCAACACCTGATTGCCAACCAGGCTGAGGGAACCTTTGGGCGCCTCCGTTACCCTTTAGGAGGCAACCGCCCCAGTTAAACTACCCACCAGACACTGTCCCTGATCCGGATCACGGACCCAGGTTAGACATCCAGCACGACCAGAGTGGTATTTCAACAATGACTCCACACCAACTGGCGTTGATGCTTCACAGTCTCCCACCTATCCTACACAAGCCGAACCGAACACCAATATCAAGCTATAGTAAAGGTCCCGGGGTCTTTCCGTCCTGCTGCGCGAAACGAGCATCTTTACTCGTAATGCAATTTCACCGGGCCTATGGTTGAGACAGTCGAGAAGTCGTTACGCCATTCGTGCAGGTCGGAACTTACCCGACAAGGAATTTCGCTACCTTAGGATGGTTATAGTTACCACCGCCGTTTACTGGCGCTTAAGTTCTCAGCTTCGCCACGACGAATCATGACTAACCGGTCCCCTTAACGTTCCAGCACCGGGCAGGCGTCAGTCCGTATACATCGCCTTACGGCTTCGCACGGACCTGTGTTTTTAGTAAACAGTCGCTTCTCGCTGGTCTCTGCGGCCACCCCCAGCTCAGAGAGCAAGTCTCATCACCGGAAATGGCCCCCCTTCTCCCGAAGTTACGGGGGCATTTTGCCGAGTTCCTTAACCATAGTTCACCCGAACGCCTCGGTATTCTCTACCTGACCACCTGAGTCGGTTTAGGGTACGGGCCGCCATGAAACTCGCTAGAGGCTTTTCTCGACAGCATAGGATCATCCACTTCACCACAATCGGCTCGGCATCAGGTCTCAGCCTTAACGAGGGACGGATTTGCCTACCCCTCGGCCTACACCCTTACCCCGGGACAACCACCGCCCGGGCTGGACTACCTTCCTGCGTCACCCCATCACTCACCTACTACAAGTCTGGTCCGTCGGCTCCACCACTCCCCTACGCTCCGAAGAGCTCAGGGCGGCTTCACGGACTTAGCATCGCCTGATTCAATGTTTGGCGCTTCAAAGCGGGTACCGGAATATCAACCGGTTGTCCATCGACTACGCCTGTCGGCCTCGCCTTAGGTCCCGACTTACCCTGGGCAGATCAGCTTGACCCAGGAACCCTTAGTCAATCGGCGCACACGTTTCCCACGTGTGTATCGCTACTCATGCCTGCATTCTCACTCGTGAACCGTCCACAACTCGTTTCCACGGCTGCTTCACCCGGCACACGACGCTCCCCTACCCATCACGATCCCCGTTGGGGGTAATATCGCAATGACATGACTTCGGCGGTGTGCTTGAGCCCCGCTACATTGTCGGCGCGGAATCACTTGACCAGTGAGCTATTACGCACTCTTTCAAGGGTGGCTGCTTCTAAGCCAACCTCCTGGTTGTCTCTGCGACTCCACATCCTTTCCCACTTAGCACACGCTTAGGGGCCTTAGTCGATGCTCTGGGCTGTTTCCCTCTCGACCATGGAGCTTATCCCCCACAGTCTCACTGCCGCGCTCTCACTTACCGGCATTCGGAGTTTGGCTAAGGTCAGTAACCCGGTAGGGCCCATCGCCTATCCAGTGCTCTACCTCCGGCAAGAAACACACGACGCTGCACCTAAATGCATTTCGGGGAGAACCAGCTATCACGGAGTTTGATTGGCCTTTCACCCCTAACCACAGGTCATCCCCCAGGTTTTCAACCCTGGTGGGTTCGGTCCTCCACGAAGTCTTACCTCCGCTTCAACCTGCCCATGGCTAGATCACTCCGCTTCGGGTCTTGGGCACGCTACTCAACGCCCTATTCGGACTCGCTTTCGCTACGGCTTCCCCACACGGGTTAACCTCGCAACATACCGCAAACTCGCAGGCTCATTCTTCAAAAGGCACGCAGTCACGACGTTGAATCCGAAGACTCAACGCGACGCTCCCACGGCTTGTAGGCACACGGTTTCAGGTACTATTTCACTCCGCTCCCGCGGTACTTTTCACCATTCCCTCACGGTACTATCCGCTATCGGTCACCAGGGAATATTTAGGCTTAACGGGTGGTCCCGCCAGATTCACACGGGATTTCTCGGGCCCCGTGCTACTTGGGTGTCTCTTAAACGAGCCGTTGACGTTTCAGCTACGGGGGTCTTACCCTCTACGCCGGACCTTTCGCATGTCCTTCGCCTACATCAACGGTTTCTGACTCGTCCCACAGCCGGCAGACTGCAGAAAAGAGATCCCACAACCCCGCACTGGCAACCCCTGCCGGGTATCACACCAATACGGTTTGGCCTCATCCAGTTTCGCTCGCCACTACTCCCGGAATCACGGTTGTTTTCTCTTCCTGCGGGTACTGAGATGTTTCACTTCCCCGCGTTCCCTCCACACTGCCTATGTGTTCAGCAGCGGGTGACAGCCCATGACGACTGCCGGGTTTCCCCATTCGGACACCCCCGGATCAAAGCTCGGTTGACAGCTCCCCGGGGCCTATCGCGGCCTCCCACGTCCTTCATCGGTTCCTGGTGCCAAGGCATCCACCGTGCGCCCTTAAAAACTTGGCCACAGATGCTCGCGTCCACTGTGCAGTTCTCAAGCAACGACCAGCCACCCA
>NZ_JBIDAJ010000075.1:0-1785 GCF_043202395.1 Streptomyces sp. NPDC048197
GACGCTGTTGGTTAATTCGGGCCCTGCCTGCTTCGCCCCGCTGGTAGTCCAGTGGGGCGAAGTGCTGCCAGGTGGGAGGTTCGGGTGCGGGCTCGGGGTGTTGAGGTGAGCCAGGCGTCGATGCGGGTGAGGTTGATGGCCGCGCCGGTCAGCTGGTGCTGGAGGCTGGTCTTGTCCAGGCCGCGGTAGCGGGATCTGCGCAGGCCGAAGGCGAGGACGCCCTGGGAGATGGTTCCCTCGATCCCGGCGCGGACCTGGTAGCGCTTCTTCCACTCATCCGTCTGTTGCAGGGCTCTGGCCCGCTGGGCCGCTTCGTACTCGTCCCGGTGACGCAGGCTGATCTCCCGCCGCTCGGCTTTTGGCGAGCTCACGCAGTCCCGCAGGGCGGGACAGGGCCGGCAGTCGGCCGGGGAGAAGCGGACCCGGATGACGGGCAGTGCCTGCTGCGACTGCCCGTTGCGCCATTGTGTGCTGGTGACGCCGTTGGGGCAGGTGACCTGCCGTTTCTCCCAGTCGATGGTGAAGGCGTCCTGTCCGTAGGGGCCGGTTGCCTGGGCGGTGGTGTTCCCCGGCAGCGGGCCGTGAAGTGCGACGTTGTGGTCGCGGCGGGCGGCGGCCAGGGCGCCGGCGCTGACATATCCGGCGTCCACCCAGTGCTCGGAGGGCAGCCGGCCTGTCTCGGCGAGGCGGGCGTGGACGACCGCGGCCATCCGGTCGTCGGGCACCGGGGCGGCGGTGGTGACCACCTGCGTGATCAGGTTCGGGGCGTCCGGCTCGCAGGTCTCGGTGAAGTGGACCTTGTATCCGTTCCAGACGATTTCGCGTTTGACGCTGCCCCGTGCCTGCGGGTCATACGGGGTGACCACACGCATCGCCCCCGGCGGCACGTCTTTTGGGCCGCGGCGCCGCACCACCCCCTCGACCACCTCGAACTGCTGCACCCACACCCGGCGCAGGAGCTCCACCGCATCCAGCGAACGCACTTCAGGCGGCGCCTGGCCGGACCACGCGGCCTGGAGCAGGAACATGCCGTCCGCACCGATCCGCTCGCCGACCTCGACGCGTTTGGTGCGGCTCTTGGGGAAACGCGACTCCTGCAACGGTGTTCCGTAGTGCTCGAACCACTCGGGGGCGACGACGCCGGCCAGCCAGGCCGGGGCAGCGGCGGCCACCGCGTTCAGAGCCGACCGCAGCGTCTCGCCGACCAGCTCCAGCCAGCAAAGCTCACGGGCCGCCGACTGCACATGGGTGGAGTCGGTGCGGGCCCGGCCGCCGCGCTTGAGCAGCCCACGCTCCTGGGCCGCCGCCAGGATTGCGTCCAGCAGGCCCCGGCCCGCATTGCTGCCCACCAGCCGGTCCCGGAACTCCGACAGGACCGAGTGATCGAACCCCGGGTCTTCCAGTTCGAGGCCGAGGGCGTACTTCCAGTCGATACGGGCCCGGACCGCCTCCGCGGCCTGCCGGTCGGTCAGTCCTTCCACGAACTGGAGGATCACCACCAGCGCCAGCCGCCCCGGCGACCAGGCAGGCTTTCCCCTGCCGGGGAACACCGAGGCGAAGTCCTCGTCCCGGAACAACACACCCAGCTCGTCCCGGACCCGGATCGCCAGACTGCCCCTGGGAAACGCCCTCCTGGCTACCCGGACCGTTCCGGCCGGGACCTCCCCCGGCTCCTCGACACGCAACGACACGGACGCCCTCCCCAGACACAACGTCGGCCTTCACGACCACAACCAGGTCGTGAAGGCCGACGTCACGCTCGGGCCCGAATTAACCAACAGCGTC
>NZ_JBIDAJ010000076.1:0-1083 GCF_043202395.1 Streptomyces sp. NPDC048197
CATCACCGTGCGGCCGATGTGCCGGAAGGTCGTCCACTTGCCGCCGGCCACCGACAGCATGCCGCCGCTGCCCTCGGTGACGACCGTCTCGCGCTTGGCCTTGGAGGTGTCACCGGGGCCGCCCGGCAGCACTCGCAGACCCGCGAAGGAGTACGTGATCAGGTCGCGGGACAGCTGCTGGTCGCGGATGGAGAAGGCGGCCTCGTCCAGGATCTGGGTGACGTCCTTGTCGTTGACCGCGACGTCCGCCGGGTCGCCCTCGAACTCCTCGTCCGTGGTGCCCAGCAGCAGCATGTCCTCCCAGGGGAGGGCGAAGGTGATGCGGTACTTGTCGATCGGGGTGGCCAGCGCCGCCTTCCAGGGGGAGGTGCGCTTGAGGACCAGGTGCGCGCCCTTCGACAGCCGGATGGAGGGGGCCGCGTTCGGGTCCTCCATCTTGCGCAGGTGGTCCACCCACGGGCCGGTGGCGTTGAGCACCAGGCGCGCGCTCACCCCGAACTCCTGGCCGTCCGTACGGTCCTTGAGCTCGGCGCCGGTGACCCGGCCCTGGGTGAAGCGCAGACCGGTGACCTCGGCGTGGTTGAGGACCGTGGCGCCGGCCGCGACCGCCGCACGGACGGTCATCAGCGCCATCCGGGAGTCGTTCATCTGGTCGTCGCCGTACACGGCCACGGCCTTGAGGTTCTCCGTGCGCAGCTCCGGCACGTCGCGCTGTGCCTTGGCCGCGGATATCACGTGGCCGACGCCGTCGCCGAACGCGGACAGCGCGGAGTAGGCGAAGACGCCCGCACCGAGCTTGGCCGCGCCGTGCGGGCCGCCCTTGTAGACCGGCAGGTAGAAGGTGAGGGGGTTGGAGAGGTGCGGTGCGACCTCGCGGGACACCGCACGCCGCTCGAAGTGGTTCTCCGCCACCAGCTTGACCGCACCGGTCTGCAGGTAGCGCAGACCGCCGTGCAGCAGCTTGGAGGAGGCGGAGGAGGTGGCGCCGGCGAAGTCGCCGGCGTCCACCAGGGCCACCCGCAGTCCGGCCTGCGCGGCGTGCCAGGCGGTGGAGATGCCCAGGATGCCGCCACCGATCACCAG